>CAZLPK010000054.1:0-15313 GCA_964561375.1 uncultured Novosphingobium sp.
GACCCATGCGGATGCGCTAGGACCCTCTGATTGCAGCTCTTAATCAGCGGGTCCTAGGTTCGAGCCCTAGTGCGTCCACCATCCCTTCCTAAAATCGCTAAACTTTTTAATGGCAGGACTGTATCCGCCTGGCTGTTTTCGCGTGCCGCGCGGCATTGTCAGGACAGGCCTAAGGGCGCGAAAGCGGCAAATCGGCACAGCCGCGACGAACATGCTGAATCAAAATAAAATTTGTTTACATTGAAACCACCTAGCTCCCGCTCAGCCTTGGATTCAACACAGCTGCCTATCCCGGCCGGACTGCTTTCAGATCATTGATTCTATGATCGAAAGCGCAATGCCACGGGGTAGCACATGCTTAAGACCACGACCAAGATTGCCATTGCCGCTGCACTGATCGCACTGCCCAGCCCCGCAGGCCGGAATTGCCACAGCGACCGGTACCGCAACATTTACCGTTATCGACAAATGCTCATTCAGCGGCAGCAATCTGAACCTGGGGCCTCATCTCTCAAAAGAAATCATGCGGGACCAAGCCCGTAAGGGCGGCACGCCGCGTGGCAGCGGCGCGCAGCAGATTGAGTGGGGACCGGTCAATTGCGGCGCTGATACGCCCTACAGCCTCAGCATCCAACGGCTCGACCCGTTGGACAATTCATCGGAACCGATCCAGATTCGCTGGCGCGATGCCAAGGAGACCAAATTCGTGGTCCTTGACGTCTTGATCAAATCGATCGGAGACACGCCGGCAGCCGTTTCCAGCCCCGAACAGACCAGCGGGGGTGCCGCGGGCGACCTGATCCCAACCAGTGGGGTCAGCACCGGAAAGCTGCAAAAGATCACGGCCCAGGTGGCCTACAATTACGATTCAATCGCCGGACAGGGGAATGGCGGCTATCCGACCGGCAAGCTCGTCAACGGGATGGTCTATGCCGTACTGTTTTAGACTCTGACCGAACTCTTTATCAGGGCGGCGCTCCGAAAAGCCGGGGCGCCGTCCTGTCTGATTCGGCGGTTGCGCCCTACCGCTTGGACAGGCGCACTTGCCAAGACCCTGCGTCAACGGGCAAAGCCGTGCCCATGGAACTGATCAGCGCAAATCGCAGCCACGGCGGCACACAGAGTGTCTATACCCATCAGAGCAGCGTCACCGGCACACCGATGACCTTTTCGATCTTTGTCCCGGATCATGACCCAGGGGCCAAGTTGCCGGTGCTGTGGTATCTGTCCGGCCTGACCTGCACCCACGCCAATGTGACCGAGAAAGGCGAATTCCGCGCGGCCTGTGCCAAGCACGGCATTGCCTTCATCGCTCCCGACACCAGCCCGCGCGGCGATGATGTGGCAGATGATGAAGGCTATGACTTTGGCAAGGGCGCGGGATTCTATGTCGATGCGGCGCAGGAGCCGTGGGCCAGGAATTTCCGGATGCGCAGCTATATCGAACAGGAACTGCCCGCACTGGTGGCCGAGAATTTTCCTCTCGATATGACGCGGCAGGGAATCACCGGCCACTCGATGGGTGGCCACGGTGCGCTGACCATCTCTCTACGCAATCCGGGCAAGTTCCGCTCAACCAGCGCTTTCGCACCGATTGTCAGCCCGCTGAACTGCCCATGGGGGGAAAAGGCGCTGGGCGGCTATCTGGGGCCGGACAAGGCCGCATGGCGCGAATATGACGCCTGCGCCCTGATCGAGGACGGCGCGCGCCTGCCTGATCTGCTGGTCGATCAGGGTGATGCCGATAATTTCCTGCACGAGCAGCTGAAAACCGGCCTGCTGGTCATGGCCGCGCGCAAGGCGGGCATCCCGGCCACGATCCGGATGCAGCCGGGCTATGACCATTCCTACTACTTCATCTCGACCTTCATGGCCGAGCATGTCGCTTGGCACGCAGAGCGCCTGAAAGCTGGCTGATCCAGGCCGACTGATCAGGGCTGGCTGAGGCGGCGGGTTAAAACCACTGCCGCCTCTCTACCCCTGCCGCTGGCTTAATAGCTGCGCGGCAGGCCCAGCACGTGTTCTGACAGGTAGGACAGGATCAGGTTCGTGCTGATCGGCGCGACGGTATAGAGCCGCGCCTCGCGGAACTTGCGCTCCACGTCGTATTCCTCGGCAAAGCCGAATCCGCCGTGGGTTTGCACGCACATATCCGCTGCGGCCCAGCTGGCTTCGCTGGCCAGCAGCTTGGCCATGTTGGCTTCCTCACCCGGATTGCCGCCAGCGTCATAAACGTGGGCCGCGTGGTGGACCATCAGTTCCGCCGCACGCATCTGGGCATAGCAGCGCGCGATGGGGAACTGGACGCCCTGGTTCCGGCCAATCGGACGGCCAAACACGCCGCGTTCCTTGGCATAGTCGGTCGCCTTCTGGATGAACCACTTGGCATCGCCGATGCACTCTGCCGCGATCAGGATACGCTCGGCATTCATGCCCGAGAGGATGTAGCGGAAGCCCTTCCCTTCCTCGCCGATCAGGCTGGAGGCCGGGATGCGCATGTCGTCAAAGAACACCTCGGTGGTCGAGTGGTTCATCATCGTGCGGATCGGCTTGATCGTCATGCCCTTGCCAACGACTTCGCGCATGTCGACGAGGAAGATCGACAGGCCTTCGGTCTTGCTGACCACCTGATCGCGCGGCGTGGTGCGGGCGAGGAGGAGCATGAGGTCGGAATATTCGGCGCGGCTGGTCCAGATCTTCTGCCCGTTGACCACATAGTGATCGCCATCACGCACGGCCACGGTGCGCAGCGACAGGGTATCGGTGCCGCTGGTCGGTTCGGACACGCCGAAGGCCTGCAGGCGCAGCGAGCCATTGGCGATCCCCGGCAGGTATTTCGCCTTCTGCTCTTCGCTGCCGTACTTCAGCAGGGTGTTCATGATATACATCTGCGCGTGAGCGCTGGCGCCGTTGCAGCCGGCAGCCTGGATTTCCTCCATGATCACCGCCGCCGCATCGAGGCTGAGGCCCGAACCGCCGTAGCTTTCCGGGATCAGAGCGGCGAGGAACCCGGCCTTGGTCAGGGCATCCACAAACTCGCCCGGATAGGCACGCTCGCGGTCTTTTTCCCGCCAGTACTCCGCTGGGAATTCTGCACACAGTGCCTGAACGGCACGACGGATCTCGATGATCTCTTCGCTCTCAGTCATGGTCACGCCTTTAATCGATCGATTAAGCGGTGCAAGTCCCTGCTTGTTCCACCTGTCCTTTCTAACATGCTGGAAACCTGCCGACAGCAGAACAATGGATGACTTGATGGTTGTCGCCCTGCCACGGGCGTGCCAAAGCCATGGCAAATAGCTGCACTGGAGAGAGCACATCATGGACAGCCCCGTCCTCTATTCGCTTGACGCCGATGGCATCGCCACGATCACCCTGAACCGTCCGGAAATGCGCAATCCGATTTCGGACCTCGACCTGATCGAAGCGCTGCTGGATACCCTGGCCAAAATGGAAGACGATCCCAAGGTGCGGGTCGCAATCCTGACCGGCGCCGGTGCGGCTTTCTCCGCTGGCGGCAATCTCAAGATGATGCAGCCGGATGCAGGCGGCCTCAACGCCAGCCTGCCCGCGCGGACCCGCCGCAATTACAAGAGCGGCATCCAGCGCCTGCCGCTGGCTTTTGCCGCGCTGGAAGTGCCGGTAATTGCTGCAGTCAATGGTCCGGCCATTGGCGCAGGCCTTGATCTGGCCTGCATGTGCGACCTGCGTGTCGCGGGTGAAAGCGCGAAATTTGCGGAAAGCTTCGTCAAGCTGGGCATCATTCCGGGCGATGGCGGTGCGTGGCTGATCCAGCGCATCATCGGCTTTGCCAAGGCCGCCGAACTAACCCTTACCGGCGAAACCATCGATGCCGCCGAAGCGCTGAAGATTGGTCTGGTCAACCAGGTCGTGCCTGATGGCGAACTGATGGACGCCGCGCGCAAGATGGCGGCCCGGATCGCCTGCAACCCGTCCTTTGCCGTTCGCATGGCCAAGCGCCTGATCTGGGATGCCCAGTCCATGAGCATCAGCCAGGTTCTGGAGATGTCGGCCGCGATGCAGGCCGTGGCCCACGCCACCAAGGACAATGCCGAGGCGGTCAACGCCTTCCTCGAAAAGCGCAAGCCGGTGTTCAAGGGCGACTGAACCAGACGGAGGCCACATGATCGATCATCCCGCGATTGCCGGAATTCCGCTCGTCCTCGGCGGAAACGTATTCGGTTTCACTGCGGACGAGGAGGCAAGTTTCGCCGTCCTCGACGCCTTCCACGCCGCTGGCGGGCGGATGATCGACACGGCCGATGTCTATTCAGCCTGGGTACCGGGCCACAAAGGCGGCGAAAGCGAAACCGTGCTGGGCAAGTGGTTTGCGGCCAGCGGCAAGCGCAGCGACATGACGCTGCACACCAAGACCGGGATGCTGGGTGGGAGCGAATTGTACCAGCCTCAGCGCGTGCTGGATTCGCTGGATGCCTCGCTAGAGCGGCTGCAGACGGACTACATCGACCTCTATTACGCCCATCGCGATTACGAGGAACTGGCGATTGCTGACATCGTCAGTGCCTTTGATGGTACGGTACGAAGCGGAAAAGTGCGTTCACTCGGTGCTTCCAACTTCTCGGCGGAGCGTCTGACCGCAGCCTTGGAAGCAGCCGACGCTCAAGACGCTACCCCCTTCAGCGTGCTACAGAACGAATACAATCTGATTGCCCGTCACGCCTATGGCGCTGACTTGCAGCAGCTTTGCGTAAAGCGCGGCATTCCAATGCTGCCTTTCTTCGGCCTTGCCTCGGGCTTTCTTACTGGCAAGTACCGGACCGAGGCCGACCTCGGCAAATCGGTGCGCGGGCAGCGCATGGGCGAATTGCTGGAAAGCGGCCGGCCAATGCTGGCCGCGATGGACGATGTGGTGCGGGAAACCGGCGCTACTCACGCGCAGGTGGCCCTCGCCTGGCTGCGCGTGCAACCGGGTATCGGCGCGCCAATCGCCAGCGCAACTACCGTTGAGCAGGTTCGCGAACTCTGTGCCTCAACCAGTCTGAACCTGAACGAGGAACAGCTCGCCCGACTTGGCGCAGCGGTTTAACTGCCCAGGCGGTTACACCTGTCGGCACGCCGGGCCTGATCGGCTGCGGCGAAAAGTTCCGCAGTCGGGGCCAACCTGCGATCCAGCACAACGCCCTTGTCCGAGGGCGAGATGACCACCCGTTCGCCCTGCGGCACGGGCTGCCCTTTCCGCGCCAGCACAAAGCGCATCCCCTGCGGTGACTGGCTGTCGAACACGGCAATATTGTCGGTATTGCCGGCAAAGACCGAAAGCGAGACATAGCCCTGATCGGAACTGGGTGCCGCCTCGATCAGCAAGGGCCCGCCGGCCAGGTCAAAGACGCAGCTGGCATAGGCCAGATCCGGTGAAGGCCGCACGATCCCGCGCGATTCCTGCGTTGTGCGCGGGGCAAAGTAGAACTGGTTGACCAGCTTTCCATCCTGCGAAATCCGCTGCATCGCGACATTCATCAGGATGTGCGGCGTGGCCATGACCAGTCCGACATGGCCAATCACCGCGGCGGCAGCGAACAGCAGGGAAAGTTTCACGGCGCGCTTCATGCCTTGCCTCCGCACTCAAGCCGAGTGACGCTGGGCATCGGGATCGTGGCGAAATCCTGCTGCGCCTGCCTGCTGGGCTGGTAGATCCGCAGCGTGATGTCGAAATTGCCCGCCTTGCTGGTCGAGGCCCAAGCCTCACCGCCTATCGGGCGAACCGGGGCAAGGACTGCAGACCAGCGCCCGGAGGTGTCCGGCTTCACTTCGGTTGTGTCGAATGACAGGGCATCGTCCTGATTGAGCGGGAGATAATTGTCTGCCGCATAGACGGTAACTGACCACCACCGCCCCGGCAGAACGCCGCCCGATACGCGGTAGCGGCATTCTTCGCGCAGCGGTTCACCGGCATCGTCGGTTTTGCGCGTGAAGTAGATCGCCTGATCCTTGTTCAGCGCCAGAAGCCCCGCCACTGCGACGCGTGCGCGCAGCCATGGGTCGGCATCGGTCGAGCCGGTGACGGAACTTCCGTACCAGCCCGAATAGTTCTGCCCGCCCATGCCGCTGGTGATCGCGTACCAACCGCTGATAAGGCCCGCCATCAGGCCAAGTGCCACCGTAGCGGACTTGGCCCAAAGCGAGGCCTTTTGACCATCAGCCAAGATCAAGGAACTCCTTGAGCCCATAAGGCTTGTAGGGGCCGATAATCAGCTGTTCGAACACCCCGGTGCCTTCGCCATGCTTGTCGCTGACGATCTTGCAGGGGATCTGGACGTGGTAGTTGTCCATCGCGCCCGGATCGCACTGCATCAGGCCAAAGTCTTCACGCTCCACCGCCAGCGGGCCATGCCACAGGCCATGGCCCCACTTGGGTGAGGTGTAGCCGATACCGCGCATCTGGAAACGGCCAAGCGGTTCGAAAGTCAGCGTTTCCGGCCCGTCCGGACCGTCGATCACCAGCGTGCCCTTTTCCGGCCAGCGCGTGCCCTTGGTCAGCGGCGATTCCATTTCGCCATCGGTATCGAACAGCGCCTCGGCATTGGCCCCGTCCGGCGCGATGACGGCACGGGTGTTCCACTTGTTGCCCTTGGCATCGGCATTGACGTGGAAGAATACCGAGCGATCAGGAAAGTTGATCGGGGTCCACTGCCAGAAGAAGCCGGGCACCACGCCGGTGCTATGCGGCTGCTCATCGCGCGAACCGACCGGGCGGACGCCCCACGAACGGTCGCGAGTACCTGCCGTGCCCGGCGCGCAGTCCTCTCGCACGCCGTCCACTTCGATCCAGCCAGTATAGTGGCCGTTCTGGGTCAGGCGGGTGTAGTCCATGAACGTGCGCGGGCCGATACGGTGGATAAAGCGCGGCTCCTCAATCGGGAAAGCGCGGCCGGTAAAGGTCAGGTCCGCCTTCAGCCCCTCACCATCAACGACAATGCGCAGCTTTTGCAGCGGTTCGATGATTTCGACGCGGATCGGGCCGACCTGCAGGTCAAGCCGCTCCATCCCCAGTTCCTTGCTGGCGTGCAGGTTGTACTGCACCCCGTCGCGGATGGTCGAGAAATGGGCATCGGCAATGTTAAGGTGCGGATAGATGCCCAGGGCCACGGCGAAGAAGCCCGAACCGTCCGGGGCATAGCCATTGAAGAAATACCGGTCATAGAAATTGCGGTCAGTACCGGCATAGGCCACCGGTTCCGGAGTCTGGTGCAGCGGATAGTCGTCGCCTTTGGTCAGAACCATTTTCTATCAACCTTTCAGTTTGGCCAGGCTGCCATGCTGCAGCGCCAATGCGCAGCCGCCCCGGGCCATGGAGAGGAAATTGGCATCGCCGCGCTCGGTGCGCTCGACATAGGCGGCGCTGAACACCGCCGTGGTAATGCCGTGAAGTGCGCCGAGCACGTAATCATCCCAGATCGCATCGCGGGTCATCGAAACACCGCGCTTGGTCATTTCCGAGCAGTAGAGATCAAGCAGTTCATCTTCATGCGCCCGGCGCAGTTCGTCGCCAATGCCGGTGCCCATGAAATAGCCGATGTCCGTCATCGGATTGCCGATGGCGACGGTCTGCCAGTCCAGCACCGCGATATCCTCGGCCCCGCCCTTGATATCGAACAGCATGTTATCAAGCCGGAAATCACCGTGAACGATCGACTTCGTTGCGCTCTCGCGTCCGAATACAAGCTCTTTCGCCTCGTTCACCTCCTCGCAGACGGCCATCAGCTCGGGCTCAAGGCTGTCGGCATAACGCTCGCGAAAGATCGCCTGGGCATTGCCATACAGAGCCTTGACCTGATCCGCATGGCCTTCGCGCGGCTGCAGCAGGTCCAGTCCGATCAGCGCGGGATTGTTCCAGCTTGGCCCGTGAATCGCCGCCGCCTGACGCAGGCCGGCCTGGGCATCGGCAAACGAGCACGAGGCAAGCTGGTTGCCACCGCGCGCCGGACCGAGGTCTTCGAAGATCAGGACAAAATCGACGCCATCATCGGCAATCTCTGCCACCAGCGCCTGCGGCACGCGCACGCCAAGGTGCGGCGCGACCTGTCGGTAAAAGCCGACTTCCTTGGCATAGAGCCCGAAAGCCGCCGCTGTGCCGCGGCTGTTCTGGTCCTCTGCCGGAAACTTGCCCGCAACAGTGGCTGGCCCCGCACCTTCACGGTCATAGGTCAGGTGAAAGCGCGCTGAATCGCCCACTTGCCCAGTGCCAATCGGCTCCCAGCGAATTGCGGTGATGCGGCCATCTGTAAGCGCACCGGCCGCGCGCAGTCGATCGGTCAGCCAATCCGGCTGGATCGCAGCGGGGTGCGAAGGGATATCGCCCATTAGGCTCCTCTCTCTTATCGTTTAAACGAACGGTTAAACGACAAGAGAGAGGCTGGCAATGGTTCTTAGGCGAGACGCCCGAAAGCGCCTGCCCCGGCGTAGTGGGCGGCATCGCCCAGCTCTTCTTCGATGCGAATCAGCTGGTTGTACTTGGCAAGCCGGTCAGAACGGGCGAGCGAGCCAGTCTTGATCTGGCCGCAGTTCGTCGCAACTGCCAGGTCGGCAATCGTCGCATCTTCAGTTTCGCCCGAACGGTGCGACATGACGGCGGTGTAGCCGTTGCGGTTGGCGATATTCACTGCGTCGAGCGTTTCGGACAGCGAACCGATCTGGTTGACCTTGACCAGCAGCGAGTTGGCGAGGCCCTTTTCGATGCCCATGGTCAGGCGCTTGGGGTTGGTGACGAACAGATCGTCACCAACCAGCTGAACCTTGTTGCCGATCTTGTCGGTCAGCGCCTTCCAGCCTTCGAAATCGTCTTCGCCCATGCCGTCTTCGATCGAGCGGATCGGGTAACCGGCGCACAGGTCAGCCAGGTAATCGGCCATTTCGACCGGGCTGAGCGACAGGCCCTCGCCGCTGATTTCGTACTTGCCGTTCTTGAAGAATTCGGTCGCCGCGCAGTCCAGCGCCAGCTTGATGTCCTCACCCGGCTTGAACCCGGCCTTGGCGATCGATTCCATCACGAAATCCAGCGCGGCGCGCGTGCTCGACAGGTTGGGCGCAAACCCGCCCTCGTCGCCCACGGCGGTGGCCAGGCCCTTGTCGTGCAGGCCCTTCTTCAGAGTGTGGAATACTTCCGCGCCCCAGCGAACGGCTTCGGCAATGCTGCCGGCGCCGACCGGCATGATCATGAATTCCTGGAAGTCGATCGGGTTGTCGGCATGTTCGCCGCCATTGATGATGTTCATCATCGGCACCGGCAGGACATGGGCCGAAACGCCGCCGACATAGGAATAGAGCGGCAGGCCGCGCGCATTGGCGGCAGCCTTGGCCACGGCCAGCGAAGTGCCGAGGATCGCGTTCGCACCCAGACGAGCCTTGTTCTCGGTGCCGTCCAGTTCAATCATGCGCGCGTCGATGTCGCGCTGATCTTCGGCATCGAAACCCAGCAGAGCGTCGGTGATTTCGGTGTTTACGGCTTCCACCGCCTTGAGCACGCCCTTGCCCAGATAGCGGCTCTTGTCGCCATCGCGCAGTTCGACTGCTTCGTGAGCACCGGTCGACGCGCCCGACGGAACGGCAGCGCGGCCAAACGAACCATCATCCAGCAATACGTCGACTTCAACTGTCGGGTTGCCCCGGCTGTCGAGAATTTCACGGGCATTGATATCGATGATCGCGGTCATGGCGGGAATGCTCCTTTTGCGCTGTTCGAGGCTCCTTAGCAGCGAAGGCGAGGCAGGCAAGTTGCATTGCCGTAATTTGAGCCGCATAGAAGGAACTTGCACGCGCCGGCGGGCGTTACCAGATATCAGCCAGGGGCCTCACCGGGGGCTACGAAAGGAAAAAGTCGATGGCCAAGACCACCAAGGAAACCGTCAAGACGACTGCCGCGAAAAAGCCTGCTGCGGCAAAGAAGCCCGCCACGCCCAAGGCCGCCCCGATGGCCGCAACCGGTGAAGCCAAGGCCAAGTTCGCCAAGGCGATCGAAGAAGCCAAGGCCGGGGTTCAGGTGCTTGCCAACGAAGCCCAGACCCGCACGCAAAAGCTGTCGCAGGATGCCCAGGCCAAGGCCGGTGCCTACAAGGAACAGATCACGGCCCGCAGCGGTGACTGGGTGGAAGAGGCCAAGGATCTCGCCAGCCAGGCTCGCGACCGCGCCGGCACACTTGCCAACGAAGGCAAGGCCAAGACCAGCGACGCGCTTTCCAGCCTGGGCAAGATCGTGGCCGACAATGCCGTTACGATCGATGAAAAGCTGGGCGTAAAATATGGCGACTATGCGCGCACCGCAGCCCGCTCAATGCAGGAAACGGCGGCCAAGATCGAGGCCAAGGAACTGACCGAACTGGGCCAGGATGCCAAGGAATTCGTCCGCAAGAAGCCGGGCATTGCCCTTGGCATTGCGGCAGTCGCGGGCTTCCTCGTCTCGCGCCTGTTCAAGGGCGGATCGAACGAAGCCTGAGCCTGAAAACCTGCTCGGCCATGGCTGAAGAAGCGCCTCCACTGGTAACCGATGAAGCGGCCGAACGCTCGCTGGTGGACGATGTCCGCCAGCTGGTCGAAGATGGCCGCACGCTGGTTGAAGCCGAACTTGCTTACCAGAAAAGCCGCGCCGTCGTGGCCGGACAGGCGGCAAAGAGCGTGGCCGGCTGGGCCGCCCTCGCCCTCGCCCTAGCGTTCTTTGCCCTGATGGCGCTGGTGCTGGGGCTGATCCTGATCCTGACGCCGCTGATCGGACCGATCGGCGCGACTCTGGCAGTGGTGATGGGCCTGCTGTTCCTGGCTGGAGTGACCGGGATGATGGCCCTGCGCCGCTGGCAGCGTGCTGCCGCCCTGCTGGCTGACGAAGGAGCGCAGCCGTGACCGATGCCGAGCAGCGCCTGATCGCAGACCGGGCGAGCCGCAATTCGGTGCGCCGATCGTTCGATGAACGGCTGGCCCGCGTGAAGGCGGATCTTTCAGCGCGCAGCGTCCCTGACCGGGTCAAGGACCGGGTGCAGGAACAGGTCTTCAGCGTGCTCGATCAGGGGATCGACATTGCGAAGGAAAGCAAGGGCATCATCGCCGCCGTAGCTGGCGCCGTGGGCCTGTGGTTCCTCCGCCAGCCCTTGATCGGACTGGCGATGAACTGGCTGGATCGCAGCGATGAACAATTCGGGGACGAAGCGGACCAACCGAGCCAAGAGGAGCAGGAAGCGTGAGCGACGAAAAGCGGAAGCGGATCAAGGACCGGATGGAAGCCTCGCAGGACCAGCTCGATCAGGCAGGCGAACAGCTTGAGGTGGTTCCGGCCCATCCAATGCCGGGCGAAGTGAACGGCTCGAATGATTGGCGCGACAAGGCGCACCAGCATCCGTGGCTGCTTCTGGCGGCAGGTGCCGGTGCCGGTCTGCTGGTCGGTGCCCTCCTGCCCCGCCGGGCAGGATCGAAAACCACCTCGCGCGTGCTGGGCCTTGCTGCCGCTGGTGCCGAACTGGCGCTGGCATTGAGCAGGAATGCCCGCGATGGCGCCAGTGAAGCGGCCAGCGAAGGCTTGGACCGGCTGGATGAAGGCACTGCTCCGCTGCGCCGCCGCGTCGGTGAAGTTGCCGACACGGCCTCGCGCAGCGCCCGCACTACCGGAGCCCGTTTGGCCACCGAAGCCGTGAAAATTGCGGCACGGCTGAGGAAGTAGTTGACGCTACGACCTTGGTGGGACTTGCCTTAGGAAGGGCGGGCTATTATGCGCGCTTCTTCTCTCCTCCCAGGTGGTCCCACAATGAGCGATCAGAAACTACACCTCGTCATCGGCGGGCGCGTGAAAGACCCGCAGACCCTCGAATTCGTTGATCTGTCCGACATGGACTATGTCGGCGTGTTCCCCGACTACGCCAGCGCTGAAGAAGCCTGGCGCAGCGCCGCGCGTCGCACCATCGACGATGCGGAAATGAAGTACGTGATTGTGCATCTGCACCGGCTGCTTCAGCCCGACATGCTCAAGCGCTGATAAAGAAAGGCCCCGGGAAACCGGGGCCTTCTTTTTAGCTGGAACTCAATCTTGTTTAGATAAACTCGATCTTGTCGACCACGTAGAAGCGGTCACCCGCGGGGACCGAGACCTCGATCTCGTCCTCTACGCGCCGCCCGATCAGGGCGCGGCCCAGCGGCGAGTTATAGCTGATCCGACCCAGCTTGGCGTCTGCCTCGTACGGACCGACAATCTGGTACTTCACCGGCTTATCGTCATCATCCAGCAGCGTCACGGTGGCGCCGAAAATGATCTTGTCACCCGACAGCGTCGTCGGATCGACGATCTGGGCGCGACTGACCTTGTCTTCCAGATCGGCAATCGAAGCCTCAACCTGGCCCTGACGCTCCTTTGCCGCGTGATATTCGGCATTTTCCGACAGGTCGCCATGGGCGCGCGCTTCTTCGATCGCGTCAACGATCTTCGGGCGCTCTTCCCGCAGCGCCTTCAGCTCGGCAATCAGGCGTTCATAGCCTTCCGCCAGCATCGGCAGCTTTTCGACACTTGCCATCGTAACTCGTCCTCCTGCAGCTCCCACCCTGGCGACTAGAACGCTGCTCCGTGCCGATGGCGGCTACGGATCAGGCCAGTCGCGATGTGGGGAGAGCGCGATTGTTCAGCGGCTATAATAGTCCTGCAACGAACACACTTCAAGCTTGGTCTGCCGCAGTGCAGCAATGCCCTGCGCCGCAGCGACCGAAGCGGCCGCCGTGGTGTAGTAAGGCACCTTGCTGTGCAGCGCCGAAGCGCGGATCGACTGAGAGTCCTTCAGGCTTTGCCAACCTTCGGTGGTGTTGAAGATCAGGCTCACATCGCCGTCGATGATCCGGTCAACGATATGCGGACGCCCTTCGGCCACCTTGTTGACCAGTTCCACCGGCAGCCCGGCATCGGCCAGGAAGCGCTGCGTACCGCCGGTCGCGATCACCTTGAAGCCCAGTTCGATCAACTCCTTCACCGCAGGCAGGATCACCGGCTTGTCGGTATCCTTGACCGAAACGAAGGCCACCCCGCCTTCCGGCAGACGCGCACCGGCGCCCAGCTGGCTCTTGGCGAAGGCCACGGCAAAGCTGTCGTCGATCCCCATGACTTCGCCGGTCGATTTCATTTCCGGCGAAAGCACCGGATCGACACCGGGGAAGCGCGCAAACGGGAACACCGCTTCCTTGACCGCCATGTAATCGAACTCGCGCTTGAACGGCGGGAAGCTGTCGAGCTTTTCCCCGGCCATGACGCGGGCCGCGATCTTCGCGACCGGCTGGCCGATTGCCTTGGCAACGAAAGGCACCGTGCGGCTTGCGCGCGGGTTCACTTCGATCAGGTAAACCTCGCCGTCCTTGACCGCGAACTGAATGTTTATCAGCCCCTTGACGCCCAGCGCAAGGGCCAGAGCCTCGGCCTGACGCTCCATTTCGGCAATGATTTCAGTGGGAAGGCTGTAAGGCGGCAGGGTGCAGGCGCTGTCGCCCGAGTGAATCCCAGCCTCTTCGATGTGCTGCATCACCCCAGCGACGACGACCTTTTCACCGTCGCACAGTGCGTCAACATCGCACTCAATCGCATCGCGCAGGTACTGGTCGATCAGGACCGGGCTATCGCCCGACACCGAAACGGCCGTGTTGATGTAGTCATCCAGCTGCGCTTCGGAATCGACGATTTCCATGGCGCGACCACCCAGCACATAGCTGGGGCGCATCAGCACCGGATAGCCGATGCGGTTAGCGACAGCGACGGCTTCATCGCGGCTGCGGGCAATGCCGTTGGCCGGCTGCTTCAGGCCCAGCTTGTTGACCAGCGCGGCAAAGCGTTCGCGGTCTTCGGCAAGGTCAATCGCGTCGGGCGAAGTGCCCAGGATCGGGATGCCCGCATCTTCCAGCGTCTGCGCCAGCTTGAGCGGGGTTTGCCCGCCGAACTGGACGATCACGCCGACCAGCGTACCGTTCTTCTGCTCGGTGCGGAGGATTTCCAGCACGTCTTCGCCGGTCAGAGGCTCGAAGTAGAGGCGGTCGGACGTGTCATAATCGGTGCTGACCGTTTCCGGGTTGCAGTTGATCATGATCGTTTCGTAGCCAACCTCTTCCAGCGCGAAGCAGGCGTGGCAGCAGCAATAGTCGAACTCGATCCCCTGCCCGATCCGGTTGGGACCGCCACCAAGGATCACGATCTTCTTGCGGTCGCTCGGCGCAGCTTCGCACTCCGGCTCACCGAACAGCGGGCCTTCGTAAGTCGAATACATATAGGGCGTGACGGCTTCGAATTCGGCCGCGCAGCTGTCGATCCGCTTGAATACCGGATGGACACCCAGCTTTTCACGCAGGGCGCGGACCTCTTCCTCGGTCGTCGCCCCGGCCATGGCCTTCAGCGCATCGTGGAGCAGGCCGGAACGGCGCGCGGCCACGGTTTCACCCAACCCGCCGGCCACGTGAATCCCGCGCACGGCCAGGATCGACAGACGCTTGTCGGAAAAGCCCATGGCCTTGAGCCGGCGCAGACCTGCCGCATCAGTCGGCAGACCGTTTTCCATAATCGCCGCTTCCTCGGCGATGATTTCGGCGATGTGGCGCAGGAACCAGGGATCGAAATGGGTGATCGCCTGAACTTCCTCAACCGTGAAGCCTTCGCGGAAGGCTTGCGCAACGATCAGCAGGCGGTCCGGCGTCTGCCGCGACAGGGCAGCGGTGACGGCATCGCGGCCCGCGCCTTCGAGGTGCATGACGCGGTTGAACCCGTCGAGCCCGGTTTCCAGACCGCGCAGGGCCTTCTGGACCGATTCCTTGAAGTTGCGGCCAATCGCCATGACTTCGCCGACCGACTTCATCGCGGTCGAAAGCAGCGGTTCGGAGCCCTTGAACTTTTCAAAGGCAAAGCGCGGGATCTTGGTAACGACGTAGTCGATGCTCGGCTCAAAGCTGGCCGGGGTCGCGCCGGTGATCTCGTTGGTCAGCTCGTCCAGCGTGTAGCCGACTGCCAGCTTGGCCGCGACGCGGGCAATCGGGAAGCCGGTGGCCTTCGAAGCCAGCGCCGAGGAGCGCGACACGCGCGGGTTCATTTCGATGACGATCAGGCGGCCATCCTTGGGATTGACCGCGAACTGGACGTTCGAACCGCCGGTTTCCACACCGATCTCACGCAGCACGGCAATGCTGGCCGAGCGCATGATCTGGTATTCCTTGTCGGTCAGGGTCAGCGCCGGGGCGACCGTGATCGAGTCCCCGGTGTGGACGCCCATCGGATCGACGTTTTCGATCGAGCAGATGATGATGGCATTGTCGTTCCGGTCACGGACGACTTCCATCT
>CAZLPK010000055.1:0-14393 GCA_964561375.1 uncultured Novosphingobium sp.
CGCTGACCACGCGCAGAGAATCAGAAAGCGACTGCAAATGCAACTGTAGTACTAGTATTAAACGAATCCCTTCATCTGCACTTTACCGTAGCGTCTTGGCGGCTTCGCAGGAAATACGAACTGCCAAACAGATGTTAGGCAACTTTCCGAGCCTTAGAATTCAACCGGTAAAGCCCCCGGAATTCAGGCTGGCAATGTCTTGAAACTGCCCGCGTTCCGGCATTGCCTTGCGACGCGGGCAGTTTGATCTCAGAACTTTTCCAGGGTTACTTCCATCTTGCGGAAGCCGTGGACGAAATTGGCACGGACGCGTTCGACCTTGCCGGTGACGTTCACCCGCATCCGGCGCTTGTGCATCTCTTCCATCAGGATCTTGAGTTGCAGTTCGGCCAGGCGCGCACCGACGCAGCGGTGGATGCCATAGCCAAACGACAGGTGCCGCCGCGCATTTTCGCGGTTCAGGATCACCTTGTCCGGATCGGTGAAGACTTCCTCGTCCCGGTTGGCCGAGATGTACCACAGGACCAGCTTGTCGCCCTTCTTGATCTGGTGGCCGAACAGTTCCGCATCGGCGGTCGCCGTGCGGCGCATATGGGCCAGCGGGGTCTGGAACCGGATGATTTCCTGCACCGCATTCGGGATCACGCTGGGATCAGCTTCGAACAGGGCGCGCTGGTCCGGGAAGGAATGCAGCGCATGGGCGATGCCCGACATGGTGTTGCGGGTGGTGTCATTGCCGCCCACGATCAGCAGGATCAGGTTGCCCATGAATTCCTGCGGGCTCATCTGGTTCATCGCATCGGAATGGATCATCATCGAGATGAGGTCGCGCTGCGGCGGCTTGCCCATCCGGTCCATCCACAGCGTCTGGAAATACTGCGCCATCTCGCGCAGGATTTCCCAGCGCGTATCGTTCAGTTCACGGGCCAGGCCCAGTTCCACGTCGCCAGCCCAGTCCGACCAGAAGGTCAGGAGGCGGCGGTCTTCCCACGGAAAGCCGAACAGGATTGCCAGCATGCCCGTGGTCAGTTCGACCGAAACCTTGTCGACCCAGTCAAACTGCTGGCCGAACGGCAGCGAATCGAGCGTTGCGGCCGTGCGGGCGCGCACTTCCTCGGCCATCTTCTCGATCTCGCCGGGGGTAAAGGCCGGTGCAACCGTGCGGCGCTGGCCGGTATGTTCGGGCCGGTCCATGGCAATGAACATGGGCAGGCGGCGCTCTGCCAGTTGTTCTTCGGTCACGTCCTTGGGCGGTTCGCTGATCGTGATGCCGCCGTACTGCCACGACGAGGAATAGAGTTCCGGCAGGGCCTCGACATGCTGGATCGCCTTGGAGCTGACGATGTTCCAGTACGGCCCATAGGGCGATTCGGGCACGTAATTGACTGGCTCCTTCGCCCGCATTTCGGCAAAGATCGGCTGCCAGCGGTCTTCGACATAGATGTCGGAGCGCGACACGTCCCACGGGTGGGTGTGCCTGGGCAGTTCCTGGCCATGCTCTTTCAGCCAGCCTTCAAACGCCTCGGAAGCCGTGGGCGACGTGCGGTAGATGAACTTTTCCGGACTGGCTGCCTGCGTGGCCATCTTCTCTCTCCAATTCGCGCATCTTGCTAATGCGTTCCCTGGCTAGACTTATCCGGCCTAATTTACCGAAATGTCAATAGTGTCTCGGTGAATTGCAGCCACTGCAGGTTAGGTAGAAAAGCGGCGAAGCCAGCCACGCCTTGCCCCTACCGCAGGACCGCTTTTCATCACGCGCCGCTTGAACAAGGTGGCGCCGGCCCGGACGAACAGGGCTACGCAGATGACCTGCCATGCAATCAAAAGTCCATGGATCGGCAGGCCTTCATGCTGCGCTGCCTTGGCCAGCATCATGAAGGGTGAGGAGAACGGAATCGCCATCGCCGCTGTTTCCACCCAGGTTCCCGTCCGCGCCATGGCAAAGCCGGCAAAGAAGAAATTCAGCAGCTGCAGCATGGTGACTGGCATCGACAGGGTCTGAACCTCGCGCACCGTATTGGCCATCGAACCGATCGCCAGGAACAGCGAGCCGAGCAGCAGGTAGCCGAGCGAAAAATAGACCACGCTCAGGAGCAGGAAAGCAGGCCAGCCTACCGCCGGATCGGGAAAGTCGGGCAGGCTGTTCCCCGCCGCCAGCCAGACCACGCCTCCGGCCAGTCCCCAGGCGGCGATGCCGACCCATGACACGGCCAGCATGGCGAATAGCTTGCCAAGAAAAACCGCATCCATCGGAACTGCGGCAGCCAACACTTCGATGATCTTGTTGCCCTTCTCCTCGACCAGGTTGGACAGGACCATCCCTGCCAGCAACATGGTGAGCAGGAAGAGCACAGTCTGGCTGACCTGCGCTGTGACCAGCCGGGTGCGGGTTTCGTCTACCTTGGACGTCGCAACCCTGTTGAGCTGAACACCCGGGAAGGCTTTCGGACCATTGCCCGATGCCTGAGCCGCAATCAGGGCGACGCGGCCCTGCCAGTTTTCGATCCGGTCAACCGGTCCGGTCAGGATCGCGGCTTGCGGCGTGCCGGTGACTATGGCGGCCAGGTTGGCCTGATCGGACTTCATCGCTGCCAGGGGGTCGATCGTCTCGCCGGGCGCCAGCCTGCGGATCACGACCAGATCAGGGATTGTGCCCCCCACTTCCTTGGCCAGAACGCGCTGTGCGGCAATCATGGCGTCGACATCGGCGCTGCTCATCGCCACGCCAAGCATCGGTTGTTGCAGGCTGTCCTTGACCTGCAAACCGACCCCGCCTGCCACCGCACCGATCACGAAGGGAAACAGCGGGCCAAGCAGGAAGAAGATGAAACTGCGCGAGAAGAGGATCGCAGTGAAATCGCGCCGCGCGATCACGAAGGCTGCGGCCAGGGTTGATAGCCGTCCGGTGCGGGGCTGACCGATCATCATGGCCGGATCTCCTCTTTTTCTTGTTCAAGCGCCTGGGCCGCGGCCTCGCCGGCGATGGCGACAAAGGCATCGTGCAGGCCAGCGCGTTCGATCGAGAGCGAGAGAATGCCAGCCTCGCCTTCGATCAGGGCGCGCAGCAAGGGCTCGATCCCGCTTTCGGGCAGAGTGAACAGCCAGAAGTTACCCTCGTGCCGGGCATCGGCCGGCAGGGCCTTGCGCCACGGTCCATCGGCTGCGCGGGTTTCCAGCCGGACCTGCGGCCTGATCCGGTCGCGCGCGACATCGACCGGTCCGGCAAAGGGGACCTTGCCCCCGGCGATGATGGCCACTTCATCACACAGCCGCTCGGCATGAGCGATGACATGGGTGGAGAAGATCACGGTGGTTCCGCTTTCGGCCAAGCTGCGGATCATCCGTTCCAGTTTGCCCTGATTGAGAGCGTCCAGCCCGGAAAACGGTTCGTCGAACACGACCAGACGCGGCTGATGCACCAATGTGCCAAGCAGCTGGACCTGCTGCGCCATGCCTTTGGAAAGCTGGCGGATCTGGCGGTCGATGGCATAGCCAAGCCCGTGTTCCTCCAGCAGCTCCTTGCCGCGCCGCCGCCCCTCGCTCAGCGGCAGGCCGCGCAGCGCGCCAAGGAAGGCAATCGCGTCATAGGCCTTCATCGTCGGATAGAGGCCGCGTTCTTCGGGTAGATAGCCAATGATATGGGCAATCTCGTGCGGACGTTCGCTGCCCAGCACGCGGCGCACACCTGCATCGGGATCAATGATCCCCAGCAACATGCGCAGGGTCGTGGTCTTGCCCGCGCCATTGGGGCCAAGGATGCCGTAGATCGCACCTTCCGGAACAGAAAGGTTGACCCCGTCCACAGCGGTGAATCCATCGAACCGCTTGACCAGGCCATGCGCCTCGATTGCCAGCGGCCTGGAATCTGCGCCGCCTGCGTTGCTCGTCATCGGTCCATCGCCTAGTTTCGTCATTGCCGCCCACTATGGAGCGTGAACGAACAGGAGCAACAGGAACTTTGACTAAGGCCGCGTCCATTGAATCGCTGAAGCACGATCTGGCGGCAGAGGCGCGGCGGCTGGGCTTTGTTGCCTGTGGCATTGCCCCGGCGGCGGAAGACCCGCTGCGCGCGGCGCGGCTGGAACAGTGGCTGGGCGAAGGGCTGCACGGCGAAATGGAGTGGATGGAAAGCCGCGCCCACCATCGCCGCAGCCCCGAAGGACTATGGCCCGAAGCCCGCAGCGTGATTGCCCTGGGGATGAGCTATGCCCCGGCGGCCGATCCGCTGGCTCTGGCTGCTGCGCCAGACCGGGCGCGCATTTCGGTCTATGCGCAGGGCGTGGACTATCACGACACGGTGAAAAAGGCGCTGAAGGCACTGGCGCGCTGGCTGGTGGCCGAAGCGCAGGCGCGCGGTCTGGGCGAGATCGGGGTCAAGGTTTTCGTCGATACGGCGCCGGTGATGGAAAAGCCGCTGGGCGAAGCGGCGGGCCTTGGCTGGCAGGGCAAACACACCAACATGGTCAGCCGTGAACATGGTTCGTGGCTGTTCCTTGGCGCGATCTATACCACGCTGGAGTTCGCGTCAGATCGGCCCGGACGCAACAGTTGCGGTTCGTGCACGGCCTGTCAGGAAGCCTGCCCGACACAGGCCTTTCCCGCGCCCTATCGGCTGGATGCGCGGCGCTGCATTTCCTATCTGACTATCGAGCTTAAGGACGCGATCCCGCTGGAGTTCCGCAAGGCGCTGGGCAACCGCATCTATGGCTGCGACGATTGTCTGGCGGTTTGCCCGTGGAACAAGTTCGCTTCCAGCGCCCATGCGATGAAGCAATTTCTGCCCCGCGCCGAACTGGCCGCGCCGCGTCTGGCAGACCTGCTGGCGCTGGACGATGCCGCTTTCCGCAAGCTCTTTTCAGGTTCCCCGATCAAGCGGATTGGCCGCAATCGCTTTGTCCGCAACTGCCTTTATGCAGCGGGCAATAGCGGCGATGCGGCGCTGACCGGAGCGGTACAGGCCTTGCTGGGCGATCCCGATCCGGTTGTGGCCGAAGGCGCGCAATGGGCCTTTGCGGAACTGGCGCAGGCATAGCAACCACATGCTTTGACAGGCTCGGGATGAGCGGGTCTGGCTGACGAGATTGGGTGCCAAACCTCGCTCAGCCTGAGCCTGTCGAAGGCGGTTTGCCTACGTTACCGCCCCAGCAGATTGCGCGCCTGACTGGCCAATTGGGCCAGCATGGCCGGAGCAACCGGCACCGCTGCCTGAGCGCGGGTGATGACGCGGCGGAACTGGGTGATTCCTTCCGCCTGCTTGTCCGCCCATTGTGCGACTGCGGCAGAGGCATCGCCATTCGGGTCCATCTTGCGGCGCAGGAATTCCAGCCGCATCTGCTGGAAATCACGGGCGAGGCCATTGACCAGCAGGCGCTCCCACGGATCGGAGGGGCTCATCCGTGCGGCAGTCTGCTGCGCCCAGTCGAGGCCCATACGGGTTCCCAGATCGGCAAAGGCGGTAGTGATCGCCCGCGCCGGTGCGCCGCTTTCGCGCGCCAGCCTGGCCAGACCGATGGTGCCATCCAGATCCTGCAACCTGGCCACCATGGCGGCTTCGGCTTTCGGCGCTCCGGCTTCGGCCAGCTGCGCGCGCATCCGGTCGGACTGGGTGCGGATTTCGCCGGAAAGCAGGCTGTCGACATCGCGGCTCAGGTCGGTCACGCCGTCCTGCAGTTCCGCCACCAGTGCAGAAGGCGTGACGGTATGCCCGCCTACCCGCAGCAAGTCGGCAATGTGATCGGCCAGCGCCGCAGCGGCCCGGTTAAACAGGGTGATGCGCGCGGTCTCGCTCATCGCGGTGGTTTCCAGCCGCTCCCAGGCCTCGCCCATGCCGAGCAGCCGTTCCGCCGCGACAAAGGCCGCAGCAACCTGCGCCAGACTGGCGCCTTCCTCTTCCGCCAGTTCGAACGGATGGATCAGGCCCATGCGATTGACCAGCCGGTTGGCCAGCTTGGTCGCGATGATTTCGCGGCGCAGGCGGTGATCCAGAATGTCCTGTTCAAACCGCTGCCGCATCGGTGCGGGAAAGGCGCGCAGCACTTCGTTCGCCAGACCCGGATCGTCGGGCAGGGCGGAATCCTCGATGGCGGACTGCAGGGCCAGCTTGGCGCTGGACAGCAGCACGGCCAGTTCGGGGCGGGTCAGCCCGCGCCCGTCAGCCGCGCGGCGGGTATAGGCTTCGCTATCGGCCAGACCCTCGGTCTTGCGGTCCAGCTGGCCCATGCCTTCCAGCGTTTCGATCAGGCGCAGGTGTGATGCGGTCGCCTTGGGTCCGTCCGACTGCGCAATCGACAGGGCCAGCGCTTGCAGGCGGTTGTCCTCCAGCACCAGCTGGGCAACCTCGTCGGTCATTTCGGCCAGCAGCTTGACCCGGTCATCCTCGGTCAGGCGGCCCGCGCGTTTTGCTCCGGCAAGGGCAATCTTGATGTTCACTTCGTTGTCGGAACAATCGACGCCAGCCGAATTGTCGATGAAGTCGGCATTGTTGCGCCCGCCGTGCCGGGCAAATTCGATGCGGCCTGCCTGGGTGCAGCCCAGGTTTGCGCCTTCGCCAATCACCTTGGCCCGGATGTCGGCCCCGTCAACGCGCAGCGCATCATTGGCGTGATCGCCCACGGCCACATTGTTTTCGGCGCTGCTCTTCACATAGGTGCCGATCCCGCCGAACCACAGCAGGTCGACCTGGCTTTTCAGGATTGCGGTAATCAGGCTTTCGGGATCGATGGTCTCGGCCTCGATGCCCAGCATGGCGCGCACTTCGCTGCTCAGCGGGATTTCCTTGGCGCTGCGCGGGAACACGCCGCCGCCCTGGCTGATCAGCTTGGCGTCATAGTCTTCCCAGCTTGAGCGTGGCAGGGCAAACAGCCGCGCGCGCTCGGCCCAGCTGGTTGCCGGATCGGGATCGGGGTCCAGGAAAATGTGGCGGTGATCGAAAGCGGCGACCAGTTTGATCGCCTTGCTCAGCAACATGCCGTTGCCGAACACGTCGCCCGACATATCGCCGCAGCCTGCCACGCGGACCGGCTCGCTCTGCACGTCCACGCCCATTTCCAGGAAGTGGCGGCGTACCGATAGCCATGCCCCGCGTGCGGTAATGCCCATGGCCTTGTGGTCATAGCCCTTGGACCCGCCGCTGGCGAAGGCATCGTCCAGCCAGAAGTCATGATCTTCGGCAATGGCATTGGCCGTGTCGGAGAAGGTTGCCGTGCCCTTGTCGGCGGCGACCACGAAATAGGGGTCTTCGCCGTCGCGGATCACCACGTGGCCGGGATGGACCACCTTGCCGCTGACGATGTTGTCGGTGATCGACAGCAGGGTGCGTATGAACAGCTTGTAGCTTTCCTTGCCCTCGGCCAGCCAGCCATCGCGGTCGCGCGCCGGATCGGGCAGCTGCTTGGGGTAGAAGCCGCCCTTGGCCCCGGCGGGGACGATCACCGCGTTCTTGACCTTTTGCGCCTTCATCAGGCCAAGGATCTCGGTGCGGAAGTCGTCGCGCCGGTCAGACCAGCGCAGGCCGCCACGGGCGACCGGGCCGGAACGCAGGTGGATGCCCTCCACCCGGCGCGAATAGACGAAGATTTCACGCCACGGCAGCGGCTTGGGCAGGCCGGGAACCAGTGCGGAATCCAGCTTGAAGGCCAACGCTTCCTGCCCGGCCGGAGCAAAGGCATTGGTGCGCAGGCAGGCTTCGACCACGGCGCGGAACTGGCGCAGCAGGCGGTCGTCGTTGATTGCCTTGACCCCGGCCAGACCGGTGCGGATTGCCTCTTGCGCTGCGGCTTCGGCCTGATCGCGGTCGCCCGCGAACTGCGGATCGTGGCGTGCGACGAACAGGTCGATCAATGCGCGGGTGACGTCCGGCGCATTCTGCAGCGCATCGACCGCGGTCGGCACCGAGTAATTCAGCCCGGCCTGCCGCAGATAGCGATACCAGGCGCGCAGCCAGTCCGCCTCGCGCGCGCCAAGGGCCACGGCGCTGATCAGGCGGTTGAACGGATCGTTCTCTGCCGCGCCGTTCAGTACATTGCCCAGCGCTGCCTCGATCGCATCGGCGCGGTTCATCAGCGCGGCCGGTTCCAGACCAGCGGGGACGGACAGCAGGAAGTCATGGATCGTGCCCAGTCGGCCTTCGTCCAGCTCGGTCGGAATGTCCTCGATCACGCGGAAGCCGAAGTTTTCCAGCGCGGGGACTACGTCGGACAGGGCCAGTGCCCCGGCGCGCTGATACAGCTTCAGGCGCAGCACTTCCGGCGCATCGCCGGCGACCAGATGCAAGCGCACCGCCCGCTTCAGTCCGGTTTCGCCGTCGCTTGCCAGCTGGCGCAGGCGGCCAATGTCGATAGCCGCTTCGCCTGCGCCGTAATCGTGGCGATAGGCCAGCGGGAAGGCATCGGCATAGCGGTGCGCCAGGGCCGCAGCGCGTGACGGTTCTTCGCTGGCGGCAATCTCTGCCTCAACCGCATCGGCCCAGCCGCGCAGCACTGCGGCCAGCCGCGCATCGAGCGCCGCCTCATCCGGCAGGCGGGCGATTTCGGGCAGGTCCAGCACGACCTGGATCAGGGCGATCTGCCCTTCGATCTGGGTGCTCCAGTCCAGAACCGGGGCACCGGCCGCTACGACCAGCATGGTCTGAATCTGCAGGCGCGTTCCGGTCGACATCGCATCGCGCGGCAGCCAGACGAAAGCAAACAGGTGCCGCTCAAGCGGGGCGCAGACTAGCGCCAGCTTGGGCCGGGGGCGGTCGGTCAGGCTCATGCTTGCCGTGGCCAGCCGCTTCACATCCGCCTCGCCAAAGCTGACCAGCAGGTCATGCGGCAGGGTGGTCAGGGCATGGACCAATGCCTTGCCGGCATGGCCCTGTGACGAAAAGCCGAAACGCTTGGTCAGGTCGGCTAGATTGGAACGCAGGCGCGGAATCTGGGTCGGCGAAGCGGCCAGCGCGGCGCTGGTCCAGATCCCGGCATGGACCGAAAGCGCGGCCAGCTGGCCCTTTTCCATCACCGGCAGGATAAACAGGTCCAGCGGGGTGCGGCGGTGGACATTGCTGGTCAGGTTCGATTTGACCACCAGCGGAATGTGCGTGCCCTTCTGCCCTTCGAACCAGGCAAAGGCGCGTTCATAGGATACCGCACCCAGCAGCTCCTTCGCGCTTGTGCCGCAGATGCCCAGTGCGCCGCTCTGGCTACCGTCGCGGTGGCGGGTAACATGGCCCAGCTGGGTCAGCATCCCGTCCTTGAACCAGCGCAGCAGGGCTGCTCCTTCGCTGTCCGGGCAGCTGTCTGCGTCGGCGGCCATCGCCGCTTGCATCCTGGGCCAGTCCTGCACGGCGGCGCGCACATCGGCGAGGGTCGCTTCCAGTGCCTTTTCCAGTTCGCGGCGCAGGCGGGCATCGGCGCGGCTGGTCTCGATATAGACCATCGATTCGCGCTTCTCACCCGAAGCCTCGCCGACAACGATTTCGACCAGCTGGCCCTGCTCGTCCCGGCGGACCGGAACCACGGGATGGATCAGCCGGTCAATCGCAAGGCCGTGCGCAGCAATGGTCGAGGCAATGGAATCGACCAGGAACGGCATGTCATCGTTAATCAGTGCCACCCGCATGAAGCGTTCACCCGCGGGGCCGGAAACCGAATCGATCGAGATTGCCGCCTTGCCTGCTTCGCGCCGGGCGGCTGCGGCTACCGTAAAGTCCGCCGCTTCGGCCAGACCATCCCCGGCAAAGGGCGCATCGCCGGGCAGTATTGCATCCGACAGGCGCTCAGCCAGAACCGTGGAAAGGGAACGTGCCGGGGCAGGCTTCGAACTCATCGCAACTGGCTCCTCTGGCGGGGAAACCGCCATTCCGTAGTGTTATATTATTGCCATAATGTGCAGCAATTTTTCACACGTTAGGATAATCCGGTCGCAGTCGCAACTACTTTGACCTTACGGAATTAGGCCTAAGCCACGGCTTTTGCCGTTAATTCCAGAGAGCGTCGGCGCATGGCCGGATCATAGGTTGCCCCGGACACGATAATCTCGTCCGCGCCGGTTCGTTCCACAAAGCGCAGGAGGTCGGCGCGAACCTTTTCCGGCCCGCCGACCGCGCTGGCTTGCCGCATATGTTCCAGCATGGCCAGCATGCTGGGCGGCAGGCTCTGGCGATAGCCGGGGACCGGCGGTTTCAGCCGTCCGGGCGTGCCGCTGCGCAGGGCGACAAAGCTCTGGTCCATCGATGTGCCAAGCAGGGCGGCTTCTTCGTCGTCCTCGGCGGCAATCACTGTCATCGCCGCCATGACATGCGGCTTGTCCAGCCATAGCGAGGGGCGGAACTGCTTGCGGTAGGTCTCGATCGCCTGATCGAGATAGTCCGGCGCAAAGTGCGAGGCGAAGGCATAGGGCATGCCCAGCGCGGCGGCGAGCTGCGCGCCGAACAGGCTGGAGCCGAGAATCCACATTTCCACCTGTGCGCCAAAACCCGGCGTGGCGCGGATCGGCAGTTCCGGTTCGCCGGTAAACAGCGCGCGGAGTTCCACCACGTCCTGCGGGAAATATTCCGCCGCGCTGTGCAGATCCTTGCGCAGGGCCTGACCGAAGCGCGAATCGGCTCCGGGCGCGCGGCCCAGGCCCAGGTCGATACGGCCCGGAAACAGCGCGTCGAGCGTGCCGAACTGTTCGGCAATCACGAAGGGATTGTGATTGGGCAGCATGATCCCGCCCGAACCGATCCTGATCGTGCGGGTGGCATGGCCGACATGGGCCAGCACCACCGAAGCAGCCCCGCCCGCCACGCCGTCCATCGCGTGATGCTCTGCCACCCAGAACCGTTTGTAGCCGCTGGCTTCTGCTGTCTGGGCCAGAGCGGCAGCATCGTGCAGGGCTTCGCCCTCCGTGCCGCCTTCGCGCACGTTTACCAGATCAAGAACGGACAGAGGGATCATCGCGTTTCCATCAGATTCGACATTGCCGTGCCAGCCAAGCAATCTGCGGCCACTTGCGCAAGCCCTGCGATGCCATGGCCGTTCAGGGCGTGGCCGCAGTGCCTAGCTGATCGAGATAGCCCCGCGCAGTCTGTGCCGCTGCGCTACCGGGGGCGGCGGTGATGACTGATTGCCAGCTTTTGCGCGCGGCCTCATCCCGGCCCAGCAGCATGGCGATCACGCCTGCTTCCAGTCCAATTTCGGGATCGACCGGCAACAGCTCTGCCGCCTTTTCGATCTGCCCTTGTGCGGTGGCAAGATCGCCCTGGCGGCGCGAAAGGGTGGCGGATAGCAGCCACGCCTCGGCATTGGCGGGGTCGGCGGTCCGTGCGGCAGTCAGCGCCGCAGCCGCATCAACCGGACGGTTCAGGGCCACAAAGGCAGCCGCGCGGTCTACTTCGATAGCGGAGCGCAGCCTGGCATCGCTGCCCTTGGCCGAATCCGCGCTGGCCAGATCGAGGGCCGTCAGCGCCCCGGTCGGGTCCTGCGCCGCAAGGCTGGCATTGCCGGCCAGCGCCGCCAGCCGCGCCCGCTCGTCAGCTTCGGAGGCCGGAGTATCTTCACGCGCGGCAAGGAACAGCGGCGCTGCCTGCGCCCAGCCTTCCAGCCGCGTCAGGGCAAGCGCGTGGCACTGGTTTGCTCCGGCGCGGTCCTGCGCCGTTTTGGCCTTGGCCCGCCAGTTCTCCGCCACCTCGATCGCATCGGCAGGCCGGGTCATGGCAAGGCGCAGGCATTCCTGCAGCAGATCGCTGTGCGTCTTGGCTGCGTCAGTCTTGGGCTGGACCACGGTTTCGCTTTTCTTCTTGGGGATCGCCAGCGGCGCCTGCGGCAAGGCTCCGCCGGGTCCAATCTGGAGCATCAGGGGAAGGAGGATGGAAAGGGGCATCTGGGCGTCCTGCTCAGCCCAGCGCCGCGATGGTGCGCAGCAGCAGGGCAATGTCGGCATCGCGCGACAGGCGATGATCGCCATCCTTGATCAGCGACACCTGCACATCGGCTGAACGCAGCGCCTGCGCGAGACGGAGTGACACCTCCCACGGCACGTCGGGATCGGCCTGGCCGTGGATCAGGCGCACCGGGCAATCCAGCGCGATGGGCTGACCCAGCAGTCGCAACCGCTCACCATCCTGCCAGAACATGGCATGGGTCGGCGTCGGTTCGGGGCCATAAGGATTGTCCTCGTACAGCGTTTCGCCCGCTGCGAGGCGAGCCTTCTGCTCCGCGTCAAAGCCCCAGTCGGTAAAGTCTGGCGCAGCGGCGATCCCGACCAGTGCGGCCATGCGCTGCGGCATGGCCAGCGCGACCAGCAGCATCAGCCAGCCGCCCATCGACGAGCCGATCAGCACGACTTCGCCCGGGCAATGCGCTTCGATCAATGCGGCCACTTCATCGCGCCAGCGGCTCAGCGAACCATCGGCAAAGTCGCCGGAGCTTTCGCCGCAGCCGGAATAGTCGAGCAGCAGGCAGGCGCGGCCATTCGTCTGCGCCCAGTCGAACACGGCGGTCGCCTTGCCCCCGGCCATGTCGGACATATAGCCGGGCAGGAAAACCAGCGTCGGCCCAGTCCCCTGAATATGGCGGTAAGCGAGGCGGCGGCCATCGGGCAGTACGTGAAATGAAGTCTCGATCATGCCCGCCTTGTGCGGGAGCGCCGGGCGAAGGGCAAGCCACTCACGGCCGCCATTGTCCTGTCATGAAACGGGGCTAATCTCGCCGCAAAAGGGGAGTACGCTTCATGACCGATCCGCAGCCTGCCGCACCTGAAAACGCGCCTCTGCTTACCGCCAATCGCCGCAATGCGCTGAAGCTGGGCTTGCTTGGCCTGACCGGCCTTGGTGCGCCTGCACTGGCGCAGGGCGCGCGCGGTTTTACCCACGGCGTGGCAAGTGGTGAGCCGGGGCCGCATCAGGTGCTGCTGTGGACGCGCTATGTCTCGGATCAGGAAACCACACTGAAATGGGAAGTGGCCGAGGATGCCGAATTCGCCCGCGTTGCGGCGCAGGGCGATTGCACCGCCTCTCCCGCCAATGATTGCTGCACCAAGGCCTGGGCCAAGGGGCTGAAGCCGGGGCAGTGGTATCACTACCGCTTCATCTCTCCCGCCGGGGAAGTGTCGCTGATCGGCCGCACCCGCACTCTGCCGGTAGGCAAGGTGCCCAGCTTCAAGATCGCGGTATTCTCTTGCTCGAACTATGGCTTTGGCTGGTTCAATGCCTATGGCCATGCCTGCGAGGCAGGGGATTTCGACCTTGCCCTGCATCTGGGCGACTACTTCTACGAATATCCGCGCGGCACCTATCCCAGCGAAAAGCAGGGTCTGGCGCAGCGACTGCTGCCGCAGAACGAGACGGTAACGCTGGACCAGTATCGCGAACGGCTGGCCACTTACCGTGCCGACCCTGATCTGCAGCGCCTGCATCAGCTTTACCCGACCGTCACCGTCTGGGACGATCACGAGACGGCCAACGATACCTGGCGCGACGGGGCGCAGAACCATCAGGCCGATGAAGGTGACTGGGCCGTGCGCAAGGCTGCCTCGGAAAAGGCCTACCGCGAATGGCTGCCGGTCTCGGACGATTACTATGCCAGCTATGAAGTTGGCGATCTGGCCACCCTGTTCCGGCTGGAAACCCGGCACATCGGGCGGGACAAGCCGTTTGAACTGGACGATATCTTCGCCGCCGCCGGACCGGGCAAGGCCGAAGCGGCGCTGGCCGCGTTCCGCGACGGCGAATGGCGCGATGCCAAGCGCGGCCTGCTTGGTGCAGAGCAGGAGGCATGGCTGGGCCAGGGCCTGAAGGCCAGCGCCCGGGCGAAAAAGCCATGGCAGGTGCTGATCCAGCAAGTGATCATGGGCAATCTCGCCATGCCGCAGAATCTGGCCGAAGGCATGGCTGCCGATGCGCCGGACTGGCTGAAGCAGCGCATCCAGTCGGCTACGACTGCTTCTGCCCAAGGGTTGCCGTGGAACATGGATGCGTGGGACGGCTATCCCGCCGCGCGCGAACGCCTGCTGAAATCCTCGCTGGAGGCCGGGGCCAACCTGCTGGTCTTTACCGGCGACAGCCACAATGCCTGGGCCTTTGACCTCGACCATCAGGGCCAGCGCGTTGGCGTGGAAATGGCCGGGCATTCGGTCACGTCACCGGGCGCGGAAAGTTCGGTCCGCTGGCGCCAGCCGGACGACTTCGCCAAGGACATCCTTGCCCGCAACAACCAGCTCAAATGGTGCGACACTTCGCAGCGCGGCTACATGGCGGTGGAACTCACGCCCCGTGCAGCACTCGGCGAATGGCGCTTCATGGCCAATATCCGTCAGCGTAACACCGCTCTCGCCGGGACCAAGGGTATGGTAGTGCTGGCCGGACAGCGCAAATTCGCTGTTTAGAGTCCCCTTACTGGGAGGAACCCCTCCGACTTCAGTCGGATCCTGGCTTC
>CAZLPK010000056.1:0-13821 GCA_964561375.1 uncultured Novosphingobium sp.
GAATCCCGGGCGGGAATTCCTCGGAATGGTGGGCGGCATCAATTCGGAATCCGCAGCCCGACTGACGGCGGCAACGCAGGCCGAACTGGCCGCAGGGACGCAAGACGAGGTCTGGAAGATCGAGCGATTTCGCAGCAATGTCATGCGCAAAAGCCGCATCTGGCACAGCCAGCCGACCCATTATCATTATCCCGGGCTGGTCGAGCGCGAGTTTCACCCTCGTGAGCGCTTTCCATGGCTGGCCGATCTCGAGGCGGCAACCGCTGTAATCCGTGCCGAAATGGAGGCCGCCCTTCACTCCACGCGCGCCGAACTGGTCCCCTATCTAGACTATTCCGAGCATGAGGCGCTGGCGCAATGGCGTGAGCTGAATCGCAATCCTGACTGGACCGCGATTCATTTGATCAAACGCGGAGAGGTAATCCGCGCAAATGCCGATCTTTGCCCGCATACAATGGATATTCTAACCCGGTTGCCGCAGCCGGAAATCCCCAATGCCTCTGCCAATGCAATGTTTTCGCTGCTGGCTCCTGGCAAGACGATCCCCCCCCATGTCGGAGTGAACAACACCCGCCTGCTTTGCCATTTGCCGCTGGTGGTGCCACCGGGGTGCTGGTTCAGGGTTGGCGGAGAGACGCGTTTCTGGCGTGAGGGTGAAGCATTCGTGTTTGATGACACGATTGAACATGAAGCTGCCAATCCATCAGACAAGCTGCGCGTGGTGATGATCTTCGATATCTGGCATCCAGACCTCACTCCGCTTGAGCAGCAAGCGGTCTCTGCCCTTGTCGCCGCAGATGGCGCACAGGAATCGGGTCTGTGAGCAATCTGAACGTGCAGCAGTTGGCCGACCTTGCCTGGCAAAGCCTGGAAAACCAGACCGAGGAAAAGGCCGAGGTCGTTTTGGGCCAATGGTTGTTGGCCAATGGTAGCGATCCAGTGGTACTGCACTGGCGTGCACTTCTGTTGCGTGCGCTAGATCGACGGGGCGAAGCAATCGCCTTGCTCGATCAGGCAGCACCCTTGTCACCGGGCAATCCCGCCATTGCCTTGGCGCTGGCGCAGATCGGCTTTGAAGCCGGCCTGCCTTCGTCACACAATTTTGAAGCCGCCTTGCGTCTTGCCCCCACGAGTGGAGAGGCAAGATTGGGTCTGATTGCCGCCTATTTTGCCGAAGGGCATGGCGAGCAGGCACTGGCGCTGCTGGGCGGGGCACTGACGAGTAATCCGGGTTGGCAGGAAGGGTATCGCCAATATGCCCAACTTGCGACCCTCCTTGGTCGCCCCGGGCAAGCCCTGGCTCCCTTGTTTCAGGGGATCGATCGCTTCCCGGATGCCTTGCCGCTGCAGTTGGATGCACTCGAAATGCTGATGGCGGCCGGGGATTATGCCGCTGCCATCGAACTGAGTGATCGGTCTCTGAAGCGGCTGGGCCAAATGCCGCAACTGTTGCTCCGCAAGGCTACGGCGCTTGATGAATTGAACCGGACAGCCGAAGCAGAGGCCCTGTTCGAACTGTGCGGTGCACCGGTCGACGTGGTTCATGCCAGCCGCATGATCCGGCACCTTTTGCGTCGCGGGCGCGCGCAGGCCGCGCTTGAGCTTGCTCAGCCGTGGCTCCAAGGTGGGCAGGCTACAGAGATTTGGCCCTATGTTACGCTTGCCTGGCGTATGCTGGACGATCCGCGGGTCGATTGGCTTGAGGGCCAGAAAGGGCTGGTGGCAACCTATGACCTGGGAGAAAGTGTCGTAGATTGGCCAGTGCTGGCGGCGCGGCTCAGGCAGATCCATGCAGTTTCGGGGCAATTCGCGAACCAGTCAGTCAGCGGTGGCACACAGACTGACGGACCCCTGTTTGCCCGCATCGATCCGGAGATAGCACTAACCCGTCAGATTGTGGTCGAAGCCCTGCAGAACCATTTGGCTGGCCTGCCTCCTCATGATGCGCACCATCCGCAACTTGCCAGCCGGCGGGATCGCAGGGTGCGTTTTTCGGGGAGTTGGTCAGTCCGTTTGAACGGGCAGGGATTTCACCGATACCATCACCATCCCCAAGGCTGGTTTAGTGCAGTACTTTATGTTGCCGTGCCCGATGGGCTGCAGCGCATGGATGGCCAACTCGCACTGGGCGGTTCGCCGCCTGAACTGGGGCTGCCGATCAATCCTCTGCAGCATGTAGAGCCTATGCCTGGGCGGCTGGTCGTCTTTCCTTCGACCATGTGGCATGCTACGGAGCCGTTCAGCGAAGGCGAACGCATGACAATCGCTTTCGATCTGGCTCGGCCTTTCGAGGAGACCTGAGAATGAGCATTTTTATTGCTGCCTTTCTTACGCTTGCCAGCACGGGTGAGCCGGTCTCTCAAACCAATCCGGCGGTTGTCACTGCATCATCTGAGAAAAAGACTGATGCGGAACAGGTTCAGACCGATCCGATGGTGTGTGAGGTCCATCAAGAGCTTGGCTCGCGGATCAAGCGTCGCAAGGTTTGCCTGCGCAAAAGCGAATGGGACCGACAGCACCTTGAGGAAAAGCAGATGATTGATCGCACCCAGATACTGCGTGGAATGACTCCCGCAGGCTAAGCTTTTCTTACTGCTCCCGTTGCAGCCTTGATGCGCCGATTGTTGGTTGTCGCCTTTGCCGGGCTGCTACTTTCCCTGACGTGGCTGCGTGGTGAGCCTGTAGCAGGCGATAGTCGCGCCAAAATTTGGGCATCCTTACTTCGTCTTGAAGCGGATTGCTGCGCGGCAGGGCCATTCCGGCTGGTGAGTGCATGGCATCTGACCAGCGGACATCCAGCCTTCGGTGGTTATTCGGCTCTGCTGCCGGTAAATTCGAGCCGCCTGCTCACGTTTTCCGATCGGGGTTATTGGCTTGCCTTTGACACCCCCGATCAGACTTCCGTCCCGCCACAATTCGGCTCGGTCTATCCTGATGGCGCAGGGAAAAAGGAGAGTCGGGATATCGAAGCTGGGGCCTGGGATCCGGTGACGCGGCGGCTGTGGCTGGCGCAGGAAGGGCGCAATGCGGTGGCGCGCTATGGGCCGGAGATGCAGCTGGAGGCGCTGCGGCGCATTCCAGAGTGGCAGGACTGGCCAAGCAATTCAGGTGCAGAGTCGATGGTGCGCTTGCCTGATGGGCGCTTCATTGTGCTGTGCGAATGCCGCAATGCCTGGTTTGGGGAATATCGGCATCCGGCCTATCTTTATCCCGGCGATCCAACCAGGGCGGTGGCCGGGCGGGCGTTCACGTTTGCCGGTGTGGATGGCTATCGCCCGACCGACATGGCGCAGCTGCCGGACGGGCGCGTGCTGATCCTGATGCGCCGTATGGTCTGGCCGATCCCGGCGCGCTTTGCGATCAAGGTGGTGATTGCCGATCCAGACATGATCGTTCCGGGGCAGGTCTGGCAGGGGCGCGAAATCGCGGATCTGGCTGCGCCCTGGCCGGCCGATAATTACGAAGGCATTGCCATCGAACGGGAAGCCAATGGTCAGTTGGTGGCCTGGATCATCAGCGACGAGAACGGCGCGGTTACACAGCGCGTGCTTCTACTGAAAGTGCTGATCGACGAGGCGCGGTTGCCGCACAAGCAAAAGGCGCCCGGATAGCCGGACGCCCTTGAATGCTTGGCTCGCTTGAACGCGAATCAGGCTGCGGCAGCGGCCTTCTTCTTCAGTTCGCGCTTCACCTTCTGAGCGGTGAGCGAGAGCTTTTCGTCCGAGGTCTTGAGCAGCCAGTTGTCCAGACCGCCGACATGCTCGACCGAGCGCAGGCCCTGCGTCGAAACGCGGAACTTGAAGCTGCGGTCCAGACCTTCGGACATGAGCGTGACGTTCTGCAGGTTAGGCAGGAAGACGCGCTTGGTCTTATTGTTGGCGTGGCTGACGTTGTGGCCGACCTGGCGGCCCTTGCCGGTCAGTTCGCAAATACGGGACATGGCAAAACTCGCTTCGAAAAACTGGTACCCATTCGGGGGAAGGCGCGCCAATACCGATTCACCCTTGCGCGGTCAAGGCATTGCGGCCAATTCCGCAGAAATGAGCCGCTGGCCCCTTCCCAAACCGATGCAATTGGCCCTGGAACAGGCCCGCACCGGCGAATCTGCGGGTGAAGTGCCGATTGGAGCCGTAATCGTCAAGGATGGCGCGGTAATTGCGGCTGCGCACAATGCACCGCGTGGCCTTCACGATCCCACCGCCCATGCCGAAGTGCTGGCGATTCGCGCGGCGGCAGCGATTCTTGGCAACGACCGGCTGGATGGCTGCGACCTGTGGGTCACGCTGGAACCGTGTGCGATGTGCGCCGGGGCGATTGCCCATGCGCGAATCGGTCGGCTCTATTACGCGGCTGCCGATCCCAAGGGCGGCGCGGTGGAACATGGCGCGCGGGTGTTTGAACACGAACAGAGCCTGCACAAGCCGCAGGTCTATTCCGGCATGGGTGAGGAAGAGGCTGGCGAAATGCTTCGCGCCTTCTTCCGTTCGCGCCGTTAGAGCCGGAAGCGGTAGGTCAGGGCCAGACCGGCGGAGAACTGATCGGCCTTGCCCGCACGGACTATCGGCGAATCCTTGGACTTGTCGACCAGGCGGTCATAGCCGGCATAGCCATAGAGGCCGAAGATGCCGCTGATCGGCATGCGAATGCCGGCAGTCGCGCCAACTGCGTAAATGCCGGAGCCCGGGTCATAGGCGGTGAATCCGCCTGCTCCCGGTGTCGGAACGCCAAAGTAGGCGCGGTTATACTTGCCGCTGCCCCAGCGCACCCGCGGACCGGCAGTGACGATGGTGCCTTCCTTGCCATCGCGCCAGACGAAGTCTGCGGCCAGATCGCCAGCCAGAGCCTTGTGCGCGCCGATGCCCTGACGCAGCTCGGCACGCAGGCGCAGAGGCTCGGCGAGCCAGAGATTTGTGAAGACGCCCGCCTCCATGCCAAAGCCGACCTTGGCCAGACCGGGCAGGTCATCGGCGCTACGGGTGGGGGCGAAGGACAGGGTGGGGCCGACCGAAATGCCCTTGCTGCGCTTGCCCAGCAAGGCCCGGCCGAATGCCTCGTCCGGCGATTCGGGCGTTATCGCTTCGCCTACCCGCCAGCTATCGACCAGCGGCAGGAAAGTGATGCGGCTGGAATCGGCCCCCGGATAGGATGGAATCCACTGCACCCCGGTTCCGACCATCATGTTGCGACCGCCGCTTTCTTCCTGCGCTGCGGCAGGAAGCGGCAGCAGAGCCAGCACGGCGGCGGCGGGGAGAAGCTGGGCGGTCAACCGCGTGAAACTGATCATAGCCCGCTCTCGTTCCTGTAATGTCAGAGGCCCCGCCAGATGTTCAGAGGGGCATCGTTCTTCGGACCGAACTTATTCGCTTCGCAGCGCGTTGGCAAGAACTTGCGGTCATAGCAAAGCTGGACCTCGCGCAGCCAGCCGCCATTGCCCACGCGAATGCCTATGGCCGAGACCGGGATGCGCGGGTTGAGCGTTACCAAGGCGCGGCGCAGGTCGCCCGCAGTAAGGCCCGGCTGGTGCGAGAGGCGGTCGGCATCGGGCAGGCGCACCGATTTCCACATTGCCTGGGCTGTCTTGAAATAGGCCGCCGGGGTCTTGGCCATGCAGCTGCCGTGCTTGGCCCATTCGTGTTCCAGCAGCCACGGCACCGGGGTCATGCACATGTTGGCCTTCAGGTCGGCTTCGCTGGGGCGGGGGGTCAGGCTGCACCATTGCGGATATTTGCCCGGCGCGCTTTCCGGCCAGAGGCCGTGCAGCACGAAGCCAAAGCGACCAATCGAACCGTTGCACTGGTAATTGCCGGGGTCCCTGGCCGCGCGGCCACCTCGGCAGAATTCCGGCGACCAGCTGATCGCCAGGGTATAGCCGGTAATCGGCGTATCGCGGCGCGGCCCATCCGGCTGGGGCGGCCTTGGCATTTCGATCTGCTGGGGCACGCGGCACTGATAGGCCTGAGCCAGGGCCGGAGCCGGGATCAGGGCCGCAACCAGCAGTACGTGCCGGATCATAGCGGCGTGAAATCCAGTCCGATGTCTGCGGCGGGAGAGCTTTGCGTCAGGCGGCCAACCGAAACGTAGGTAACGCCCGTTGCAGCGATGTCGGCGATGGTATCCAGCCGGACCCCGCCCGATGCCTCGCTGGGCGCGCGGCCCGCGATCAGTTCCACCGCCTTGCGCAGCATTTCCGGACCCATGTTGTCGAGCAGGATGTGGCTCGATCCGGCGGCAATGGCTGGTTCGATCTGGTCGAGGTGGTCAACCTCGCAGATCACTTCCTTCACCCCGGCATCGCGGGCGCGGCGCACGGCTTCGGTAATGCTGCCGGCAACGAGGACGTGGTTGTCCTTGATCATCGCCGCATCCCACAGGCCCATGCGGTGGTTCTTGGCCCCGCCCATCCGGGTTGCATACTTTTCCAGCTGGCGCAGGCCGGGGATGGTCTTGCGCGTATCAAGCAGCGTGGCCTTGCCCTGCATCGCTTCGATGTAGATGCGGGTCATGGTCGCAATGCCGGACAGGTGCTGGACCGTGTTCAGGGCGGAGCGTTCGGCGGTGAGCATTGCGCGGGCATTGCCCGAAAGCTGCATCAGCCGGGTCCCGGCGGGAACCTGTGCGCCTTCTTCAACCAGCACTTCGATTTCCATTGCCGGATCGAGCGTGCGGAAGAAGGCGGCGGCAATCGGCAGGCCCGCCACGGTGATCGCATCGCGGGTGTTCATCACGCCGGTGAAGCGGGCATCGGCAGGGATCACGCTTTCGCTGGTCACGTCATGCCCGCCACCGGGCAGGCCGACGCCAAGGTCTTCGTCAAGCGTGGTGCGGATGAACTGGTCGAGGTCGAAACCGGGAAGGGTAAATGCGTTCATGATTTCCTCGTCATCCCGGCGGAAGCCGGGATCGCTGGCTGTCCGCTCCGACCTAGCGGCCAGCGGTCCCGGGTCAAGCCCGGGACGGCATCAATGAACGAAGCGCGCCACCACGTCGCGATAGCTGCGCGATACCTTCACGTCCGCGCCGCTTTCCAGCACCAGGAAGCATTCGCCATTGGTGTGCGGCTTGACCTGGCGGACCTGATTGAGATTGACGATCCAGCTGCGGTGGACGCGCTGGAACACGCGCGGGTCGAGCCGGCGTTCCAGATCCTTCATCGTTTCACGCAGGATCAGGCTGTTGTCGGCCGTGTAGATGCACATGTAGTCGCCTGCCGCCTCGATCCGTTCGATCGAATCGACATCGACGCGGAAGATCTGCCCGCGGTCCTTGATGTTGATAAGCTTTTCATAGCGGGCCGTGTGTTCCGGCTCTTCCGGCATGGCTTCGATCGCATCGGGGGCCACTTCGGCCAGCACGGTCTTCAGCTTTTCGGCTTCTTCCGCTGCCTGCTTCTCCGCTATGCGCTGGCGCACGCGCTCCATCGTGTCGGCCAGCTTGTCCTCGTCCACCGGCTTCATCAGGTAATTGACCGCATTAGCCTCGAACGCGCGGACGGCGTGTTCCTGATAGGCGGTGACGAAGACGATCAGTGGCGGTTCGATCTCCATGATCCCCTTGACCACCGAGAAGCCGTCAAAGCCCGGCATCTGGATGTCGAGGAAGACTAGATCGGGCTTTTCGGTCTTGATCTTGCGGATCGCCTCACGCCCGTTGGAGCAGGTGTCGATCACTTCGACATCGGGGAACTTTTCCAGGCGCAGTTGCAGGCCCTGGATCGCCAGTTTCTCGTCGTCGACAATGATGGTGCGGATGGTCATGGATGGTGCCTCTAGCCGGCCAGCGCCGGGCGTTTGTCAGCCGCGGCGGCAGGAGATGCAGGCTCGCGGCGTTCGAAGGGAATTTCGATCAGCACGGCGAACCCACCCTCAGCAGGCTCCATCGTCTCAAAGCGATGGCTTTCACCATAGGCCTGCGCAAGCCGATCGCGAATATTCGCGAGGCCCACACCGGTGGAAACCTGTTCGCCGCCGTCGAATGTCACGCCGGTCAACCTGTTGTTGCTACCCCCGGATTGCAACCCTGGGCCGGTGTCAGAGACGGTGATGCGAAGGTTTGGGCCGACGAGTTGCGCGGCAATGGTGATTTCGGCACCCAGCTCTTGCGGGCTGACTGCATATTTGATCGCGTTTTCGACCAGCGGCTGAAGCAGCAGCGAAGGCAGCAGCGCATTGGCCGTATCCGGCTCAATCTGGAACCGGGTGCGCAGCCGCTCTTCAAAGCGCATCCGCTCGATCTCCAGATAGAGCTTCAGCGTATCCACTTCCTGCGCCACGGTGACGCGGCCGGTCGGCTCGTTCACCAGGGTATAGCGCAGGAACGAGGACAGGCGGCTGAGCATCGCATTGGCCGGCTCAGTCTGTTTCAGCAGCACCAGCGTGGAAATCGAATTCAGCGTGTTGAACAGGAAGTGCGGGTTCAACTGATAGCGCAGCATGGCCAGCTGGGCCTGCGTCGCCTGATTTTCCAGTTGCAGCAGCTGGTCGTTCTGCTCCTCGATCTGGAGGAAGAAGTTGATCATGTAATAGAGCGCCGACCAGGCCAGCATCAGGGTCGCGTCGAAATAGAACACGCTGATGTAGCGCTGCGCAAAACCGCTGCCGGTGCCCATGTAGAGGCTGTTCACCCAGGTATCGACAAAGGCGTAGAGCGCGGTCGCCAGCGGCAGGACCAGTGCGGTCACGCCCCAGGTGATCAGCGGGCGCCGGTTGATCAGCTGGCGGTAGATCACCGACAGGATCAGGGTCAGTGACAGGCCGGTGACGGTCGAGATCAGGACCAGCACCAGATAGGATGGCGGCTGCCCGTTGGCGAGGCCGGAGGCCGCACGCAGCAACATCGCACCGCTCCATCCGGCGGCCTGGAGACGCCAGAACGCGCGGTTCTTGTTGGCGAAGAACGGGATCGGTCGGAACGGCAGTACGGCCATGACCTGTGCCTTTAGCAGATTTTCAGTGTCGCAGAGAGGGAATTAATCCTTGCGCGCGGCGGCGATGGCCGTGCCCAGAATGTCCTTGCCCACGGCCCCTGCCATGACCTCACCGCCGACGATCCAGCTGGGAGTGCCATTGATCCCCAACTGGCGCGCAATTTCGAGGTTGCTGGCCAGTTCGGCCTGCACGCTGGGGTCCTTGATGAACTGGCGGGCGCGATCCAGATCCAGCCCGGCGGCCCGGGCGGCCATTTCGATGCTGGCAGCGTCGGTGCGGCCAGCGGCGAACATTGCCTTGTGGAAGGCGGCATACTTGCCCTGCTGTGCCGCGGCGAGGCCCCAGCGGGCCGCATCGGCGCTGGTCGGGGCAATGATCGGCAATTCGCGGATCACCACTTTCAGGTCCGGGTTTTCGGCGATCAGTGCGTCGACGTCGGCCACGCTCTGGCGGCAATAGCCGCAGGCAAAGTCGGTGAATTCGACCAGCACGATCTTACCATTCGGATTGCCCATGACCGCGCCGGGGAACGGCTTGGTCACTTTGTCGCCCACGTTCGACAACTGCTGCCCGGTTTCCTTCTTGCGCAGGTTTTCCATCGCCTGCGGCAGGATTTCCGGGTGCTCCAGAATGTAGTTGTGAACGACGGTTTCAATCGCCGCCTTGTCTACCGGACCGGCGCCGTTGCGGGCCAGAGTGAAGCCGGCAAGCCCCCCGGCAAGAGCGAGGGCAATGCCGGAAAGGACCAGCGGCAGGGCGGGGCGTGAACTGAACGATGCCATAAGTCGCTGGCTAACGGCGTTTCCTGCCCTGTTCAATCGCTGCGCGCGATTGCATGGCGATATCCCCGGCGCGAATCCAGTCAGCCGAGCCTTTGGTCAGGCCGGACTGCGCGGTTTCCGCACTGCGCAGGGCCTGGGCATAGTTGCGCTGCAGGGTCTGTTGTTCCGCACTGGCCAGCTGGGCGCGGGGCAGGTCGCCCTTGGAGCCATAGATCACGCCCAGCTGATACCAGGCGAAGGGGTTCTCCCGGTCGAGCGAGACGGCGGCGCGCAGCACCTTTTCCGCCTCGGCCAATTGCGCCGGATCTTCGGTGGCGATCAGGGCATGGCCAAAAGTGGTGGCGATCAGCGGATTGTGGCCCGACAGGTCCGTGGCGCGGCGCAGGGCGGGCAGGGCTTCGGCCGGCTTGCCGGATTCGAGCAGGATCTGGCCCCTCAGTTCGAGGAAATAGGGATCGTTGGGCGACTTGGCGAGCAGGGCGTCGGCTTCGGCCAGGGCCTTGTCCAGATGCGCGTCCTTGTGGAAGGCATAGGTCCGGGCATAGCGCGCCGGAACATCGCTCATGGTCAATGGATAGACCTGCAGGGTGCGGTTCGGTTCGGAGAGGTAGCCGAACAGCTTGGCCTTCACCCGCTGGAACCGCGCCTCGATCATCGGATCATTGGGCCTGTTCCACGCCGGGTCCTTTTCATAGGTGTCCTGCAGCGTGGTGATGCGGTCCATCGTCATGGGGTGGGTGCGATAGAATTCGGAATCCGGCGTCCGGGTAAAGCCGTAGCGCATTTCCAGATTGGCCAGCCGCTTGAAGAACTGCAGCGAGCCGCGCCCGGAAAGGCCGGCCTTCGACAGGTATTCTGCTCCGGCGGCGTCGGCGCTGGCTTCCTGCCCGCGGCTGAAGGCCAGATACTTGCCCAGTGCGGCCTGTTGCCCGGCCATGATCACGCCCATGGCCGCATCGCCCGAACCCGCTGCCGCAGCAATGCCGCCGAGCAGGAGCGAGAGGATGGAAATGCCCTGCGCGGCTTTCGCCCCGCCATCGCTGATCACGTGGCCGCCGGTGACGTGGCCCAGTTCGTGGGCGATCACGCCCTGCACTTCCAGTGCCGAACCCGCCTCGTTGATGAGGCCCGCATTGATATAGACCGCCTGTCCGCCCGCGACGAACGCGTTGATCGACATATCGCCGACCAGCACGACCGACACGTTGCGCGGATCGAGGCCCGCCGCGCGGATCAGCGGGGTTGCCATGTCATGCAGCAGGATTTCCGTTTCCGCATCGCGCAGGATCGACTGGGCCAGCGCAGGCTGGACGCTGAGCGTCAGGGCAAGGACCAGCGCAAGGCAGCGGGCGAAAAGACGGTTCAGGGCGCGCATGGGCTGCAATCCTAACGGGTTGCCGCCTGAACCGAGGCTGAAGCCCCGCCATGCGCGGCAAGGAAGGCAAGGATCGGATCAAGCACGCGGCGGTCCCGGTTGAACGGGGCGGCCAGTTTCAGCACCGGTCCGGCATGATCCACACCGGCCAGAACGACGGGTTCGGTCGGCTGTCCGGCAGCGGTCAGCGCGGCGGCAAGCACCTTGGAATTGCGCATCTTCACCGTCTCGTCAGCATCCCCCGTCAGCAGCAGCATCGGTGCGGCTGGTGCGCGCACGTGGTTGATCGGCTGGGTCACACGCGGATCGGGCACATGGCCAAAGGCATTGCGGGCCGAATCCGAAGTGAAGGGGTAAAAGTCATAGGGTCCGGCCAGGCCGACCACGCCCTTGATGAAGTCCTGCGGCACTCCGGCCTGGTCCAGCCACTGCGGCTCCAGCGCCAGCATCACCGCGTTATAGGCGCCCGCTGAATGGCCCATCACGAACACCCGGTTCGGATCGCCGCCCAGCCGTGCCGCATTGTCCTGCACCCAGGCCAGCGCCGCCGCGCTATCCTGCAGCATGTGCGGATAGCGGCCTGTATCGCCCAGCCGGTAGCCAGCCACCACGACCAGATAGCCCGCCCGCGCAAAGTTGCGGCCAATGAAGCCATATTCGCCCGGCTTGCCCGAATGCCAGCCGCCGCCGTGGATGAAGACCAGCACCGGATGCGGCCCCGGCCCCGGCTGGTCCGGCGCAATCACGTCGACATGCTGGGCGGGATCGGTGCCATAGCGTTCGCCCGTAACCACTGCCTTGCTGCCGGACGTGCCGGCCAGCACCTTGTCTGCCAGATCGAGCAAAGTGACCGAATTGGTCGCATGGGCATAGCGCCACAGGCCCAAAAGCAGGACCGGGATCGCACCCAGCACGACCAGTGCAACCCACGCCATTCTGAACCGCCCCGCTTGTTTCATGCCGGCATACCGCATAGGTGGCGGAATTAGCCGAGAAGCTTTTTGGCGGCCTTTTCCAGCAGCGGAATATCGTCAGCCACTTCGCCCAGCAGCACCACTTCGCCGCTGGGCAGGCGGCGCGCGACCAGCAGGGTGAATTCGCTGCCTTCCGACGATACGGCATCCAGCGGGGCATGGTCCAGCTTGCGCAGCTTGCGGGCCAGCGCCTCACGCGGACAATCGCGCGCTGCGATTTCCTTGCCACTTTCCTCGCGCTTGAGGCGGCGTTCCTCACTGACCACCGCTTTCAGCCCGCCTGGCGCGGAGGAAAGGTAGGAAGCCAGCTTGCCGCGCGGCAGGCCAATGCGCTGGGCATGGGTCAGGGCCGTGGCATATTCGGTCAGGCGGGTCTTGTCGTAGTCCGCGCCGAAAACCAGCTTTACCACCGGGGTCATCGGAGCGCGGTCCTGCATGGTCAGGCCGGATTCGGCGACCAGTTCGGCAAATTCTTCCGGCGCTTCGGCAGCGGCAAGCGAGAAGTCATAGGCCTTGCCGATGGCTGCATAAAGCGCGCCGCGGGTGCGGTCTTCCGATCCGCGCGCGGCTTCGGCCATCTCGCGAGCCGAGGCGAGCCAGTCGCCCAGCCCCATATCCGTTTCGTCCAAGGCGGCGAGGGCGGCAGCCAATGCGATGCCGTGATCTGGCTCTGGTTCTTGTTCTTGTTCTGATACCGGCGCTGGCTTGGCAACGGGCGTCGGATCAGGCTCGCTGTCAAACGGGCGGAACCGGAACGGGACCATGCCATCTGCCGGTCGCAGGAATGCTTGTAGATCGAGCGCGGGGACGGCTTCGTCATCCTCGTCGTCCGGTTGGGCCCGGGCGAACAGTTCGGTAAAGCTGGTCCGGGCCGGCGATGCCGGGATGAAGGCGGGCTGCTCGGCGGGTTCTTCATCCACCAGTTCCGCCGCGATTCCCAGGTCCAGGACGTCCTCCTCCTCGGGTTCTTCCTCTGCCAGTTCGACCGGGTCGGCATAGACCGGTTGGGCATAGACCGGCATGGTCTGGCGGTTGGCCTCCAGCGCCTGATCGATTTCCAGAATCAGCTCGTCAGTCGTCGCCTGATCGGCCAGTTCCTTCCAGTTGATCACGCCATAGATGAAGTCGATGGTTTCGTCGTTGGACGAGAACGGCAGCAGGATGCCGCGATACAGGATCGTGCGGCCAGCCTGGTTGATGAATTCCGCTTCGAATCCGATCGGGGCCTGATTGGCCAGAATCTGCATGTAGTGATCGGTGATTCGCGACAGGAGCGAGCGGGCCGGAACGTCGGCCAGCGTTTCGATCCGGCCATCGCTGCCGCATTCTTCGGCCAGTTGCTGGCCCAGATAGCGCACCCCCGGATTTTCGATTCCATCGCTGAAATCGAGCAGGACGCTGTAGGGGCCAAAGTCCGGCATCCCGTGCGGATCGAGCTCTGAAACCGACGGAAAACTGCGTTCACCCAGCAGGCCCGCCCAGAAGTTATAGGCCCGCACTTGCATCCGGCGCTCGTCCTGCCCGACCGGGCTGGGCGGCGGCTCGCGCGGCGTCACTTCTTCGTCCAGCTCTACTTCAAGCCAGTCGTCGCTTGCCGCGATATCCAGATAATTGCCCCGATACGTGTCCACGTGGTTTCCCCACCAAGTCCTGTTGAGCGGGTTTTGGGCGCGGCGTGGTAAATTTAGTATTAAGTGAAAGGTAGTGGCACCTAGGGTCAGGACTTCTGTGGTTGCCGCCCGTGATGCAAGAAGTTTTTGAACCAA
>CAZLPK010000057.1:0-13104 GCA_964561375.1 uncultured Novosphingobium sp.
CCCGGCCAACTACTTCCACGTGCTGCGCCGGCAGATGCACCGTCCGTTCCGCAAGCCGCTGATCATCATGACGCCAAAATCGCTGCTGCGTCACCCGATGGCCAAGAGCGAAGCGAGCGAATTCGTCGGCGAGGCGCATTTCAAGCGCATCCTGTCGGATCGCAATGGCGCGGCTGACAAGGATACCCGCCGGGTCATCCTGTGCTCGGGCAAGGTTGCCTATGACCTGATGGAAGCCCGCGACGCCGCCGGAATCGATGACGTGCAGATCATCCGCCTCGAACAGCTCTATCCCTTCCCGGGTGAGCCGCTGGCGCTGCGCTTCTCGAAGATGCCGAACCTGGAGGAAGTCGTCTGGTGCCAGGAAGAGCCGAAGAACAACGGTGCCTGGTTCTTTGTCGAACCCTATATCGAAGAGGCGCTGATCGCAGCCGAGCGCAAGGTTACCCGTGCGCGTTACGCGGGCCGCGTCGCCAGCGCCTCGCCAGCCACCGGCCTTGCCAAGCGGCATGAGGCTGAACAGGGCGCGCTGATCAGCCACGCCCTTGGCACCTCCGTCCGCGATGAAATCCGTCGCCGTAAAAAGGCTTGAGGAACAAGAATATGTCGACTGAAGTCAAAGTCCCCACCTTGGGTGAATCCGTTGCTGAAGCCACCATTGGCGAATGGCTGAAGAAGCCGGGCGAAGCGGTTGCCCTGGACGAACCGATTGCCAGCCTGGAAACCGACAAGGTTGCCGTGGAAGTGCCGTCGCCGGTTGCCGGCGTGATGGGCCAGTACATCGCGCAGGTTGGCGATAACGTTGCGGTTGGCGCCGTGATCGCCACGATTGAAGAAGGCACCGGCGCTGCTGCGGCTCCGGCCGCTCCGGCTGCTGCCCCCGCACCGGCCCCGGCTGCTGCTCCGGTCGCCTCGGTTCCGGCGGCTGCCGCTGCCGAAGCCGCCACCCTCTCGCCTGCCGTGCGCCGCGCCGTGCTGGAACACGGGATTGATCCGGCCAGCATCAAGGGTTCGGGCAAGGACGGCCGCATCACCAAGGAAGACGTTCTGGCCGCCGCCGCTGCCAAGACCGCTGCTCCGGCTGCCGCCACCAGCGCAGCCGCTCCGGCCGCAGCCGCAGCTGCCGGTGGACGCGGTGAAGAGCGCGTGAAGATGACTCGTCTGCGCCAGACCGTCGCCCGCCGTCTGAAGGAAGCGCAGGACACGGCTGCCCTGCTGACCACCTTCAACGACTGCGACATGTCCGCAGTGATCGAGGCGCGCCAAACCTACAAGGACGCGTTCGAAAAGAAGCATGGCGTGCGCCTCGGCTTCATGGGCTTCTTCGCCAAGGCCGCCTGCCTGGCGCTGAAGGACGTTCCGGCCGTCAATGCCCGCATCGAAGGCGACGAAATCGTCTATCACCCCTACGTCGACATGTCGGTGGCCGTTTCGGCTCCGAACGGTCTGGTCGTTCCGGTGGTCCGCGATGTGCAGGACATGTCCTTCGCCCAGATCGAAAAGGCAATTGCCGACTATGGCAAGAAAGCCAAGGACGGCGCGCTGACCATGGCTGACATGACCGGCGGCACTTTCACCATTTCGAATGGCGGTGTCTTCGGCTCGCTGATGTCGACCCCGATCATCAACCCGCCGCAGAGCGCGGTTCTGGGCCTGCACCGCATCGAAGACCGTCCGGTCGTCCGTAATGGCCAGATCGTGATTCGCCCGATGATGTATCTCGCCCTGTCCTACGACCACCGCCTGATCGACGGGCGCGAGGCCGTGACCGCGCTGAAGATCATCAAGGAAGCGATCGAAGATCCCACCCGTCTGCTGATCGATCTGTAAGGACAGGACCATGGCTGAATACGATTATGACGTGATCTTCATCGGCGCTGGTCCGGGCGGCTATGTCGGTGCAATCCGCGCCGCGCAGCTGGGCCTCAAGACGGCCTGCGTCGAAGCACGCGAAACGCTGGGCGGCACTTGCCTCAACGTCGGTTGCATCCCGTCGAAGGCGCTGCTGCACGGTTCGGAAAAGTTTGAGGAAGCCGCCAACGGTACTCTCAGCCGCTATGGCGTAAAGCTGGGCAAGGTCGAACTCGACCTGTCCGCGCTGCAGGCGGACAAGGCCGAAGCGGTCAAGGGTCTGACCCAGGGCATCGAATACCTGTTCAAGAAGAACAAGGTCGATTGGCTCAAGGGCTATGGCACGTTCAAGGACGCCCACACCGTCACCGTTGCGGGCAAGGACTACACTGCCAGGGAAGTCGTGATCGCGACCGGTTCCAGCGTCACCCCGCTGCCCGGCGTCGAAGTCGATAACGACAATGGCGTGATCGTGGACAGCACCGGCGCGCTGGCGCTGGACCGCGTGCCGGAACACCTGGTGGTGATTGGCGGCGGCGTGATCGGCCTCGAAATGGGCTCGGTCTGGCGCCGTCTTGGCGCGAAGGTGACTGTGGTCGAATTCCTGGATCTGTTGCTGCCCGGCATGGACGGCGACATCCGCAAGGAAGCCGGCAAGATCTTCAAGAAGCAGGGCATGGACCTGAAGCTGGGCACCAAGGTGACCGGCGCCGTAGTCAACGGCAAGAAGGCTACCCTGACGCTGGAACCGGCCAAGGGCGGCGACAGCGAAACGCTGGAAGCCGATTGCGTGCTGGTGGCGATTGGCCGCCGTCCGCATACCGAAGGCCTGGGTCTCGACAAGATCGGGCTGGAAGTGAACGCGCGTGGCCAGATCGAAACCGGCCATGATTTCCGCACCAAGGTTGATGGCGTCCGCGCCATTGGCGACGTGATCCCCGGTCCGATGCTGGCCCACAAGGCCGAGGACGAAGGCATCGCCGTGGCCGAATATATCGCCACCGGCATCGGCATCGTGAACCATGCGGTGATCCCGGGTGTGGTCTATACCCTCCCCGAATTCGCCGGTGTTGGCCTGACTGAAGAACAGGCCCGCGAACAGGGCGAAATCAAGGTCGGCAAGTTCCCGATGATGGCCAACAGCCGCGCCAAGACCAACCACGAGCCGGACGGCTTCGTGAAGGTTATCGCCGACGCCAAGACTGACAAGGTTCTGGGCGTGTGGTGCATCGCCACGGTTGCCGGCACCATGATCGCCCAGGCCGCACAGGCCCTGGAATTCGGGGCGACCAGCGAAGACATCGCCTATACCTGCCATGCCCACCCGACCCACAGCGAAGCTGTGAAGGAAGCGGCCATGGCCGTTATGGGCAAGCCGATCCACATCTAAGAAACACTTCGTCATTGCGAGGGGCATAGCCCCGTGGCAATCCAGAGCTGTCTGACGCAGCTCTGGATTGCTTCGCTTTGCTCGCAATGACGACTTTCAATTAGGAATATCCCAATGGCCGACGTTACCCTTAAGCTGAACACCGACGAGATCGAGATGCTGGTCGATGCGCTGGAAGTGGACCTGGAGGGCTACGCCGAAGCGGCCAAGGAAGCGCGGCTGAACAACAACCGCGAAGACATCGTCACTTTCTCCGAAGCAGCAACGCGCATCCAGGTGCTGATGGACAAGCTGCGCGAACATATCGAAGAATAAGCCCGCTGGCATGGCCCGCCTTACCGCCATGCTTGTTTGCCACCCTTGTGCTGGATGGCGCTGCCGGCATCCGGGACGGTTAGTAAAGGTGGGCACATGAATCCCGACATTCCCCAGATTCCTGCCATCCTCGACATCGTCGGCATTGCCGTGTTCGCCCTGTCTGGCGCCTTGCTGGCCGCGCGGCTGCGCCAGACTTTCGTTACCATGGGCTTTTTTGCGCTGGTGACCGGCGTGGGCGGCGGTTCGGTGCGTGACCTGCTGATCGGTGCGCCCGTTTTCTGGGTGCGCGATCCGTGGGTGGCCGCCGTCTGTCTGGGCGTCGCGCTGGTCGCCTGGTTCACGCCGCGGCGCTGGTGGGAAGGACAATTACTGGAATATGCCGATGCCGTCGGTCTGGCAGGCTATGCAGTCCTCGGCACGGCCAAGGCGCTGGCCTATGGCGTTACGCCGATTCCAGCAGTGACCATGGGCATTATAACGGGTTGTATCGGCGGGGTGATCCGAGACGTGCTGGCAGGGCTTCCGTCGATCCTGATGCGGCCCGAACTTTACGTGACTGCTGCGGCCCTGTCCTCGGCGCTATGCGCGGCGGGGATGATGCTCGACGCGCCGCGCGGCATCGTGTGGACCGTGGCGGGCGCGGCAGGATTTCTCCTGCGCGCCTCCGCCATCAAGTTCGGTATCCACCTCCCGGCCTATCGCCGCGAAGACGGCTGACCGCACTGGATTGCTTCGTCGCTGCGCTCCTCGCAACGACGAGAAGCAATCCAGAGTTTCTTTATCAGGAAATCCGGTCCAGTTCCTTCAGCGGACGGCTGGCATCGGCCAGATCCGCCGGAGCGATGACTGCACCTTCCTCAACCAGCTTGCGCGCCTGGACATAGTCCTTGATCGCATTCACCGCGTCGCAGGCGATCAGCTTGCCGTCCTTGAGGTAAAGAACCGAAAAGCTGCGGTTGGCCGGATCACCGCGCAGCACGGCGGTGTCATGTCCGCCGGACAGGCCCACCGTCTGCAGCTTGAGGTCATACTGGTTCGACCAGAACCACGGCGTCGCCGCATAGGGCTGTGCATCGCCGGTGATCGCCTTGGCCACGCAAGTTGCCTGATCGTTGGCGTTCTGGACGCTTTCCAGACGGATCACATTGCCATCGGCAAAGCGGTTGGCATGGGCCGCGCAGTCACCAATGGCATAGACGTTGGGCAGGCTGGTGCGGCAGAACTGATCTACGTCCACCCCGTTGCCACCCGCAGCGCCAGCGGCAATCAGCGGACCGACTGCCGGGATAATCCCGATCCCGACGATCACCAGCTGGCATTCGACGACCGAGCCATCCGACAGGCGCACGCCGGTCACGCGGTCCGTGCCTTCGATGGCTTCCAGCCCGGTTTCGGTGCGCAGGTCGACGCCGTGCGCGCGGTGTTCGGCCTGGTAGAAGGCCGACAGCTCTTCACCGGCAACGCGGGCCAGCACGCGCGGCAGCACTTCCAGCAGGGTCACTTCCTTGCCCAGCTTGCGCAGCACGGCGGCCGCTTCAAGACCGATGTAGCCACCGCCAACGATGACAGCCCGCTCAACAGTCGGCAGATCGGCCAGAATCGCGTCGGCATCGGCGCGATTGCGCACACCATAGACGCCGGGCAGGTCAGCACCGGGGCAGCTCAGGCGGCGCGGATCGCCACCAGTCGCCCAGACCAGATCGCCATAGCCGATGGTCCGGCCATCCTGCAGGGTCACGCTCTTGGCGGCGGGATCAACCGCAGTCACTTCGGCATTGAGGACCAGTTCGATCCCCTTGCCTGCCCAGAAGTCAGCCGGACGGATCAGCAGGCGGTCCCACGTCTTGTCGCCCAGCATATATTCCTTGGAGAGCGGCGGACGCTCATAGGGCGGCTCACTTTCGCGGCCGACCAGCGCAATGGTGCCTTCAAAGCCCAGCTGGCGCAGCTGGATTGCGGCATAGGCCCCGCCCTGACCGGCGCCCACGATAACGACATCATAATTCATTGCGCGACTCATCCTCCATGCTTGCGCTTCTCATAGCGCCAGCGGCCTCTGGCACAATCCTGTTGCGCGCCCGAACCCGCGCGTTAGTTTGGGTTTCAAGGGAGGACCTATCGAAATGAACGGTGCCGAAGCATTCATTGAAACGCTCTATTCCTGCGGGGTCGAAGTCTGCTTCGCTAACCCTGGAACCTCGGAAATGCAACTGGTTGCAGCAGTAGACCGCCAGCACGGAATGCGTGCGATCCTCGGCCTGTTCGAAGGCGTAGTGACCGGCGCGGCGGACGGCTATGGCCGTATGGCAGACAAGCCTGCAATTACCCTGCTCCACCTTGGCCCCGGCCTTGGCAATGGCCTGGCCAACCTGCACAACGCGAAAAAGGCCGGCAGCCCGATCATCAACATGGTTGGCGACCATGCGACCTATCACCTGCATTTCGATGCGCCGCTCACTTCCGATGCGGCAGGCGTGGCCCGGCCCATGTCGGACTGGGTTCGCACGTCGAAATCGAACCGCGACCTTGCGCAAGCCGGGGCCGAAGCGTTCAGCGTGGCCATGGGCGGATACCCGGGCAAGATCGCGACAGTCATCGTTCCGGCTGACCATGCCTGGACCGAAGGCTCTCACCCTGTGTCCCCGCCAGTCATCCCGGTCCCGCCCAAGGCCCCTTACGCAACAATTGCCGCTGCGGCTGACGCGCTGAAATCGGGCAGCGGGCAAAAGTGCCTGTTCCTTGGCGGACGCGCCCTGCGCGAAGACGCACTGCATCAGGCCGGGCGGATTGCCGCCGCCACCGGCTGCCGCCTCGTCGCGGAAACCTTTGCCACCCGCCACCAGCGCGGTGCCGGCCGGGTAGCGGTGGAGAAACTGCCCTATTTTGGCGAGCAGGCCGAGGCCTTCCTCAAGGACTTTGGCACCATCGTGTTCTGCGGCGCCGAACCGCCAGTCTCGTTCTTTGCCTATCCGGGCAAGCCCAGCTGGCTGTCCCCGCCCGATGCCGATCTGGTCCGCCTCGCCTCGCTGCGCGAAGATGCCTTGGCTGCGCTGACCGCCCTTGCCGATGCGCTGGACGCCCCGGCTCAGCCAGCGCTAGTACAAGCGCCTACCCAGTTCCCGGCAGAACCGGGCAAGCTTACCAGCGCCAGCCTGGGGGCGATCCTTGCCGACCTGCTGCCGGAAAACGCCATCGTCTCGGATGAAGGCGCGACTCAGGGCGGTGCTTCGATGCTGATGTGTGCGGGCGCGAAGCAGCATGACTGGCTGCAACTCACCGGCGGCGCGATCGGTCAGGGCCTGCCGCTGGCAGTCGGCGCGGCGGTTGCCTGTCCGGACCGCAAGGTAATCGCCCTGCAGGCCGATGGTTCGGGCATGTATACGGTCCAGGCCCTGTGGACCATGGCGCGCGAGAACCTGGATGTGACCACCATCATCCTCAACAACGGTTCCTACGCGATCCTCAATATCGAACTGATGCGGGTGGGCGTGCAGAATCCCGGACCCAAGGCGCTGTCGATGCTCGACCTGCGCAATCCGGGGCTGAACTGGGTGCAGATGTCCGAAGGCATGGGCGTTCCTGCCGTGCGGGTCGACACGGCCGAAGGCTTCCGCAAGGCGCTGGAGGAGGCACTGGCGCACAAGGGGCCGCGTCTGATCGAGGCAATGCTGTAAGCCTTTTGGCACAGGGGGCAGACCAATGGGCAAATCCCTGAACCTCCTCCCCGCCAGCTTTGCCGATTTCCGGCGCGAGGCGGAAAAGCGCCTGCCGCGCTTCCTGTTCGATTACATCGACGGGGGCGCGGGAGCAGAAGTGACGCTGCGGCGGAATACGGTAGACTGGGAAAGCGTCCAGCTGACCCAGAAAGTCCTGCGCGATGCCTCGCAGATGGATTGCTCGGTCGACCTGTTCGGCGAACAGCTGGCCATGCCGCTGATCCTGGCGCCGGTCGGCATGGGCGGGATGAGCGCGCGGCGCGGCGAGGTTCAGGCCAAACGCGCGGCAGACAAGGCGGGCATTCCGTTCTGCCTTTCCACCGTTGGCATCTGCACGCTGGAGGAAGTCAGCGCGGTGAGTGACCGGCCCGCCTGGTTCCAGCTCTACATGCTGAAAGATCGCGGCATCGTGCAGGAAATCCTGGGCCGCGCCTGGGAATCCGGAGTGCGGACGCTGGTCTTCACGATCGACCTTGCGGTGCTCGGCACCCGCTACCGCGATATTCGCAATGGCATGGCGGGCGGGCTGGGCCTGTGGGGGCGGCTCCGCTCTGGCCCGCTCGACTGGCTGCTCCATCCCCGCTGGGCCTGGGACGTGGGTTTGAAGGGCGGACCGCACGGCTTTGGCAATATTGCCATGTACGTGCAGCAATCGAAGAACCCGCGCGATTACCTGCACTGGACCGGCACCCAGTTCGACGCCTCGGTAACGTGGAAGGACATCGAATGGCTGCGCCAGGTATGGCGGGGCAATCTTGTGCTCAAAGGCATTCTCGACACCGATGACGCGCGGCAGGCAGTGGCGGTGGGAGCAGACGGGATGATCGTCAGCAACCACGGTGGGCGGCAACTGGACGGCGTGGCCTCAACCGCAACGATGCTGCCGCGCATTGCCGATGCGGTGGGCAGCGAAACGAACCTTCTGGTCGACGGCGGTATCCGCACCGGACAAGACCTCGTCCGCGCGCTGGCTCTGGGCGCGAAGGCTGCGCTGATCGGGCGCCCCTGGGTCATGGCCCTTGGTGCGGGGGGAGAACCCGCCCTCACCCGTTACCTGGGCCTCGTCGAACAGGACATGCGCACCGCCCTCGGCCTGTCCGGCGCGATCAACGCGCGGGACGTGACCGAGGCGGTGCTGCTGGAACGCTGATTACCGGCCCGTGAAAGCAGCGTGGCGCTTTTCGAGGAAGGACTTCACGCCCTCGGAAAAATCTTCGCTGGCGAAAAGCGGGAGCAATTGCAGGTAGACGTGCTGGACGTGGGTATCGAAGGTCTCGTCCAGACCCATCCGCATCAGGCGCTTGGAAGCGCGGACTGCCATCGGGGCATTGGCAGCGATTTCGACTGCCATGGCGCGGGCTTCCGCGGCGACCTGATCGGCCGGAACGACCTTGTTGACCAGCCGTTCGGCAAGGCAATCAGCCGCGTTCAGGGTGCGGCCAGTGAAGATGATCTCTGCCGCCTTGGCCCAGCCCAGCATCCGCGGCAGGAACCAGGTGCCGCCGCTTTCCGGCACCACGCCGCGCTTCACGAAAGCGGCTGCCAGCTTCGCATTATCGGCCATGATGCGAATGTCGCAGCCCAGTGCGAGGTCCATGCCATAGCCCGCTGCGGAGCCGTTGAGCGCGCAGATCACCGGCTTGTCCATCGCGAACAGCACGGTTGGCGGCGTGTTGCGCAGGTCGATGGTTTCGGGCGGACGGCGATCCTTGCCGCCAATGCCCTCGCCGCTGGAGGCTTCGTTCAGGTCCAACCCGGCGCAGAAGGCGCGGCCCGATCCGGTCAGGATCACCACCCGCACATCCGGGTTTTCGTTCACAGAAACCAGCGTGCGGGTCAGTTCGTCGAGCATGGCCGACGAAATGGTGTTCATCCGTTCCGGCCGATTGAGCGTGATCGTGGCAATGTGGTCGGAAATTTCACAGATCATCGCGCTCATCGTTTGGCCTCCTATGCCAGTACCTTACCGGGGTTGAGAATGTTGGTTGGGTCCATCGCCACCTTGAGCCGCCGCATCAGCGCCAGTTCTTCGGGCGAGCGAGTGATTTGCAGCCAGTCGCGCTTTTCGAGGCCAATGCCATGTTCGGCGCTGACCGAGCCGCGATGCGGGACCAGGGCGGAGTAGACCAGTTCCTCGATTTTATGCCGGGTTTCCGGCGTAAACGGCTGCGCCCCAAGGATAATGTGCAGATTGCCATCACCGATATGGCCAAAGACAACCAGCTTCATGCTCTCGCCAAGGGCGGCGCGGGCATTTTGCTCAAGCTGCCGGACATAGCCATCCATCGCGACAATCGGCAGGCTGACGTCAAAGGTGACGGCGGGCATGGTCCGCATGGTCAGCGATTTGATGTCATCGCGGATTGCCCAGATCTGTTCGGCCTGGGCTTTGCTGGCGGCGATCACGGCGTCAACGGCAATGCCCTGCTCCAGTGCCTCGCCCAGCACGGCTTCGAACAGAGCACCGTCACGTTCCTGATCGGTGCCTCCGGCCTCGACGATCACGTAATAGGCATGGCGGCCCGGCAGCGGGGGATTGTGATCGCCGGTATCAATCGCGATCAACTGGTAAAAACTGTTCCACATCACTTCAAACGAGGTGAGCATCGCGCCCAACCGCTTGCCGACATGGACAAACAGCGCCTGGACCGCGTCAAAGCTTTCCAGCGCGAGCAGCGCGGTATTGGTGGAAAGCGGCGCGGAATGCAGCTTCAGCACGGCGCGGGTGACAATGCCCAGCGTCCCTTCGCTGCCGATAAACAGCTGCTTGAGGTCATAAGCCGCATTGTTCTTGAGCAGGCTGTTCATGGCCGAGATCACCGTGCCGTCGGCCAGCACCGCCTCGATCCCCAGCACGTTGTCGCGCATCATGCCATAGCGGACGACCGAGTTCCCGCCCGCATTGGTCGAGATGCCGCCGCCGACCGTAGCCGTACCGCGCGCGCCCCAATCGACTGCGAACTTGAGGCCTGCCTCTGCCGCGGCTTCCTGCACGGCCTGAACCGGGCAGCCTGCGCCGACCGTCATGGTCCGGCCGACGGGGTCGATTGCCTCGATGCTGCGCATCCGTTCCAGTGAAATCTGAATATCGTCCGGCTGGCAATCCGCGCCGTGGACCAGCCCGGTATAGCCGCCTGCTGGCACGACCGACTGACCGGCGGCGTGGCACAGCTTCATCACTTCGGAAAGTGCGGCAGTGCTGGCCGGGCGGACAATCGCCTTGGCCTGCACATGGGTCATGCCCATAAAATCGGCCGCACGACCGGAAACGTCTTCTCCGGTCAGCAGGCCCTGAGGGCCGACAACCCCGGCGATCTGGTCAAGCAGCTGGGTCATCGGGTGTCCTTCTCGCATCGATTCGTCATTGCGAGCGGAACGAAGCAATCCGGGGCCGCCTGGGCAACCCCGGATTGCTTGCTAGGTCTTAGTCGAGACGTTCGATGATGATGGCCGGAGCCATGCCGCCAGCGGCGCACATGGTGATCAGGCCATAGCGACCGCCAGTACGCTCCAGTTCGTCCAGAGCCGTGCCGATCAGGATCGAACCGGTTGCGCCAATCGGGTGGCCCAGCGCCATGGCGCCGCCGCACGGATTGACCTTGGTGCGATCAAGATCGAGGTCACGGATGAACTTTTCAGCGACAACCGCGAAGGCTTCGTTGATTTCCCAGACGTCGATGTCGTCCTTCTTCAGGCCAGCCTTTTCCAGCACCTTCTTCGCTGCCGGAACCGGAGCGTTGAGCATCAGGGTCGGGCAATCGCCCTGGTTGGCATAGGCAACGATGCGGCCGCGCGGCTTGAGGCCGTGCTTGTCTGCATATTCCTTGCTGGTCAGCAGGATCGCGGCAGAGCCGTCAACCACGCCCGACGAGTTACCGGCATGGTGCACGCCCTTCCAGTCGAGTTCAGGATAGACGCGCTGGATCTGCTTCTTGAAGGTTACGCCGCCGCCCAGGTCGAAATCGGCCATGGCGTCAAAGCTGGCCTTCAGCGAGGCGAGGCCTTCCATGGTGGTTTCCGGACGGGGGAATTCTTCACGGTCCAGAGCGACAGTGCCGTCTTCGTTGTAAACGGTGACCAGCGACTTGTCGAAACGGCCTTCGCGGATAGCGCGGTCAGCGCGTTCCTGGCTGACGAGGGCCAGCGCATCGAGAGCCTGACGGTCAATGCCTTCACGGGCGGCAATCGCGTCGCCGCACACGCCCTGGTGGCTTTGCGGGTGGATTGCGTCGAGTGCGGGGTTGCCCGAACCCATGCCCAGTGGCTTGATCCCGGCATTGGCCAGTTCCGCGCCGTAGGACGAGGTGAAGCTCATCATTTCGGTGCCGCCTGCGATCACGCAGTCTTCCATGCCCGACATGACGGAGGCTGCAGCCAGGTTCACCGAGGTGATGCCGCCGCCGCAGAAACGGTCAAGCGTGGTGCCCGAAGCGGTGATGTCGTAACCGGCGGCCAGTGCAGCCATGCGGCCCAGGTCGCCGCCCTGCTTGCCGTTCTGGCTGGAGCACGACCAGACGATGTCGTCCACCGTGCTGGTGTCGAGGTTGTTGCGGTCGCGGATTGCCTTGAGGCAGGTGGACGCCAGGTGCTGCGGGTGCAGGTGCGACAGCGCGCCCTTGCCCGGCTTGCCGATCCCGCGGGGGGTGCGGACTGCGTCGATGATATAGGCTTCGGCCATTTCAGTTTCTCCTTGGAAGTTGCTCAGGCCAGCATGCTGTTCAGGCGCTGGCGGATGATGGTTTCGGCGTCGGCAACGATCCGGCTGACCAGATCCTGGCAGGTCGGAATGTCATGGATAAGACCCTGAATCATGCCGGCGGTCCAGATGCCATGTTCGGTATCGCCCGAAACAAGGCCTTCCTTGCCGCGGGTACCCTTCACCAGCGGAGCGACCTCTTCGAACGGCTTGCCTTCGGCTTCGGCGGCGACGACCTGCTGGGCGATGTTGTTCTTAGCCACGCGTGCGGTGTTGCGGAACGAACGGAAGATCAGCGCGGTCGCGCGCTCGTCGTTGTCGACCATCGCCTGCTTGAAGTTCTGGTGGATCGGCGCTTCGACCGTGGCGCAGAAACGGGTGCCCATGTTGATGCCCTCGGCACCAAGAGCCAAGGCAGCAGCCAGACCGCGCCCATCGCCAAAGCCACCCGAAGCGAGCAGCGGAATCTTCACCTTGTCAGCCGCAGCCGGGATCAGGATCAGGCCCGGAATATCGTCTTCACCCGGGTGACCGGCGCATTCGAAACCGTCGATCGAAATCACATCGACCCCGGCCTTTTCAGCGGAAAGGGCGTGGCGAACGGCAGTGCACTTGTGCAGGATCTTGATGCCCGCAGGCTTCATCATTTCCCACAGTTCGCGCACGGCAGGCGTGCCAGCGGTTTCAACGATCTTTACCCCGCTGTCGATGATGACCTGGGTATAGGCCTTGTAATCAGGCGGATTGATCGCGGGAAACACGGTCATGTTCACGCCGAAAGGCTTGTTGGTCATGCCCTTGCAGCGTTCGATTTCGGCGGCGAGTGCTTCAGCGCTGGGCTGGGTCAGGCCGGTGATGATGCCAAGGCCGCCCGCGTTGGAAACGGCGCTGGCCATTTCGGCCGTGCCAACCCACTGCATCCCGCCCTGAACGATCGGGTGCTCGATGCCTAGTAGTTCAGTAATGCGGGTCTTGATTGCCACAGGTGGCCTCCTCTCTCAGTTCCTTTGAGTCGTGGTTTAACCGATCAGTTAAATTTGGCAATCGGAACCTGCAGGAATACGCATTGCTTAAATTAAGCGATTGAGCAACCTGTTGTCTGGAAATTCTGATTTTGCCGTGTCACGCATTCT
>CAZLPK010000058.1:0-13000 GCA_964561375.1 uncultured Novosphingobium sp.
TCGCCATCCTGGAAATGCAGGGTGAGCGACTGCTCTTTTCCGGCGGCAGCCTTGGTGGTGAGCGTGCGGCCACCTGCACCGCTGACGCGGACATAGCCGCGGGCGAGGACTTTGTCGGGGTCGAGCGAGACGAACAGGCGGGCCAGCCCATCGAGGCGTCCACGCGCAGTCTGCACCCGTGCCGTCACCAGCGGCAACGAAAGCCGCGCCGAGACGCGCTGTAGATCACCGCGCGCCAGCATCGTGCGGTCGCCAAGCGCGCGGCGGAACCGTTCGGACAGGTCGTCCAGCTTTTGCGCCTGCGGGCTGAGCAGGGTCTGCGGCGCGGGCAGGCGCTCGGCCCGGGCCGCCAGCCGCTCCCGCCCCAGTTGCAGCGGGCGCAGGACGGCGCGGCGCTTGCGCAGGGTCAGTTCGGCCAGCTGGTTGATCAGGTCACTGCGCACCGGCACAGCCATTTCGGCAGCAGCAGTGGGGGTTGGCGCGCGGCGATCTGCAGCGAAGTCACACAGTGTTGTATCGGTTTCGTGGCCGACGGCAGAGATGACCGGGATCGAGCAATCCGCCACGGCGCGAACCACGGCTTCCTCGTTAAAGGCCCAGAGGTCTTCGATCGAACCGCCGCCGCGCGCCACGATCACCAGATCGGGCCGCGGCACGGCTCCATCGGGAGCCATAGCCGAGAAACCACGCACGGCTGCCGCCACCTGTTCCGCCGCGCCCTGGCCCTGAACCAGCACCGGCCAGACCAGCACGCGGACCGGAAAGCGGTCTGCCAGACGGTGGAGGATGTCGCGGATCACTGCGCCGGTCGGCGAAGTGACCACGCCAATCGTGCGCGGCAGGAAGGGCAGTGCGCGCTTGCGCTCGGGCGCGAACAGGCCCTCGGCCTCGAATCGCGCCTTGTTGCGGGCGAGAAGGGCGAGCAGCGCGCCTTCGCCCGCGACTTCCATCCGTTCGATCACCAGCTGATAGTTCGAGCGGCCCGGATAGGTCGTCAGCTTGCCGGTGGCGACAACTTCCAGGCCATCCTCGGGCATGAAATTCAGGCGCTGCGCCGTGCCGCGCCACATCACCGCATCAAGCCGCGCATTCTCGTCCTTGAGGCACAGATAGACGTGGCCCGATGCTGCACGTTTGAAGCCGCTGATCTCGCCCCGGACGCGGACAAAGCCGAAGCGATCCTCGACCGTGCGCTTGAGCAGAGCAGAAATCTCGCTGACAGATAGCGCTGCGGCGTTGTCGCCCGCCGCTTCCTTCGCTACCAGCCCGGTGGGTTCATCTTCAAAATAGGGCGGCGCTGACATGAATATCCTGCTGATTGGGTCGGGCGGCCGTGAACATGCGCTGGCGTGGAAGCTGACGCAATCCCGGCTGTGCACGAAACTGTTCGCCAGTCCCGGCAATCCCGGCATAGCCGATCATGCCGAACTGGTCTCGCTCGATCTGGAAAACCATGCGCAGGTGCTGGAATTCTGCGCCGCGCAAGGCATCGGTCTAGTCGTGGTCGGCCCGGAAGCGCCGCTGGTTGATGGTCTGGGCGATGCCTTGCGCGGTGCAGGCGTCCCAGTGTTCGGCCCGTCCAAGGCAGCGGCCCAGCTGGAAGGGTCCAAGGCCTTCACCAAGGAACTGTGCGCCCGCCACAACATCCCGACTGCCGCGTTCCGCCGCGTGACCAGCGAAGCGGAAGGGCTGGCCGCGCTGGACAGCTTTTCCATTCCCGTGGTGATCAAGGCCGATGGCCTGGCCGCTGGCAAGGGCGTGACCGTGGCCATGACCCGCGAAGAAGCGGAAGAAGCCGTGCGCGAGATCTTCTCCGGCCGGTTCGGCGCTGCCGGGGCCGAAGCCGTGATCGAGGAATTCCTGGAGGGCGAGGAGGCCAGCTTCTTTGCCATTACCGATGGCCATACCGTCGTGCCGTTCGGTTCGGCGCAGGATCACAAGCGCGTTGGCGATGGCGATACTGGCCCTAACACCGGCGGCATGGGTGCCTATAGCCCCGCCCCGGTCCTTACCCCGCTGCTGGAAGGCGAAGCGCTGGAGCGGATTGTGGTTCCGACGGTCCAGGCCATGGCCGCAGAGGGCGTGCCTTATTCCGGCGTGCTCTATGCCGGACTGATGCTGACGCCCAAGGGCGTCCAGCTGATCGAATACAATTGCCGCTTTGGCGATCCTGAATGCCAGGTGCTGATGCAGCGTTACGAAGGCGATCTGGCCGAACTGATGCTGGCCACGGCGGAAAGCCGCCTGGCCGCCCTGCCCGCGCCGCAATTCTCGCCCGATACGGCACTGACCGTGGTCATGGCCGCAGAAGGCTATCCCGGCACGCCGCTGAAAGGCGGTACGATCGCCGGTATTGCCGCAGCTGAAGCGAACGGAGCCAAGGTTTTCCATGCCGGTACGGCGCTGGTCGATGGTCAGCTGGTTGCCAATGGCGGGCGGGTGCTGAACGTCACGGCGCGTGGGCAAACCGTTACTGCGGCGCAAAAGTATGCTTACGAAGCAGTAAACAAAATCGATTTTCCGCAAGGTTTCTGCCGCCGCGATATTGGCTGGCGCGAAGTAAAGCGAGAGGCTATGACTTCCAAATAGGGGCAATCATGCACATTTTGGGGAGGCCATGGGTTGAGAATAACCCCGGTAAACAGTTCCGTTCCTGAACTCGCCTCCTGCCTGATCGGCTATATCGGAGGCGAGATAGAGGAATGTGGACAGGTCGTCCGCAGGGTAATTCCGGCTCGCCCGAACTGTTTCGTTCAGATTATCCTGAATGGTGGCTACAGCCTTCACGACATCAAGAGCGGCCAGAAATTCGAATCTCCCCGCACCGGGTTGTTTGGTCCGCGCACCTATTACCGCTACGATTTTGAAGTTGTTGGCGCGTTGAAAACCTTTACCGCGCAGCTTCAGCCAGCCGCAGCCGCACGGCTGTTCCAGGTCGACCCGGTATCTCTGGTCGACAACTTCATCCCGGTAACTCTGCCAGACGGTTTGCTTCAAACGCTGCAAAAAGCGCCAAACTGGGCAGCAATGGCGCCGCCCAGTGACGATTGGCTTCAGTCGCTTGCCAATGGCAAAAGCTGCACCGATCCGGTTGCTCAACAGGCCAACCGGCTCAGGAAAATGAACGGGACGATCCCGGTTCAGGAACTTGCCGATGGAGCCGGGCTGTCGCTGCGACACTTCCAGCGCCGGTTTCGCCAGCTGACCGGATTGAACCCAAAGCATTACGCGCGAATTTGCCGGGTGGGCTATGCAATCCACCGCAAGGAACTGGAACCAGAGGTGTCATGGACCGAACTGGCGCTGGATGCGGGCTATGCCGATCAGTCGCACTTCATTCGCGATTTCAAGGCGCTGACCGGCACCGTACCCAGCGAATTCCTGCGCGGCCAGACCCTGGCCCTGCACGATCCGATATAAGCGGTTAGACGCGCGCCTTAGCCAAGGCGCTGCGCCGCCAGTTCCTTCAGATCGGCCTCGGGCCGGGCGCCGTAGTGCGAAATGATTTCTGCCGCGCAGATCGCGCCCAGCGTCAGGCATTCATCGACCGGGCGACCGTTGACATGGCCATGAAGGAAACCTGCCGCGAACAGATCGCCCGCACCGGTCGTATCGACCACCTGCGCCACCGGTTCCGCCGGAACTTCGTAAACCTGGCCAGCATGGGCCGCGACTGCGCCCTGTTCGCTGCGGGTAACGACCAGCATCGGCACCTTGTCCTTCAGCGCGTCGATCCCGGCGTGGAAATCGTCATGGCCGGTCAGGGATGCCAGTTCGACATGGTTGGCGAAGAGGATGTCGATATCACCGGTTTCGATCATCGCGCGGAAATCCGCACCGTGACGTTCGATCACGAAGGCATCGGACAGGGTAAAGGCCACCTTGCGCCCGGCATTCTTGGCAGCGGCAATTGCCCGGCGCATGGCAGCGCGCGGCTCTTCCGGATCCCACAGATAGCCTTCCAGATAAAGAATCTCTGCATCGGCAATCGCCGCTTCGTCCAGCGCCGCTGCAGGCAGGAACTGCGAGGCGCCAAGGAAAGTGTTCATCGTGCGTTGGCCATCGGGCGTCACAAAGATCAGGCAGCGGGCCGTCGGCGGATCGCCGGCGCGGGCTGCCGTGTCGAACTTGATCCCGCCAGCGCGGATGTCATGCGCGAAAACTTCGCCCAGCTGATCGTCGGCAACCTGGCCAATGAAGGCGCAGCGCGCACCAAGCGCGGCCAGGCCGGCAAGCGTGTTGGCTGCAGAGCCGCCCGAAATCTCCCGCGCCGGACCCATCGCGGCATAGAGTTCTTTGGCCCGGTCCGTGTCGATCAGGGTCATGCCGCCACGCGTCATGCCAAAGCGTTCGATCAACGCATCATCGCACGGTGCCATGACATCGACGATCGCATTGCCGATGGCGATGACCTGGGTGGACGGCTGGGACATGAACTGTAATCCTGATGTGAAAGCGCAACGAGGCGCGCGCCTAGCGGCTTTTGTCCGTGCATGGAAGCTTTCACCGCAGCCTGTCCTGGCGCCGCTTGCATCACGCGTCCGTTTCAGCGCAAAGAGGGGTATCGTGATGCGCTCCAACCTTGCCCTTCCGCTCGTCCTTGGCCTGTTCCTGTCCGCCTGCGTCTCGGGCGGCGGGCCAAAGGCTCCTTCGGCACCGACCAAGGCGAAAAAGCCCGTTGTGACGCGCCCGGCAACGCGTGCGCCCGGCAACGCCGCGCTGCCAAAGCCCAAAATCTTGTCCGGCCCCGGTCTGGAAGGGGTGATCGGCGCCACGCCCGATGGCCTGGTCCGTCAGTTCGGCCCGGCCCGCCTCGACGTCTGGGAAGGTGACGCCCGCAAGCTGCAATTTTCGGGCCGCGCCTGCGTGCTCGACGTTTTTCTCTATCCGACCGCACCGGGCGCCAGCCCTACCGCCACCCATGTCGAAGCCCGCCGCGCCAGCGACGGAGAGGACGTAGACCGCGCCGCCTGCGTGGCCAGCCTGCGCGGGAAATAGGGTGACGGGTCAAGGGTAACGCAGCTTTAAGGATATTCCGCCACAAGGCATATGGTGTTCTACCAAGGGGCCTTGCTGCGATGAGCATGGAATTTGGCGACCTGACCGCCCAGATCGCGAGTGACGGGCGGATTACCGCTGCAGAAATTGCCGACCTGCGCCGAATTGGCTGGGCTGACGGCCAGATGAGTCCGGACGAGGCCGAAGCCCTGTTCCTGGCCAACGAAACGGCAGATGAAACCGGCCCGGAATGGTGCGACTTCTTTGTCGAGGCGCTGACCAGCTTCATCGTCCACACGGTCGAACCGCGCGGCTATGTCGATCTGGAAATGGCCGAGGAACTGATCGCCCGGATCGACCGCGATGGCCGGGTCGGGACCATGGCCGAACTGGAACTGCTGGTGCGCGTGATCGAAGTGGCCAGCAGCGTGCCAGATGTGCTGCGCACTTATGCCTTGCGCCAGATCGAGGAAGCCGTGACCATGGGCTTTGGCCCGACGCGCCATGGCGAACTGGACCCCAGCGGGATCAACCAGACCGAAGTGCAGCTGCTGCGCCGCGTGATCTTTGGCACCGGCAGCGAGCGCCCCGGCGGCGTCAGCAAGGCCGAGGCGGAACTGCTGTTCCAGATCAAGGATGCCACGCTTTACGAGACCAATTGCCCGGAGTGGAAGGACCTGTTCGTCAAGGGCGTCGCGCAGTTCCTGCTAGGCTTCGCTGGCCACGAGGCACCAACGACCGAGCGGATGCGCGAACTGGAAGCATTCATGAGCCGCGAAGGCGCGGGGATCGGCAACTTCCTCGCCCGCGTTGCCCTTGGCGATCCGCAAGATGGCTTCAGCAGCCTGCTGGAAATCACCTCTGAACACGGTGAGCCGCTGAGCGACTGGGGAGAGGAAGCGGAAAGCGCCGCACTGCTGGACCAATCGGAACAGGCGTGGCTGCAGGACATGCTGGAGGCCGACGAAGACCTCGACGATCTGGAACGCGCCCTGATCGCCTTTATCGACGCGGAAACGGGCGAAACCTTCGTCCCGCGGCCGTGATCGGCCCGTAAGGCTTCAGACCGTAAAGCTCTCGCCGCAGCCGCAGCTGCCCTTGGCATTCGGGTTGTTGAACACGAACCCGGCAGTGAAATCGTCTTCCTGCCAGTCCATCGTGCTGCCGATCAGGTAGAGCACCGAAGCGGCATCGATGAAGAACAGGCCGCCCGGCGTTTCGATCCGCTCGTCCAGCGGATTGGCCGCATCGACATAGTCGACCGAATAGGCGAGGCCAGAGCAGCCCCGGCGCGGGGTGCTGAGCTTTACGCCGATCGTGCCTTCCGGCGCATCGGCCATCAACTTGGCCACGCGCGCTTCGGCAGCCGGGGTCAGCGTGACAGCGGCGGGCAGGGTCCGGGTCGTGGTCATAGCATTCCAAGCTCCAGCCGGGCTTCATCGCTCATCTTGGCCGGGTCCCATGGCGGGTCCCAGACCAGATTGACTTCACAGTCGCGCACGCCGGGGACCGCGCCGACGCGCAGTTCGACTTCGCCCGGCATCGATTCCGCCACCGGGCAGTGCGGGGTGGTCAGCGTCATGGTCACGGCAACGCCGCCATCGTCGGCCACGTCGACGCCATAAATCAGGCCAAGATCATAGATGTTGACCGGGATTTCGGGGTCGAAAATGTCCTTCAGCGCGGCAATTACGCCTTCGTAGATGTCGCCGCCGGGTTCACCGGGCGCAGCGCCCTGCGGCTTTTCTGAAAGGAAACCTTCCAGATAGTCCCGCTTGCGCTCCAGCTTTTCAGCCGGAGTTTCGGCATCTTCTACCTTGGCGCGCGGCGGGGCCGGAACGCTATCAACCTGCTCGACAATGAATTTGGGTTCCTCGCTCATCCGAAGATCCTCCGTGTCCTTTCAATGCCCCGCATCAGGGCGGCAATATCGTCGCTGTCCGAATAGACGCCAAAGCTGGCTCGCGCCGTGGCCGGTACCCCCAGATGGTCCATCAGGGGCTGGGCGCAGTGGTGCCCGGCGCGGATCGCCACGCCTTCTTCGTCCAATATGGTGCCCAGATCGTGGGGATGAACCCCGTCCATCGCAAAAGATACGATGCCGGCGCTTTCCTCTGGCCCGAACAGGGTAATGTCGTTGCGGGCGCGCAGGGCCGCACGCAATTCCGCCACCAGCGCCGCTTCGTGATCGTGGATCGCGGCAAGGCCGAGGGTGCGGACATAGTCTGCCGCCGCGCCAAAGCCGATGGCCTCGACAATCGCGGGCGTGCCAGCTTCAAACCGTTGCGGTGCCGGGGCAAAGGTCGAGCGTTCGAAAGTCACCCGCTCGATCATCGCGCCGCCGCCCTGCCACGGGGTCATGCGGTCAAGCAGTTCGGCCCGGCCCCACAGCGCGCCGATCCCGGTCGGGCCGTAAAGCTTGTGGCTGGAAAAAGCATAGAAGTCGCAGCCCAGCGCCGCAACGTCGACCGGCACGCGGGCCACCGCCTGACAGCCATCGAGCAGGATCTTTGCGCCGACCCGGTGCGCCAGTTCCACCGCCCGCGCAACGTCTAGCATCGAGCCAAGCACGTTGGAGACATGGGCAAAGGCGACAAACTTGTGCTCGCTCGTCAGCATGGCCTCGGCCGCATCAAGGTCGATCCGGCCATCGGCGGTGAGCGGGCAAACGTCGACCTGCCAGCCGGCCAGTTGCCACGGCACGATGTTGGAGTGATGCTCCAGCGTCGAAAGCAGCACCCGGCCCTTGTCCGGCCAGGCATAGGCGAGGAGATTGATCGCCTCGGTCGCACCGCGGGTGAAGACCAGTTCCTCAGCCGGCGCACCGATCAGGCCGGCAACCTTGGTCCGCGCCGCTTCGAAAGCCAGGGTCATATTGGCCGAACGGGCATAGACGCCGCGATGGACCGTGGCATAGTCCACGCCCATGGCGCGCGTGACCGCGTCGATCACTTCCTGCGGCTTCTGCGCGGTCGCCGCGCTATCCAGATAGTGCCAGCCGCCCGCCAGCCCGGGAAACTGCGCCCGTGTTTCCTCCCCGAACCGGGGAGGGGGACCATCCGCAGGATGGTGGAGGGGGTTGGCCGACAGCGCGCGGGATTCCGGGTTCGAAGTGGCCGCAACCACCCCACCACCAGCTTCGCTGGTCCCCCTCCCCGATTCGGGGAGGAAAGGGTCTACGCCGCCGGTCACACCAGTCTCCCCAAGGCTTCCAGCGCGCCTTCCAGCAGCTGCTCTTCATCCTGCGCGCCAACAAAGGCCTCGGCAACGAAAGCCTGGAGCATCAGCTTCTTGGCTTCCTGTGGCGGCAGGCCGCGCTGGGCCATGTAGAACAGGGCCTGCGCATCCAGTTCGCCAACCGCGCAGCCATGGGCGCACTTCACATCGTCGGCATAGATTTCCAGTTCCGGGCGAGCGTTGGCCGTGGCGGTGCGATCCAGCAGCATGGCCCGGACCGACTGTTCGCCATCGGTGCCATCGGCGCCGCGCTCGACATGGACCTTGCCCAGATAGTTCACGGTCGACTTGCCCGCCGCAACCGAACGGACGATCTGGCGGCTGACCGCATCGGGGGCAGCGTGGGAAACCTCGGTGACGATTTCCAGCGTCTGGCCCGAACCGGCCAGCTGCGCCGCGCCAAAGGTAAACTCTGCGCCCGCGCCCAGCGTCACCCGCACGGCAAACCGGCCATAGGCGGTGCCGGCATCCAGCAGGTGCAGGGCGAACTTGGCCCCATCCCCCAGACGGATTTCCAGATCGCGCGCCACCACGGCATCGCCGGTGTGGACGATGGCCATGGTCCCTTCTTCGCCTGCGCCCAGTACGATCTGCTCCGGCGCAATCGGCCAGGCAGCCTCAAGCGCGGTCAGGTCCGCATAGCGGTAGTCCTCGCTTTTGCGGGTAGGCAGGGCGAGCGCCTGGGTCACGCCGCCACCGCTTCGTAGCCGCGCTCTTCCAGTTCCAGCGCGAGTTCCGGCCCGCCGGTCTTGACGATCCGGCCAGCGGCCAGGACGTGGACGAAGTCCGGCTTCACATAGTCCAGCAGGCGCTGGTAGTGGGTGATCAGCAGCACGGCCTTGTCGGGGCTGCGCATGACCGAGTTGATCCCTTCGCCGACGATGCGCAGCGCATCGATGTCGAGCCCGGAATCGGTTTCGTCGAGGATCGCCAGCTTCGGATCGAGAATGCCCATCTGAACCATCTCGGCGCGCTTCTTTTCCCCGCCGGAAAAGCCCAGGTTCACCGGGCGCTTGAGCATGTCCATGTCCATCTTCAGCAGCGCCGCCTTTTCGCGCGCCAGCTTGAGGAATTCCCCGCCGGAAAGCGGTTCTTCGCCCCGGCTCTTGCGCTGGGCGTTCAGGCTTTCGCGCAGGAACTGGACGAAGGACACGCCCGGGATCTCGACCGGATACTGAAAGCCCAGGAACAGGCCAGCCGCGGCGCGTTCATGCGGTTCCAGTTCCAGCAGATCCTGCCCGGCAAACTGGACCGAGCCATCGGTCACTTCATAGCCGGGACGGCCACCCAGCGTGTAGCCAAGGGTCGACTTGCCCGCGCCGTTCGGACCCATGATCGCATGGACTTCGCCGGGATTGATAGTCAGCGACAGGCCCTTGAGAATGGGCTTGTCCGCGACAGTGGCGTGAAGGTTGTCGATCTTGAGCAGGGTCACCGGCTGTATCCTTGGCGATTGGGGGCAGGGCGGGCACGGCCCCGGGCGCGGCGCTCTTCCCAGCGCGCTTTCATGGCGGCGATCACGGTTTGAACCACCGTATCGGGATCGGCCAGCACATCGGCAGCAGGGAAACGCAAAAGGTGAATGCCGACCGCCTCAAGGCTCCTGTCGCGCCGCGCGGTCACCGCCGGATCACCGCCTTCGTCGATCGAGACGGCGACCTTGAGCGGATTGCAGGCAAAGTCGACGATGGCCGAGCCGATCACCTGCTGGCGGGTCAGCTTGTACTTGCCCAGTTCCTGCTCGGCGAACTTTTCACCGAGCAGCTTCTGCGCCTCGGTCGGCTGCATGCGGTTGCGCCGGGCCTGCTCATGGATTGCATCAAGCCGCTTGTCCGAAATCGCCCAGCCGCGCCCGCGCTTTTGCAGGGCGGGGGCTTCGGTGCGCTCGTCAAGCGGGCGGACGGTAAGGGTTTTCTTGGCGGTCATTGCAATCTCATTTCTGGTTACGCCGGATCACCCGACGCTACCTTCCAAACTGATGCCGAGCAGTTTCTGCGCCTCAACCGCGAATTCCATCGGCAGTTGCTGCAACACTTCCTTGGCAAATCCATTCACGATCAGGGCCACGGCGGCCTCCTGATCCAGCCCGCGCTGCATGGCATAGAACAGCTGGTCGTCGCTGATCTTGCTGGTGGTGGCCTCATGCTCGATCTGGGCGCTGGGGTTGCGCACCTCGATATAGGGCACGGTGTGCGCGCCGCAGTCCTTGCCGAGCAGCAGGCTGTCGCACTGGGTAAAGTTGCGCACGCCCTCGGCACCAGCCGCCACGCGGACCAGCCCGCGATAGGTGTTCTGGCTTTTCCCGGCGCTGATCCCCTTGGACACGATGGTCGAGCGGCTGCCCTTGCCATTGTGGATCATCTTGGTGCCGGTATCGGCCTGCTGGTAATTGTTGGTGACGGCGACCGAATAGAACTCGCCCACCGAATCCTCGCCATTCAGGACGCAGGACGGGTACTTCCAGGTGATGGCAGAGCCGGTTTCGACCTGGGTCCAGCTGACCTTGCTGCGCTTGCCCTGGCACAGCGCGCGCTTGGTCACGAAGTTGTAGATCCCGCCCTTGCCTTGCGCGTCGCCGGGATACCAGTTCTGCACGGTCGAATACTTGATCTCGGCATCGTCGAGCGCGACCAGTTCGACCACGGCGGCGTGGAGCTGGTTTTCATCGCGCTGCGGCGCGGTGCAACCTTCGAGGTAGGAGACGTAGGCGCCCTTGTCGGCCACGATCAGGGTCCGCTCGAACTGCCCGGTGTTTTCCGCGTTGATGCGGAAATAGGTGGAGAGCTCCATCGGGCAGCGCACCCCTTCGGGGATGTAGACGAACGTCCCGTCGGAAAAGACCGCGCAGTTGAGCGCGGCAAAGAAGTTGTCGTGCATCGGCACGACCTTGCCCAGCCACTGCTTGACCAGTTCGGGATACTCGCGGATCGCCTCGCTGATCGAGAGGAAGATCACGCCGGCCTTCTTCAGTTCTTCGCGGAAAGTCGTGGCGACGCTGACGGAATCGAACACCGCATCGACCGCAACCTTGCGCGCGCCTTCCACCCCGGCGAGCACCTTTTGCTCTTCCAGTGGAATGCCCAGCTTCTTGTAAACTTCCAGAATCTCGGGATCGACCTCGTCCAGGCTGGCCAGCTTGGGCTTGGCCTTGGGCGCGGCGTAGTAATAGGCGTCCTGATAGTCGATCGGCGGAACGTTCAGCTTGGCCCAGTCCGGCATCGGCATGGTCTGCCAGTGGCGAAATGCCTTGAGCCGCCATTCCAGCATCCATTCCGGCTCGTTCTTCTTGGCCGAAATGAACCGTACCGTGCTTTCATCCAGGCCCTTGGGCGCGAATTCCTGCTCGATATCGGCTGACCAGCCGTGTTCGTAATCGGCGACCTTGGCCGCTGCATCGCGTGCAGCCTGATCCTTCACCGCATCGCTCATTGCGTTGCTCCGCTCAATTGGGTCAGGGAAACGCCCGCCAAAGCGCCGCGCATGGCGGCGTTGACCACCGGCCAGTGCGGCTTGACCGAGCAATTGGCATCGAGCGAGCAATTGTCCCGCTCCCGATCAATGCAGGTGGTCAGGGCAATCGGCCCTTCAACCGCTTCGATAATATCCGCCAGTGTGATGGCTGCAGCCGGACGAGCCAGCTTGAGCCCGCCACCCGCCCCGCGCGAGGAGCGCAGCAGGCCCGCCGAGGTCAGGCGGCTGACCAGCTTTTGCACGGTCGGCGCGGGCAGGCCGGTTTCATCGGCAAGCTGCGCGGCAGACACACGCGCACCGCCGCAATGCCGGGCGGCGGCAGTCATCGTGACAACGGCGTAATCGGCCATGCTCGACAAGCGCATGGGCAAAGGCTCCCGCAAATCGGAGTGATTCGTTCCGGTTTCCCCTAGGCCCAACACGCGACGCATGCAATCGCGCCGATCAAATCGGTCAAAATGGCGCAAATTTGCTAAAAAGAAGCGACTCCCGGACATGCCAAGGAGTCGCTTTTTGAAGTTAAGGACGTCGCAAATGGCATAAAGCCGCGAGTCCTTCGGGTCGCAGGTGTTTATTACGAAATCGCAACGAGTTTGGATTGTACGGAATCGACAAAACTTCCCTGATTGAAGAATAAGGAATGATCCGCAGTCGCTGCGCGGCAGGAATCGACAGGGCCGCTGCTCGCTGCCATAGGCGCGGCATGGTCTATTCGCTGCTTCGGCCCGCCCTTTTCCTGCTTGATCCTGAAACCGCCCATGGCGTTTCGATTGCCGCACTGAAGGCGCTGCCCCTGCATGGAACCAACCGCTGCGATGGCCCGCTGGCGACCGAAGTGGCGGGGCTGCACTTTCCCAACCCGCTGGGCATGGCTGCCGGGTTTGACAAGGATGCCGAAGTGCCGGACGCCTTGCTGGGCCTGGGTTTCGGCTTTGCCGAAGTCGGGTCGATCACCCCGCTGCCCCAGGCGGGCAATCCGCGCCCGCGCCTGTTCCGGCTGGCGCAGGACCAAGCGGTGATCAACCGCATGGGCTTTAACAATGGCGGCGCCGAACAGGCAGTTGAACGACTGGCGCAGCGTCTTGGCAAACCGGGGATCGTCGGGATCAATATCGGCGCCAACAAGGATTCCACCGACCGCATTGCCGACTATGCCACCATGGCGCGGCTGATGGCTCCGCTGGCCAGCTATCTGGCGGTCAATGTCTCCAGCCCGAACACGCCGGGGCTGCGCGCACTGCAGGACGAAGGCGCGCTGACCGCCCTGCTTGATGCAGTGCTGGCCGCGCGCGGC
>CAZLPK010000059.1:0-12396 GCA_964561375.1 uncultured Novosphingobium sp.
CACCTCGTAAAGCTGGATGTCGCCTTACGGCTCCTGTGAACTGTCCTTCAACAGCTGCCCGTGCCGATCCACGTTTGCGGCAGGCCCGCCAGATCCTCGGCCAGACTGGGGGAGAACCAGCCCTTGCGGTGATCGTTTGCCTGATAATCTCCCTGCAATGCGCGCCAACCGAACCGGTTGCTTTCCCGCGTCCAGACGAATTCGCCGGTGACCGGGTTGCCATAGGGGCAATCGTCGCTGCCGGTGCGATGATCGAGCATCGGGAAGACCAGGAACTGCGCAGCCAGAGCCGGGCCGTTCAGGTCGCGCGCCATCAGGGCCGTGGCTGCGGCCAGACCGCCGCCCGCGCTTTCGCCAATGATTGCGATCCGTGCCGGGTCCACGCCCAGTTCTGCTGTGTTGCCGGCCAGCCACTTCAGCCCGGCCAGACAGCCTTCCTGCGGGGCGGGGAAGGGGTGCTCCGGTGCAAGCCGGTATTCAACCGAAGCGACCGGGATACCCAGCGCCGCCGCCATGCCTGACGGGCCATGCTGCATCGATTGGGCCGAGCCAATCACCATGCCGCCGCCGTGGATGTGGAACAGGGCGGGGCGTCCGGTCTTGCCGGGGGTGGGGTCGTACCAGTAGATTTCCAGCGGCCCGCCGGGGCCTTCGATCACCTTCACCTCTGGCGCGATCGGCGGCTTGCCAAGAAAGGCAAAGCGCTGCTGCGACTGGACCCGGATCTGCGGCAGGGTTTCATTGGAGAAACCGCCACCCGGCATCAGTTCCAGCAGGGGCAGAAGCGAACGATCGACAAGATGGAGCGTGGACATCAGGGTAACTCCTGCGGTGGGAACATCCACCGAAGGGATGCCGGTGGAATGAAGGGCTGCCAATGGTTCTCATCCTGCCGCAGCCGATCAGCCATGGCGAGGATCGCGCCGGGATTGTGGACCAGCCCAAGATGGCTGCCCCGCACAATGATATTCTCGGTCCGCTCATGCCCGCTGGCCGGTTCCTGCACGGATCCGGTCCAGTGGACGATGCCATCACTGCGCGAGAGGATCGCGGTGGTTGGCATGGGCGGGGCACGGTCCAGCCCTGTGAAGCGGCCATGGCGGAGCAGTTCGGGTTCCTTGCCATTGACCCATTCAAACAGGCTGGAGGCATTGGTGTGGCGGCGATCATCGCGGATCGGGCTGCCCAGCGTGATGACCTGACGCACGGCATCCGGGTGGAGCTTGGCCAGTTCACGGGCGAAGATGCCGCCCAGACTCCACCCGACCAGCGAGACCTTGCGCCCGGCGCTTTGCGCCATATTCTGGATCAGGCGCTCCATTGCCTCGACCAGTTCCAGATCGACGCGAATGTTGCGGCCCAGGCCCCAACCGCGCGCCTGATAGCCAAGATCACTCAGAACGGTGCGCAGCGCTGCGGTTGAGCGGTCAGAGGCGAGGAAGCCCGGAAAGACCAGTACCGGATGACCATCGCCTGATGGCAGTGCGGCAAGGCGGCTGCGCAGGCCGTAAAAGGCCGCACGCTCCAGCAGAAAGCGCCCTTTTGCCAACAGCATCAGTCCATTTGGCGGGCGCGTTTCGTGATCGGCCCGGGTGCTGGTGGCGGCGATAATGGCGGTCATGTCCTTGTTGTTTCGAAGTGAAAGGCTAGCACACCGGGGATTGCCGTCAACTCGCGCCTTTTTTCGCTGCGCGGGAACGCCTATCTGGGCCCCATGGCCCGAACTACCGCAGGATCTCCGCCCGACCCGAGGGGCGCCGAGCGTTTCAACGAGGAGCGCGCGGCCTATACGATCAAGGGCAGCCAGCCGGATATCGAGGTTGGGATTGCCGCGATCCGCGAAGTTCACGCTACGCTGAAGCCCAAGCCGGGCGTCTACCGGATGCTCGATGCCCGGGGCGAGGTGCTTTACGTGGGCAAGGCCCGCGCGTTGAAGAACCGGGTGGCGAACTATATCCAGGTTGATCGCCTGCCGCTGCGGTTGAAGCGGATGGTTGCCCAGACCCGCTCGATGGTGATTGTCACCACTAATTCCGAGGCCGAGGCGCTGTTGCTCGAAGCGCAGCTGATCAAGCGCTATCGCCCGCCTTACAACGTGCTGCTGCGCGATGATAAAAGCTTTCCCTTCATCCTGCTGCGCGCCGAGCATGACTTTCCCCGGATCATGAAGCATCGCGGCGCGCGCAAGGCGAAGGGCAACTATTACGGTCCGTTTGCGAGCGCCGGATCGGTCAACACCACGATCAATGCGCTGCAAAAGCTGTTTCTGCTGCGGTCCTGCACCGACAGCTTCTTTGCCCGGCGCGACCGGCCCTGCCTGCTTTACCAGATCAAGCGGTGCTCTGCCCCCTGCGTCGGGCGGATCGACGCGGCGGCCTATGCCGAACTGGTGGCCGAAGCGAAGGACTTTCTTGGCGGCAAGTCGAGCGCGGTGCAGCGCAAGATCGAAGCGCAGATGGCCGAAGCGGCAGAAGCGCTGGATTTCGAACGCGCCGCCATGCTGCGCGACCGGCTGCGCGCGGCGACCTTCATTCAGGGCAGCCAGGCGATCAATGCCGAAGGGCTGGGCAATGCCGATATCTTCGCCATGGCCGAACAGGGCGGCCATATCGGCGTGCAGGCCTTCTTTATCCGGGGCGGGCAGAACTGGGGCCACCGCGCCTTCTTCCCCAGCCATACCGAGGGGCTGTCGGGCGAAGAGGTGCTGACCAGCTTTCTGGCCCAGTTTTATGAAGAAGTGCCGCCGCCGCGCTGCATTCTGGTGGACCGCGACCTGTCCGAAGCGGACCTGCTGGCCGAGGCGTTCCGCGAAGGCGCTGGCGGCAAGGTGGAAATCTCTGTCCCGCAGCGCGGGGATCGCCGCCGTCTGATCGAACAGGCGCGGCGCAATGCAGTCGAAGCGCTGGAGCGGCGCTTGGCCGAAAGCGGGACCAAGGCCAAGCTCAACCGCGCACTAGCCGAATTCCTCGAGCTACCCGAACCGCCGCAGCGGATCGAGGTTTACGACAACAGCCATATTCAGGGCACCAATGCACTGGGCGCAATGATCGTTGCTGGGCCAGAGGGCTTTATCAAGGGCCAGTACCGCAAGTGGAACATCCGCTCGGCCCAGACCAATGACGACTTTGCGATGATGCGTGAAGTGTTCCAGCGCCGCTTTGCCCGGGTGCAGGAAGAAGACCCCGACCGCGATGGCGGGATGTGGCCCGATCTGGTCCTGATCGACGGCGGCAAGGGGCAGATGAGCGCGGCGCGCGATACGCTGGAGGATATGGGGATCGAGGACGTGGCCTTGATTGCCATTGCCAAGGGCCCGCACCACGGGCGCGATGGGCGCGAGGTGTTTCACTTCCCTGACGGGCGGGAAAAGATGCTGCCGGTCAATTCACCGCTGCTGTTTCACCTGCAGCGCCTGCGCGACGAGGTTCACCGCTTTGCCATCGGTGCGCACCGTGAAAAGCGCAGCCGCGCGATTACCGCCAGCCCGCTGGATGAAATTCCAGGCATCGGTCCGGCCCGCAAGCGCGCGCTGCTTTTGCACTTTGGCACGGCAAGCAAGGTCCGCGCCGCTTCGCTGGAAGACCTGCAACGCGCGCCGGGGGTAAGCGCGGCGGTTGCGCAAACGGTTTACGATTTCTACCATCCGGGTGGATAGGGGGCGAACTCGACCATTTCACAAGGAGTTAGTAAATGACCAGTCCGTGGAGCCAGCACACGCGCAATCCCAGCGTGGCTGATGATATCGATTTCGAGATCAAGGGGCAGGAGCTTCAGTTCCTCGAAATTGAACTCGATCCGGGCGAAAGCGCCGTGGCCGAGGCCGGGGCAATGGTCTGGAAAGACGCAACCGTGCAGATGAGCACGGTGTTCGGTGACGGGCGCGCCAATGAAGGCGGCTTCATGGGCAAGCTGCTGGGTGCGGGCAAGCGGCTGGTTACCGGTGAAAGCCTGTTCACCACGGTTTACACCCACACCGGCAGCGGCAAGGCGCGGGTTGCTTTTTCAGCCCCGGTGCCAGGCGCGATCCTGCCGATCAAGCTGAGCGATGTCGGCGGCGGCCTGATCTGCCAGAAGGACAGCTTCCTTGCTGCAGCGCGCGGGGTGGAAATCGGCATTCATTTCCAGCGCCGCATCCTGACCGGCCTGTTCGGCGGCGAAGGCTTCATCATGCAGCGCCTGACCGGCGATGGCTGGGTCTTCGTCCAGATGGGCGGCACGATTGTTGAGCGTGAACTGAAGCCGGGTGAAGAACTGCACGTCGATACCGGCTGCATCGCGGCGATGACGCCGGACGTCGATTTCGACATTCAGACCGTGGGCGGGGTGAAGTCCATGCTGTTCGGCGGGGAAGGCCTGTTCTTTGCCCGCCTGCGCGGTCCGGGCAAGGTCTGGATTCAGTCGCTGCCCTTCGCGCGTCTTGCTGGCCGAATGCTGGCCGCTGCCATGCCGGGTGGACCGGGGGGCAACCGCGGTGAAGGTTCGATGCTGGGCGCGCTGGGCAACCTGCTCGACGGCGATTGATCGAAACCGGCGGGGATTGCCGTGGCAGTCCCCGCCGTTTCTTTTACTTTCCTGCGTCGATCAGGGCCTGAACCTGCTTGTAGAACGCCTCACGCGCTTCCGGTTCCGGCCCCAGGGTCGCGCGGGTCCAGTTGGCATTGCTGGCGATCACCAGCTTGCGCTTGGGATCGATGAAGATGCCCTGGCCAAAGATGCCCTGCGCCGCGACCGAGCCATCGTCATAGGTCCACCACTGATAGCCATAGCCCTTGCCCGGACGGCCAATGTCCTTCTGCTTGACCGTGGCCTGGGCAAACCAGTCGGACGGGACGATCTGCTTGCCGCCTGCATTGCCACCCGCCAGTACGAACAGGCCAAAGCGGGCATAGTCGCGCGTTGCCGCCTGAATGCAGCATCCGGCGATTTCGTGGCCGCTGGCGCCCAATAGCCAGGTTCCGGGTGCTTCCATCCCCGCGGGCTGCCAGATCTTTTCCTGCAAGTATTCGGACAACGGCTTTTTCGTGGCTGAGGAAACCAGCACGCCGATCAGGTTGGTTTCGCCGGTGTTGTAATGCCAGACCTCGCCCGCCGGATGGGCGCGCGGCAGCTTGCGCATATAGCTGACCGTTGCATCCATGCCGGGTTCTGGTTTTGCAGCGTTGAAGCGGGCAACGTCGGAATTGGGGTCTTCGTAGTCCTCGTTCCACTTCACCCCGGAACTCATGGTCAAAAGCTGGCGGACCGAGACATCGTCATAGGCTGAACCGCGCAGGCCGGGAATATATTGGCTGACCTTGTCGTCCAGGCTCTTGATATAGCCATCCTGAATCGCTGCGCCGACCAGTGTCGAGGTAAAGGATTTGGCCACCGAGAAGCTGGTCCAGCGACCGGCTGCATCAAAGCCCAGGCCATAGCGTTCAAACCGGACCTTGCCGTCCTGCAGGATCACGATTCCCGCCGCGCGCTGCTGGGCCATGTATTGGTCGATGCCCGGAATATCGAGCGGCTTGCCCTGCGGCAGGGGCAGGGGCGTGGCGGAAGGCGCAACCTCGCGCGCCTCGGCCAGAACCGATATGCGGTCCATCGCACGGAAGGCAGCATCGCGCTGATCCTGCTCCCACATCAGCACGTCGCGGTCGGTCGGCATGGCCGCCAGCAGGCCGCGCGTTTCCTTGTCGAGACTGGTGTACCAGCCGCCACCCGCAACCAGCGTTGCGGCAAGCGCGCCGATCACGATGGATCGCTTCTTCATGGTCTTCTCCCCCCTGTCTGTTTTGCCTCAGCCTAACGCAGGGCGCAGTAAGGGCAAGAGGAGAAGAATCAGCTCTTTGGAACGACCTTGCGGATCATCCCTTCCTGCGCGACGCTGGCCACCAGGCGGCCATCGCGGCTGAAGATGCGGCCCCGGTTGAACCCGCGGCCATAGCCGCTCCACGGACTGTCGGTGGCATAGAGCAGCCATTCGTCCACCCGGAACGGTTCATGGAACCACACCGCATGGTCCAGGCTGGCGCTGATCACCTCGCCGCGTGCCCAGCTAAGCCCGTGGGGCAGGGCGCAGGTGCCAAGCAGGGTCATGTCGCTGGCATAGGCCAGGATCGCGCGGTGAACCCGCGGATCGTCCGGCAGCGGCGCGACAGTCTTGAACCACGAATGCGATCGCGGCGCGGCGGGCGAGGGGTTCATCCAGTGCCGCCCTTCGACTGCGCGCATCTCTACCGGGCGCTGTTCAAGGAAGTGGTGCCGTGCTTCGGGACGGGCCTGTTCGGCATAGCGGCGGCGCACGACGACTTCCGGCTCCAGCTCCTCTGGCGGCGGAACGTCCGGCATGACGGAATCGACGTGGTGCAGGCCTTCCTCATGCTTCTGGAAGCTGGCCGTAAGGTTAAGGATCGGGCGGCCCTGCTGGCTGGCAACAACGCGGCGATTGGAGAACGAACCGCCATCGAAATCGCGCTCCACCTTGTAGTCGACTTCTACCCCTTCGCTACCGCCGCGTAGGAAATAGGCGTGAAGCGAGTGGGCCGGGCGGGATGGATCGACGGTTAGTTCGGCGGAATGCAGCGCCTGGGCGATCACCTGGCCTCCGAATACGCGGCCAATGCCGCCGCGCTTTTTCCGGCCGATGAATTGATCTTCGCCCTGATCCTTGACTTCCAGCAGTTTTACCAGGCCGGCGACGAGTTGTTCTGGTGTGCGTTCCTCTTCCATGAAGCCAGCCTTTGCGGTCGCTGACTGGACTGTCAATAGGTCGCAGGACGCAACTTAATTTCAGGCGCCATCCGGGCGAAGAAAAACCCCGCCCGGATCAAGCCGAGCGGGGTTCATTTATTGCTTTTTCGGCTGGTCTTAGTGACCGGCAGCCAGCGCGGCCAGCAGCAGCAGCGCCACGATATTGGTGATCTTGATCATCGGGTTCACGGCCGGACCTGCAGTGTCCTTGTAAGGATCGCCCACGGTGTCACCGGTCACGGCAGCCTTGTGGGCTTCGCTGCCCTTGCCGCCATGGTGGCCGTCTTCGATGTACTTCTTGGCATTGTCCCATGCGCCGCCGCCCGAAGTCATCGACAGGGCAACGAACAGGCCGCCAACGATCACGCCCAGCAGCAGGGCGCCCAGGGCGGCAAAGCCGTTTTCCTGGCCGGCAACAGCGGCGATCACGAAGTAGACTACGATCGGGGCAAGCACCGGCAGCAGCGACGGAATGATCATTTCCTTGATCGCCGCCTTGGTTACCAGGTCCACGGTCCGGGCATAGTCCGGCTTGCTTTCATAGGTCATGATGCCGGGATTGCTGCGGAACTGATCGCGCACGTCGATCACCACGTCGCCCGCAGCACGGCCAACGGCGGTCATCCCCATGGCCCCGAACAGGTAGGGCAGCAGTGCGCCCAGCAGCAGGCCGACGATCACGTAGGGGTTCTCAAGGCTGAAGTTCACCGACAGGTCGGGGAAGAATTCCTTGAGGTCGGTGGTGTAGGCTGCAAACAGCACCAGTGCGGCGAGACCGGCCGAACCGATGGCATAGCCCTTGGTCACGGCCTTGGTGGTGTTGCCCACGGCGTCGAGCAGGTCGGTCTTTTCGCGGACGCTATCGTCCAGACCGGCCATTTCGGCGATGCCGCCAGCATTGTCGGTGACTGGGCCATAAGCGTCGAGCGCAACGACCATCCCGGCCAGCGCCAGCATGGCAGTGGCGGCATAGGCAATGCCGATCAGGCCAGCGAGCTGGTGGGCGATGATGATGCCGGCAACGATCACGATGGTCGGCAGGGCAGTCGATTCAAGGCTGATGGCCAGGCCCTGGATCACGTTGGTGCCGTGGCCCGTTTCCGAAGCCTTGGCGATCGACTTGACCGGACGATAGCTGGTGCCGGTGTAGTATTCGGTGATCCAGATGATCAGGCCGGTGATGACCAGACCCAGCAGCGAGCAATAGAACAGCGCACGGCCGTTATACTCGGTGCCCGGGATCAGCTCTTCCATGCTGCCAAGAGCGTGACCGGTAGCCCACCAGATGGCCGGAATGGCCAGCACGGCGGAAACCAGAAAGCCCTTGTACATCGCGCCCATCACGTTGTTCGACGAACCCAGCTTCACGAAGTAGGTGCCGATGATCGAGGTGACGATGCAGACGCCGCCGATCAGCAGCGGCAAGGCCATAAGTGGCTGGAGCAGGTCGCCTGCGCCTTTCAGCAGCAGCGCGGTCAGCACCATGGTTGCGCCGACGGTGACGACATAGGTTTCGAACAGGTCGGCAGCCATGCCGGCGCAGTCGCCCACGTTGTCGCCCACGTTATCAGCAATAACCGCCGGGTTACGTGGATCGTCTTCCGGAATGCCGGCCTCGACCTTGCCGACCAGGTCGGCGCCGACGTCGGCAGCCTTGGTGAAGATCCCGCCGCCCAGACGGGCGAAGATGGAGATCAGCGACGCGCCAAAGGCCAGGGCAACCAGTCCGTCGACCACGGTGCGGTCTTCACCCCCAACAGTGAAGCCGGCCGGGCCGGTCAGGTACCAGTAGAACACCGCGATGGCGAGCAGGGCCAGACCTGCCACCAGCATCCCGGTGATCGCGCCAGCGCGGAAGGCCAGGGTCAGGCCCGCCTGCAGTCCGTTCTGGGCCGCCGCAGCGGTGCGGACGTTGGAACGGACCGAGATGTTCATCCCGATGAAGCCCGCAACGCCGGAAAGGACCGCGCCGATGACAAAGCCGGTGGCGGAAATTCCGCCCAGCGTCGCTGCGATGATCACCGCAACGACAACGCCGACGATGGCAATGGTCGTGTACTGCCGCTTCAGGTAGGCTTGTGCGCCTTCCTGGATGGCGGCGGCGATTTCCTGCATTTTCTCATTGCCTGCGGGTGCGCCAAGCACCTGGCGGCTGGTGACGAAGCCATACACGATGGCCAAGAGTCCCAGCAGAATTGCGATCGTGACAAGATTCACGCGCCGTCCCCCTTTTCCTGTTTCCCAAAACTTCCACCTCTATTTTTTGTTTGAGGCAGTAAGCAAAGGTATAGGGACGATTCGGAGCATTGCAACGCCGGAAAACCGGCGCGTTTCAGCGGTCAATTATGCTCATACCCCAGCCGTTCCGGCGGGGCGGAACCATCCAGCAACAGCGCATTTTCAACGCGTTCGCAGACTGTGCCAATGGGGTGTGCAGCGATTGGCAGGACTGCGCCCGGCGAAGTCGTGAACAGCAACTCGTAGTCCTCGCCCCAGCTCAGGGCCTCGTCGCGGCGTTCCTCAGGGGCGGCAATGGGGATGGCCTTCCGGGTCAGGTCGATGGTCATGCCGGACGCGTCGGCAAGGCGTTTTGCATCGAGCAGCACGCCATCTGAAACGTCCATCATCGCGGTGACGAGCGGGGCCAGTTCCTGTCCTTCTTTGAGCAGCGCCTGACCGCGCCGGTAGAAGGTTGAATCGCCATTGCCGCTGCGCAGTGCATCCAGCCCCAGCATCGCCCGTCCGACCGGTCCGGTGATCCACACCCTGTCGCCGGGTCGTGCGCCGCTGCGGGCCGGGACGGGGCGGTGGGTGGCTTTGCCAATGGCCGTCAGGCCAAAGGTGCGCGGGCCGCTGGCCGAAACCGTGTCGCCGCCCAGCAAGGCCGCGCCGTAGTGGGTGAGGGCGTCTTGCAGGCCGCGCAGGAACGCGGCATCATCCGGGCCGAGTTGATAGGACAGCAGTACGCCTATCGGCTCTGCGCCCTTGGCCGCAAGGTCGGACATGTTGCTGGCAACCAGCTTCCACGCCACGTCTTCGGCACTCTGCTGGCTGAGGAAATGAACCCCCTCGACCATGGTGTCATGGGTCAGGACCAGTGCTTCGCCGCCGAATTCAAGGACGGCGCAATCATCGGCCAGCCCCCGCGCGGCGGGATCGCCCGCCATGGCGCGCAGGGCCGCGATGAAGGCGGCTTCGCCGGTCAGCTACGCACCGCCTTGGCAACGGCATCCAGCACGCCGTTCACGAACTTTGCCTCGCGCGCTTCGAAAAAGGCGTGGGCGACATCGAGGTACTCGCTGATTACCGTGGCGGTCGGTATGTCGGCGCGGGCCAGCAGTTCCCATGCCCCGGCGCGCAGGATTTGCAGCATGGTCTTGTCCAGCCGCTCCAGCCGCCAGCCTTCGGCCAACTTGCCGGAAAGCAGTTCGTCAACCTCGTCACGGCGGGCATCGACGCCCTTCACGACATCGTCGAAGAAGGCGACTTCGGCCTGGGCGTACTGGTCGCCCTCGATCTCTGCGCCCAGCCGGTGACGGTGGAATTCGTCCAGCAGGGAGGCCAGCGGCGTGCCTTCCATGTCGATCTGGTAAAGCGCCTGAACGGCAGCAAGGCGCGCAGCAGAGCGGGCCTGGTAACGGGCTTTCATATCTTGAGCCTTACTTCGATCGAGCGGGCGTGGGCGGGCAGCCCTTCGGCATCGGCCAGTTCAATGGCGGCCGGGCCAATCGCCTTGAGAGCATTTTCATCAAGCTGGATGAAGCTGGTGCGCTTCATGAAGTCCAGCACCGACAGCCCGGAGGAGAACCGCGCGCGGCGGCCCGTGGGCAGAACGTGGTTGGGGCCAGCGACATAGTCGCCCACCGCTTCCGGCGTCATCCGGCCCAGGAAGACCGAACCGGCGTGGCGGATCTGGCGCATCAGGGCTTCGGGATCGTCGGTGGCGATCTGGACGTGTTCCGCAGCCAGTGCGTTGGCCAGCGCGGGCGCTTCATTCAGGCTGGCGACCTCGATGATCGTACCGTGGGTATTCCAGCTTTCCGTGGCGACCTTGGCCGTGGGCAGCATGGCCAGTTCGGCTTGAACCTGTTCGGCGACGCGGTCGGCAAAGGCGGCATCGTCGGTAATCAGGATCGACTGCGCGGCAGGATCGTGCTCGGCCTGGCTCAGCAGGTCGGCGGCGGTCCATTGCGGATCGTTCATTGCATCGGCGATCAGCAGGATTTCGCTGGGGCCAGCAACCATGTCGATGCCGACCACGCCGTAAAGCTGGCGCTTCGCCTCTGCCACCCAGGCATTGCCGGGGCCGGTGATGACGTCGACCGGCTTGATCCGATCCGTGCCATAGGCAAGCGCGGCCACGGCCTGCGCGCCGCCGATGCGCCACACTTCGTCCACGCCGGCCAGATGGGCTGCGGCCAGAACCAGCGGATTGAACTGGCCCTTGGGTGTGGGCGTTACTACCACCAGACGCTCAACCCCGGCGACCTTGGCCGGAATGGCGTTCATCAGCAGTGAGGATGGATAGGCCGCGCGGCCACCCGGCACGTAAAGCCCGGCGGCATCGACCCCGCGCCAGATCGCGCCCATGCGCACGCCAGCATCGTCAGTTTCGTCGCGGTTGGCGGGAAGCTGCTTTTCATGGAACGCGCGGATGCGGGCGGCGGCCAGTTCCAGCGCTGCGCGCAGATCGGGCTTTAGCGCGTCAAAGGCTTCGCGGCACTGGTCGGCAGTGAATTGCCAATCGGCATCGCTCGCCAGGGTGTGGCCGTCCCAGCGCGCGGTCATTTCTGCCAGCGCGGCATCGCCCCGGTTCTTTACGTCACCAAGGATCGCCTCGACATCGCGGGCAAGGTCTGCTGCGCTTTCGCGGCGGTCAGACACAAGGCGCTGGAACGCCGCATCAAAGCCGGGTTCACGGGTATTGAGCCGCAGCATTACGTAGCCTTCGTTTCGCTAACCAGCGCGCGGAACCGTTCAACCAGCGCGGCAACCCGTTCATCGGTCTTGAGCGCGGCGCGGTTGACAATCAGGCGCGCGGAAATCTGCAGGATCGTGCTGGTTTCAACCAGACCGTTGTCCTTCAGCGTCTTGCCGGTCGAAACCAGATCGACAATGCGGCTGGCCAGACCAAGGCCGGGGGCAAGTTCCATCGCGCCGTTCAGCTTGACCACTTCGGCCTGAACGCCCTGCTGCTCAAAATGGCGGCGGGTCAGGTTGGGATACTTGCTGGCCACGCGCAGGTGGCTGACATGGGTGCTGGAATCGGCCTGCCCGACCGGTTCCGCCACCGAGAGGCGGCAATGCCCGATGTTCAGATCAACCGGGGCGTAAAGATCGGGATAGGCGAATTCTTCCACCACGTCCGAACCGACAATCCCGCACTGCGCCGCACCGTGGGCGACAAAGGTCGCCACGTCGAAAGCGCGCACGCGGATCAGCCGCATGTCACTGCCTTCGCAGGCAAAGGAAAGGGCGCGGTTCTTCTTGTCGTGAAAGCCCGCTTCAGGCACCACTCCGGCACGGGCCATCAGTGGCAGTGCCTCTTCGAGGATACGGCCCTTGGGAACGGCAAAGGTCAGCGCGTTTGGCATAGCGGGCCGCCCTTACGGTGCGCAGGGCCAAAGGGCAAGGAGTCTGCGGCATGGCTGAGGATTTCCAGTT
>CAZLPK010000060.1:0-12238 GCA_964561375.1 uncultured Novosphingobium sp.
GCCTACGCCCACTCCGACTCCGACCCCATCGCCTGAACCGACGCCCCCACCCACACCGGGACCAACGCCAACGCCCAGCCCGGCATTCCTGACCCGCGAATATGATCGCTCTACCGGACCTGCACAGCATGGTGCGATCACGGCCTGGACAAAGGGTTACTCTGGCACGGACGTAACCATCGCCATTGTGGATTCAGGCATTGATACCAGCAGCCCTGAATTTGCTGGCCGGATCTCGGGCATCTCGCGCGATGTCGTCGATGCGCGGCGCGGGCTGGACAATGCGGATGACGACCACGGCACGCAGGTTGCGCTGACTGCTGCGGCGGGGCGCAACAATCTCGGCATCATGGGCATCGCCTTTAATGCGACGATCGCGATGTTCCGGGCCGACACGATCGGCAGCTGCGCCACCTATGTCGAAACCGATCCGGACAGCGGCTGCAGCTTTTCCGACAGCGCGATTGCCGCCGGCGTGAATGCCGCCGTGTCGGGCGGGGCCAAAGTCATAAACCTCTCGCTGGGCGGATCCTCGCCCGGTCAGGTCCTGCGCAGGGCCATTACAGGCGCGGCCCGGGCCGGAGTGGTCGTGGTCATATCCGCTGGCAACGATGGCGATTCCACCGATCCTGCCGTTGACCCCAACAACCCGGACCCCTTTGCCGCTGGCCTGCGCGATGCGGGGAATGGCAATGTCATCATCGCCGGCTCCGTCAATGCCAACAATCTGATCTCCGGCTTTTCGAACAGGGCTGGAAGCGAGGCAACCTGGTTCCTCTCCGCTCGGGGCGAGCGGGTGTGCTGCGTCTATGAAAACGGCGAGATCAAGGTCGTCGACAATCAGGACGGCAGCCAGTCGGTCTATGTCGTATCGGGCACCAGCTTTGCCGCCCCGCAAATTGCCGGAGCCGCCGCCCTGCTGCGTCAGGCCTTCCCCAACCTGACCGCCGTGCAGGTGGTCGATCTGCTGCTGCGCACCGCACGCGATGCGGGCGAGGCCGGAATCGACGCGATCTATGGCCGGGGCATCCTGGACATTACCGCCGCCTTCGCTCCGCAAGGCGCGACCAGCCTGGCCGGAAGCACGACTGCAATCCCGCTGGGAGACAGCACTGCGGTTACCTCTGGTCCGATGGGCGATGCTGGCACGCTGCGCACTCCGCTCGCCGCGATTGTCCTGGACGAATACCAGCGCGCCTATCAGGTCGATCTGGCGAGCGGCTTTAGCGGCGCACGGCAGCAGGCCCGGCTTGCCCCGGCGCTGGAACGCGAAACGCGGCATGTCACGCTGGGTAGCGATGCACTTTCGCTGGCCTTTTCGGTCGATGCAAAGGGCCGGGTGGCGCGGATGCCGTGGACCGGGCAATTGCGCCTGTCTCCGGATGATGCGGTAAAGGCGCGGGTTCTGGCCGGACGCGCGGTTGCCCGGGTGGCGCCGAATTCGAACATTGCCTTTGCCTTCTCGCAGGGGGCAGATGGCCTTGTCGCGCAATTGCAGGGCCGCAGCCAGCCCGCCTTCCTGATCGCCCGCGCACCGGTCGACGATGTCGGCTTTGGCCGCGACCAGAGCTTCAGCTTTGCCGCACGCCACCAATTGGGCAAGACCGGCCTGACCATCTCGGCAGAGCATGGTTCGGCCATTTCCGCCGCCCCGGTGCTGGACGGATCGAGCAATCTCGGCCGCATACGGCTCAATCCGGCAGACCGCATCGCCGTGACATTCGACCGCCAATTCGGCCCGGTCAAAGCCTCGCTTGGCGCTAGCTGGCTGGGCGAGCAGCGCACCTTCCTGGGCGCGGTGCTCCACAATGGCTTTGGCGCTGGCGGGGCAAACAGCCTGTTCCTTGATGCCAATGGCGAATGGCGCTTTGCGGACGACTGGCGGCTGGGTGCAGCCTGGCGCAGCGGCTTTACCCGGGCGAACAGCGGCGGCGCGATTGCCAATGGTTCGTACCTGCGCAGCTCGGCCTGGGCGCTGGACCTTGGCCGCGAAAATCTGATTGAACGCGGGGACGCTCTGGGTCTGCGCGTGTCACAACCGCTGCGGGTGGAAAGCGGCGGTCTGAAACTGACCCTGCCGGTCGCCTATTCTTACCAGACCCTCACCCCGACCTATGCCGATGTGCTGGTCTCGCTCACGCCGCGCGGGCGCGAGATCAATGCGGAATTGTTGTGGCGAGGGCCGCTCTATAACGGCTCGGCCATGGTCAGCCTGTTCTACCGCCGCAATCCGGGGCATTTTGCCGAAGTGCCGGATGACAAGGGTCTGGCGGCAAGCTGGTCCTGGCAGTTCTGATCAAAAGCCCCGGGCGGGATAGTCCGGCCCGGGGCTTTCGTTTTTCAATTACATCCCGGCCTTGCGGGCAAATTCCGCAGCGCGGTCAGCCAGCGGCTGCACGCGATCGGACATGGCCTTGGCATGGGCCGAGTTGGCCGTGCCGTCGATCACCCGCTTCTTGATGCCCTGCATGATGCCTGCCAGGCGGAAGAAGTTGTAGGCGAAGTACCAGTTCATGTCCGGCACGTTGCTGCGCCCGGTCTTTTCGCAATAGCGTTCGAGCACTTCGTCCAGTTCCGGAATGCCCAGCGCCTTGCGGTCAACGTCCTGCACGCCGGAACGGCCACCGTTGTCCGTCACCCAGGCCATGGCGACATAGGAAAGGTCGCCCAGCGGATCACCCAGGGTGGAAAGCTCCCAGTCCAGCACGGCCAGCACTTCCGGCCGGTCCTTGGCCCAGATCATGTTGTCGATGCGGTAGTCGCCGTGAACCACGCTGGTCCGCGTCTGCTCCGGCAGAGTCGCGGGCAGCCATTCGATCAGCTGTTCCATCTCCGGCATCAGTTCGGTTTCGGACAGCTTGTACTGCTTGGTCCAGCGATCAACCTGACGGCCGAAGTAATTGCCCGGCTTGCCATAGTCGGACAGGCCGGCCTTTTCGACATCGACCTCATGCAGCGCAGCCAGCGTATCGATCATCGCCATATAGGTGGCACGGCGATATTCCGGCGCATCCTTGGGCATGGCACCATCCCAGATGGTGCGGCCGTCGACCATGCCCATGACATAGAACCACGAACCGACGACGCTGTCATCGGTGCACAGGCCGTATTGCGGCGCAGCGGGGAAGCCGGCCTTCGACAGGGCGGCCTGAACCTTGTATTCGCGATCTACTGCGTGGGCGCTGGGCAGCAGCGGGCCGAACGGCTTGCGCCGCAGCACGTAATTGCCGCTCTTGGCTTCGATCTTGTAGGTCGGATTGGACTGCCCACCCTTGAACTTGGTCAGGTGCAGCGGACCTTCGAAACCTGCCACATTGGCCTGCATCCATTCGGTCAGCCTGGCTTCGTCCAGCTTGTCGGCACCTTCGGGTTCGACCGTGCCGATAAAAGCTTCATCCGCATTAAGCAATTCAGTCACTTAAACTCTCCAATCGGGCTTCGTCGTTGCACAGAGCGCAGCGACGAAGCAATCCAGAGCATCACGCACAACCACCCTGGATTGCCTCGCTCCGCTCGCAATAACGAAAGGCGCAGGCCGGCCTCAGCTATCGAACACGATTACCGAACGGGCCGAGGCACCGGACTTCATCGTTTCGAATCCTTCGTTGATCTTTTCCAGCGGGATACGCTCGGCAATGATCGTGTCGAGATCGAGCAGGCCGCGCATATAGAAATCCACCAGGCGCGGCATATCGACCGGGAAGTGGTTCATCCCCATGATCGCGCCCTGCAGCTTCTTGCCCGAAAGCAGGTCCATGGCGGACAGGCCGACCGAGTGGTTCAGCGGCATCATCCCCAGGATGGTCGCGGTGCCGCCGCGGCGCAGCGACTTGACCGCCAGTTCGCCGGAGGCGGGACGGCCCACGGCTTCGACCGCGTGGTCGACCCCGCCCTTGGTCAGCTCGACGATCTGCGCGGCGGCATCAGCGTCCATGGCATCGACCGTGTGGGTTGCGCCCAGCTTCATCGCCAATTCGCGCTTCTCCGCAATCGGATCGGCGGCGATGATCTTGCCCGCGCCGGCAATCTTGGCGGCGTTGATCGCGGCCAGGCCGACCCCGCCGCAGCCGACCACGGCCACGGTTTCACCCGGCGTGACCTTGCAGGCGTTGAAGATCGTGCCCGCGCCAGTGGTCACCGCGCAGCCGATAATCGAGGCGCGATCCAGCGGCATTTCCGGATCGATCCGGGTGCAGGCGTGTTCGTGGATCAGCATCATTTCGGCAAAGGCCGAAAGGTTGAGCATCTGGTTGACCGGGCTGCCATCCTGACGCGACAGGCGCGGGGCATCGCCCGGAGCGCGGCGGGTATCACCGCCCAAGCACAGGGCCATGCGGCCGGTGACGCAGAATTCGCAGTGGCCGCAGAAGGCCGAAAGGCAGGTCACGACAGCGTCGCCAGGCTTGACCGTGCGCACTTCGCTGCCGACCGCTTCGACGATCCCGGCGGCTTCGTGGCCCGGCACGGCGGGCAGAGCGTGGGGATAGGTACCTTCGATGAAGTGAAGATCGGAATGGCACAGACCGCAGGCAGCGGTGCGGATCAACACCTCATGCGGGCCGGGCTTGCTGATCTGGAGGTTTTCGATCTCCAGCGGCTTGTGCGGTTCGACCAGTACTGCTGCTTTCATCATGCTTCTCCCATTACATCATCCCCGCGAAGGCAGGGATCGCTGGCCGGCGTGAACCGGCTCAGCGTCCAAAGGCAGCGGCCCCCGCTGTGATGCGGGGACCGTACCCAATCAGCGTGCCACGCCAAGATCGCCCGAGCTCGGGCCGTTATCCGGCTGCGGCGCATACTTGCCCAGTTCGATACGAGCGATCGAACGGTTGTGGACTTCGTCCGGACCGTCAGCGATGCGCAGGGTGCGCTGGCCAGCGTACATCTTGGCAAGACCGAAGTCTTCCGAAACGCCGCCACCGCCGTGGGCCTGGATCGCATCGTCGATGATCTTGAGCGCCATGTTCGGAGCCTTGACCTTGATCATCGCGATCTCGGCCTGGGCCGACTTGTTGCCGACCTTGTCCATCATGTCCGCCGCCTTGAGGCAGAGCAGGCGCGAGCATTCGATTTCGATGCGGGCTTCGGCAATGCGCTGTTCCCAGATCGAATGGCTGCTGATCGGCTTGCCAAAGGCGATGCGGCTGCTGAGGCGCTTGACCATCTTGGCCAGTGCTTCTTCGGCCACGCCGATGGTGCGCATGCAGTGGTGGATGCGGCCCGGCCCGAGGCGGCCCTGCGCGATCTCGAACCCGCGTCCTTCGCCCAGCAGCATGTTGCTGGCCGGAATGCGGACGTTGTTGAGCTTGATTTCCATGTGGCCATGCGGCGCATCGTCATAGCCGAAGACCGGCAGGTGACGGACGATCTCGACGCCCGGAGCGTCCAGTTCCATCAGCACCATCGACTGCTGCTGGTGCTTCTTGGCTTCGAAGTCGGTCTTGCCCATCACGATCGCGACCTTGCAGCGCGGATCGCCTGCACCCGACGACCACCACTTGGTGCCGTTGATCACATATTCGTCGCCTTCGCGGCGGATCGAGCATTCGACGTTGGTTGCGTCGGACGATGCCACCTGCGGCTCGGTCATCAGGAAGGCCGAACGGATTTCGCCGTTCATCAGCGGCTTCAGCCACTTTTCCTTCTGTTCGAGCGTGCCATAGCGGTGCAGCACTTCCATGTTACCGGTATCGGGCGCCGAGCAGTTGAACACTTCCGAGGCAAAGCCGACGCGGCCCATTTCCTCGGCGCAGAGCGCGTATTCAAGGTTGGTCAGGCCGGGACCGTCGAATTCGAACGTATCGTCGACGTGGGTGCGACCAGACTGCGGCGGCATGAACAGGTTCCAGATACCCTGCGCCTTGGCGCGGGCCTTTTCCTCTTCGACGACCTGAAGAACCTTCCAACGGCCGCCCTCGGCGTCCTGCTTCTTGTAGTCAGCCTGACGGGGGCGAACGTGGTTTTCAATGAATTCGCGTACGCGGTTGCGCCAGTAGACTTGCCGTTCGGTGGGATCGAAATCCATGGTTCTTCCTTTCCTTATACTGTCGAATCTCGCTTGCGTTCCTGCCACGGGGCAGGCCGCGCGCCAAGGGTGAATTAATCGTTCGGTTAAATCGTCAGCTTATGGGTGTATTCCCTCTGCATCCGGGTTTGAACGAGCCGCCGCAAGAGCCGCCAGCCGCGCCTCGTGATCAGCACGGGTGATCGGGAAACGACGGATGACCAGCGCAACACACACGGCGAAAACCATCGCCGCCATGGCATAGGTCAAAGTCAGTGTATCGATGACTTCGCCCGGGACCAGCCCCGGCTTCGCCTTTTCCGGCATTCCGGCAAAGGCCAGCAGCTGCCCGGTGGTAAAGATGCCGATGCCCGTCGCGCACTTGGTAATCAGCATATTGCCGGCAAAGAAGGCCCCTTCGCTGCGGCGTCCGGTCTTTTCCTCGGACGCCTCCACCACGTCGGCCACCATCGAACTGGCCGAGATCATCGCCGAAACGCTGAACACATTGGAGCAGAACAGGAAGGCAAAGACCGGCCAGGTCGACTGAGGCGTTCCGACTTCCGGCCAGGCCCCGGCAAGGCGCAGGATGTAGGGAGTGACGAGGAAGACCATCCCGATCAAAGCCGCGCCGACCGCCGTATCTCGCTTGCCCCAGCGCTTGTGCAGGTGGGGCAGCAGGACAAAGGTGGTCATAACGCTGACGAACAGCACCCAGGGGAAAATGGCCAGATCGCCGGGCGAAAACTGCCAGACGAACAGGTAGAGGTAGTTGCCGATGGAAAAGGTGATGCCCTGGCTGGTGTAGGCCAGCCCGCCGCCGATCAGCAAAATCACGAAGGCGCGGTGGGAAAAGCTTTCCCGCAGTTCGGCAAAGGCGGTTTTCAGACTGAACTGCGACCGGGCGCGCGGCGGATAGCCGGATGCGACCTTATGCTGCGCAAGCGCGGAGATCAGCACCGTCGCCGTGATCAGGATCGCCCCGGTCAGGCCATAGGCGCGGTATCCCTCGGCATCGAGCAGCCCCTTGGCGAGGAACACGTCATAGGCAAGGAACATGACCAGAAGACCGCCGCCCCAGCCGAACAGGAAGCGGAAGCGCATCAGCCGGGTGCGCTCGTCATAGTCGTGGGTCAGTTCCGGCACGAGCGCCACCGAAGGCACCTCGCAGCAGGAAACCAGCGCCCGGATCGCCACGGCAAGGCCCACCAGTCCCCAGAAGGTCGGCTGGGTCGTCTCGGCCCAGAGCAGATACCAGCTGATCCCCAGCGGGATCGCCGCAAGGTAGAGCCACGGCAGGCGCCGCCCCCAGCGGGTATGGGTACGGTCTGACAGATAGCCGATGATCGGATCGATGATCCCGTCGATCACCAGGGCCAGCATCAGCGCAAGGCTGACCAGCTGGGCATTCATCCCCAGCACCTGGTTGTAATAGAGCAGCAGGAAGGTGGAGAACCCGTTGTCCTTCACCCCATAAGCGATCGAGCCAAGGCCGTGGAAGAAGGCCAGCCGCCCGGGAATGGGCCCCTGGATCGGCTGCATCAGCCCTGCCCTGCGCCAGACGCCTCTGCCATGGCCTGAAGGGCATCGAACAGCCCCGGCGCTTCCGGATCCCAGCTATGCCGCGGACCCACGGTGATCCCGCCATCGACGATCAGCGACGTGCCGGTGACGAAACCTGCCGCATCGCTGCACAGGAAGGCCACGGCATTGGCAATGTCATCGGGCTGGCCGCCGCGTCCGACCGGCTGGGCATGGCTGGACAACTGGGCGATCATCGCCTTGGCCGTGTCGACCAGTTCAGTCGGCATTTCCATGCTGGCGGTAAAGATGTTGGTATTGATGAAGCCCGGCTGCACCGCGTTCACGCGGATGCCGAACTGGGCCAGATCGGTGGCGGCGCACTTGGTCAGGTGCAGCACGCCGGCCTTGGCCACGGCATAGGCCGTCGGGGAATAGCCCGGCCCTACGGCTGCGACTGAACTGGTGTTGACGATGGCTGCACCGGGGCGCTGCTTCATGTGCGGCACGGCATAGCGGATGCCCATGGCGACCGAGCGGAGCAACAGGTCCATCGTCCGGTCCCAGCCATCGGCGTCGATCTCGTCGATCTTCTCGCGCGCGCCGCCTGCCCCGGCATTGTTGAACACCACGTCGATCCCGCCGCAGGTGCCGGCGGCATGGTCCATCAGCGCCTTGATCTGGGCCACGTCGCACACGTCGCAGGCCACGGGAATGATGTTGTCCCCTTCGCGCGCCACGGCTTCGGCCCCGGCAAGGTTAAGGTCGGCAGCGAAGACGGTTGCCCCTTCGCGGGCGAACAACAGGGTGGTGGCGCGCCCGATTCCCGATGCCGCACCAGTAACAACGACGCTCTTGCCCGAGAATCGCATGGCCTCTCCTTCTCTCTTGTTTGCACCCAGCTTAGGACACGAAGCGCGGCGGTCAACGCCCTTCGGCTTGACGCTACGGCAAGCATGTGTCGATTGAATGGCGGAATTCCGGGCTTGCGCCACGTGCCCAAGTCCATTTAACCTTGCGGTTAAGAGAGGAGTCTTTACCCATGTCTGACCTTGATGCCTTCCGCGCCGAAATCCGCGCCTGGCTTGAAGAAAACTGCCCGCCCGAAATGCGTGAACCCGTCCGTGACGAGGCTGACGTTTGCTGGGGCGGCCGCAAGTTCAAGTTCAAGAACGAAGCGCAAAAGCAGTGGCTCGAACGCTGCGCGGCCAAAGGCTACACCGTGCCGGATTGGCCCAAGGCCTATGGCGGCGCCGGTATGTCTCCGGCTGAAGCCAAGATCTGGCGCGAGGAAATGCACCGCATCAGCGCGCGTCCGCCGCTGTCCTCGTTCGGCATCTGGATGCTTGGCCCGGCCCTGCTGAAGTTCGGCACGGAAGAGCAGAAGGTTCACTACCTGAACCAGATCGCCCGCGGTGAAATCCGCTGGTGCCAGGGCTATTCCGAACCGGGTTCGGGTTCGGACCTCGTTTCCCTGCAGACCTTTGGCGAAGACAAGGGCGACCACTGGATCGTCAACGGCCAGAAGATCTGGACGTCTTATGCCGACAAGGCCGACTGGATTTTCTGCCTGGTCCGCACCGACAAGGCCAACAAGTATCAGGGCATTTCGTTCCTGCTGTTCGACATGGAAACCCCCGGCGTTTCGACCAAGCCGATCCTGCTGATCAGCGGCAACTCGCCGTTCTGCGAAACCTTCTTCGACAATGTGAAGGTGCCCAAGGATCAGATCGTTGGCGAACTGAACCGCGGCTGGGACGTGGCCAAGTACCTGCTGGGTCACGAGCGCGAGATGATCTCGGGCGCGGGTGGCAACGACCGGCTCAACACCATCGGCGCCTTCTGCAAGCGCAACGGCCTGGAAGATCCGCTGCTGCGCGCCGAACTGGCGATGTTCGATGTCGACGCGCTGGCCTTCACCGCCATGGGTGAAAAGTTCCTCGACGAAATCAAGGTCGGCAAGGCTCATCCGGCTCAGCCGAACATGATGAAGTACGCCGGGACCGAGCTGAACAAGCGCCGTCACGAACTGCTGATGGCCGCTGGCGGCAGCGCCGCGCTGGAATGGGAAAGCGAAGCATCGGACGGCGGCACGAAGGCGCGTTCGTGGCTGCGTACCAAGGCCAACTCGATCGAGGGCGGCACCAGCGAAGTGATGCTCAACGTGATCTCGAAGCGCATCCTGGACCTGCCGGGGGCCTAATCTTGGCGCCGTCCCCGGCCTGGCCGGGGACCGCTGGCCTCGCTTGAGCGGGGCCGCATCAGGATGCCAGCGATCCCTGCCAGCGCGGGGAGGACGAAAAGGAATTTGATAATGCCGCTGTACCACACCGAAGATCAGGCGATGCTCGCCGATACCGCCCGCCAGTTCATGGCTGACGAAGGCAACATTGCGAAACAGCTGCGCCACTGGCGCGATACCAATTGCAGGGACGGCTTTGGCCACGCCCTGTGGAAGCAGTTTGCCGAGCTGGGCTTTACCGGCATCCTCGTCAGCGAAGCCGATGGCGGGCTGGGCATGGGCAATGTCGAAGCCGGGATCGTGCTGGAAGAAATCGGCCGCAACCTCACCCCTTCGCCGTTCCTGACCAGCTCGGTCATGGCCGCGACTGCGCTGGGTCAGGCTTCGGACGACCTCAAGGGCCGCTATCTGCCTGGCCTGCTTTCGGGCGACAGCGTCTTTGCCGTGGCGATCGACGAAGGTCCAAAGCACCGTCCGGAACGCATCTCGACCCGCGCCGAACGCGCTGGCAACGGCTTCAAGCTGAGCGGTTCGAAAGCCTTCGTGGTTCAGGGCGGCAGCGCCGACATGCTGGTGGTCGCAGCCCGCACCGCTGGCAGCGATGACGATAACGACGGCATCACCCTGTTCGCCGTGCCGAAGGATTCGGCTGGGCTGAGCATGGACGTGGTCCGTCTGGTCGACAGCGCGCAGAGCGCCCATGTGAAGCTGGACGGCGTGCAGCTGGATGCCGATGCCGTGATCGGCGAAGTCGATGGCGGCCGCGAAGTGCTGAACCGCGTGCTCAATGCGGGCCGCGTCGGTGCGGCGGCAGAAAGCGTCGGCGTGGCGCTTGGCTCGTTCGACATGACCACAACCTACCTCAAGCAGCGCAAGCAGTTCGGCAAGCTGATCGGTGAATTCCAGTCGCTCCAGCACCGCGCCGCGCACCTCTATTCCGAACTGGAAATCGCCCGCGCCACGGTGATCAAGGCCCAGCAGCTGCTCGACGCGGGCAGCGAAAAGGCCGACCTGATGGTCTCCGTCGCCAAGGCCAAGGCAGGCAAGGCGGCCGGTCTGGCGGTCAAGGAAGGCGTGCAGATGCACGGCGGCATCGGCATGACCGACGAATATGACATCGGCCTCTACATGAAGCGTGACCGTGCTCTCGCCGAATTCATGGGCGACATGTACTACCACGCCGAACGCGTCGCCCAGCTGAGCGGGTACTGAGGAGCGAGGACATGGCTTTCGACTTCACCAAACTCTTCAGCCTTGAAGGCAAGGTTGCCCTGATCACCGGAGGTTCGCGCGGGATCGGCAAGATGCTGCTCGAAGGCTTCCTCGCCGCCGGTTGCGAGCGGGTCTACATCACCGCCCGCAAGCGCGAGCAACTGGCCGAGACCGAGGCTGAATTCAACGCGGCCTATCCCGGCAAGGTCATCGGCCTGCCCGGCGACCTCAGCCAGATGGACGAGATCAAGCGTCTGGCCGAAGAACTGGCCAGCCGCGAGAGCAAGCTGGACGTGCTGGTCAACAATGCCGGCGCGGCCTGGGGCACGGAATTCGACCAGTTCCCCGAAGCGGGCTGGGACAAGGTCATGGACCTCAACGTCAAGAGCCTGTTCTTCCTGACGCAGAAGCTGCACCCGCTGCTCAATGCCGCGGCCAGTTTTGACCGTCCGGCCAAGGTGATCAACATTGCCTCGATTGACGGGCTGCGCCCGAACCCGTGGGAAACCTATTCCTACCAGGCGTCGAAGGCGGCGGTGATCCACCTGACCAAGCGCATGGCCGCGCGCCTGATCAAGGACAACATCGTCTGCACCTGCATCGCGCCGGGCGCCTATCCCAGCGAGATGAACAAGGCTGCGGCAAAGAACCCCGAAACCAGCGCCAAGGGCATCCCCTACAAGCGCGTCGGCGTGGCCGAGGATATTGCTGGCGGCGCGATCTATCTCGCCAGCCGCGCGGGCGACTATGTCGTCGGCACCACGATCCCGATCGACGGCGGCATCGTCAACGCCTGGATTCCCAGCGAGTTCAACGACCCGTCAGGCGAACACTGATCCGCAACTGCGCGATTGCGAACAAGCGAACACCCCGTGCCGCATGGCCGGGGTGTTTTGCTGTTCAAGGCAGATCGCCGATATCCGCGACAGCCCGGTCCAGCCTCGTGATCATCACACGCCTTGCCCCCCGGCAAAGGCGCACGGACACCTCAGAAATACCTGCCCCACACGCGAAACAACCCGGCACACCTAAGTGTGCCGGGCTGCCGCTACGGAAGGTAAAGTCGGCGTGCGACCCGTTTACTTCCGGCGCCAACTTTATCCTTCGTCGCTAACTCAACCTTCGTCGCGGGCAACGATGCGGGACACCAGCAGATGAATGACTGCCAGCGCAGCGCGGGCAGCCACGAATTGTCCGACTGTTGCCGCAAAGGCATGGGCAATTCCGGCCAGGCTCTACAAACCCACGGCGGTGCCATA
>CAZLPK010000061.1:0-11387 GCA_964561375.1 uncultured Novosphingobium sp.
TCGATCGAGCAGATGATGATGGCATTGTCGTTCCGGTCACGGACGACTTCCATCTCGTATTCTTTCCAGCCGAGCAGGCTTTCCTCGATCAGGACTTCGGTCGTGGGCGAGGCATCAAGGCCGGAGCGGACGATCTGCTCGAACTCTGCCTTGTTATAGGCGACGCCGCCACCGGTGCCGCCCAAAGTAAAGCTGGGACGGATGATCGAAGGCAGGCCGGTGCGTTCCAGCACGGCGAAAGCTTCCTCAACCGTGTGGGCCACGCCCGAACGAGCGGATTCCAGCCCGATCTTGTCCATCGCCTCGCGGAAACGCTGACGGTCTTCGGCCTTGTCGATGGCGTCGGCATCGGCGCCGATCATCTTCACGCCGTACTTTTCCAGCGTACCGTCGTTAAACAGCGCCAGCGCGGTATTGAGCGCAGTCTGCCCGCCCATGGTCGGCAGGACAGCGTCGGGACGTTCCTTCTCGATGATCCGGGCGACAACGTCGGGCGTAATCGGCTCGACATAGGTCGCGTCCGCCATGTCCGGATCGGTCATGATCGTGGCGGGGTTGGAGTTGACGAGGACCACGCGGTAGCCCTCCTCCTTCAGCGCCTTGATCGCCTGGGTGCCGGAATAGTCGAACTCGCAAGCCTGACCGATAACAATCGGACCGGCGCCAATGACGAGGATCGAGGAGATGTCTGTGCGTTTGGGCATTACGAGAGGTTCTCGACGAATTTCTGGAAGAGGTAGAAGCTGTCCTGCGGGCCGGGGCTGGCTTCGGGGTGATATTGCACGCCAAAGGCCTTCTTGCCCTTGATCGCAATGCCGCAGTTGCTGCCGTCGAACAGCGAGACGTGGGTTTCTTCCACGCTGTCCGGCAGGGCGGTATTATCGATGGCAAAGCCGTGGTTCATGCTGGTGATTTCGACCACGCCGTCCTCCAGTCGCTTGACCGGATGGTTCGCGCCGCGGTGGCCCTGATGCATCTTGGTCGTGCGCGCACCGGCAGCAAGGCCGAGCATCTGGTGGCCAAGGCAGATACCGAAGACCGGAACGTCACGCTCCAGCAGGCCGCGGATCACCGGCACGGCATATTCGCCGGTTGCCGCCGGGTCGCCCGGACCGTTCGACAGGAACACGCCTGCCGGGTTGAGCGCCATGACCTCGTCCAGCGAGGTATTGCCCGGAACCACGGTGACGTGGGCCCCGGCCTTCACCAGGTTGCGGAAAATGTTGTCCTTCGCACCAAAATCGAGCGCGACGACGTGCGGCTTGCCCGCGCCATCAGCCTGGGCATAGCCTTGGCCAAGGGTCCACGGACCGCCCTGCCATTCTTCGCGTGCGGTGCGGCTGACCACCTTGGCCAGATCCATCCCTTCAAGGCCGGGCCATTCGCGCGCCTGCTTCAGCAGAGCGGGAATGTCGAACTTGCCGTCCTTGCTGTGGGCAATCACGGCGTTGGGCGCGCCGGAGAGGCGAATGCGGCGGGTCAGCGCGCGGGTATCGACGCCGGACAGGCCGATCTTGCCCTTGGCCGCCAGCCAGTCACCGAAAGTACCGGTTGAGCGGAAGTTAGAAGGCGCGGTCAGGTCTTCACGAACGATGCAGCCCACGGCGCCATCGACGTGGCTTTCTTCATCTTCCTCGTTCACACCGACGTTGCCGATGTGCGGGAAAGTGAAAGTGACGATCTGACCGGCGTAGCTGGGATCGGTCATCACTTCTTCATAGCCGGTCATGGCCGTGTTGAAGCAGACTTCACCAACTGCCGATCCTTCGGCTCCGAATCCTTTGCCCCAGGCCACATGGCCATCGGCGAGCACAAGGACTCCCGTCGCACCCGCCGGTGGGGGTACGTGCAAAGAGGCGGCGTCAGCCATGAGGGGGCGCTCCGTTTCGAGGGGTTCCAGCAATGTCGCTAAGGCTCGGCGGCTAGACCTCGATCACCGCAGCGTCAACCTATGAAAATGAGATTCTTTCGGTTAAGTTGACGCTTTCCCCAGCTTAGCAAAGCTGTTTCCGTCAGACGACCACACCAAATTACAAGGAAAATCATGCTCCGCGACTCGATCAAGGCCGCGCAGGTCGAAGCAATGAAGGCCGGCGACAAGCCGCGCCTTGCCGCCGTGCGCCTCATTCTTGCCAAGCTGAAAGACAAGGACATCGAACTGCGCACCGCCGCGCCGACCCAGGACGACGACGCAATCGTGGTCGACGTTCTGCAAAAGATGGCCAAGCAACGTCGCGAATCGATCACCATGTACGAACAGGGCGGCCGTCAGGAACTGGCCGACGTCGAAAAGGGCGAACTGGTCGTCATCGAAAGCTTCCTCCCCGCCCAGATGAGCGAAGACGAAGTCAAGGCCGCCATCGCCGCAATCATCGCGGAAACCGGCGCCGAAGGCATGAAGGACATGGGCAAGGTGGTTGGCGCGCTGAAGGCCAAGCACGGCACCCAGCTCAACATGGGCAAGGCCAGTGGCCTTGTGAAAGCCGCGCTGGCCTGATGGCCCTATCCCCGCAATGGCTTGATGAACTGCGCGCCCGGGTGACGCTATCCAGCGTTATTTCCCGGACGACGCGGCTCACCAAGGCGGGGCATGAATTCAAGGCCTGCTGCCCGTTTCATAACGAGAAAAGCCCCAGCTTTACGGTCAATGACCAAAAGGGGTTCTACCACTGCTTTGGCTGCGGCGCGCACGGCGATGTGATCCGCTGGATGACCGACCAGCGCGGCCTGTCGTTCATGGACGCGGTGAAGGAACTAGCCGCAGAGGCCGGGCTGGACGTTCCCGCGCCCGATCCCCGCGCGGCGCAAAAGGCCGAGCAGCAGGCCGGCCTTCACGAAGTGCTGGAAGCCGCGCAGAACTTCTATCGCGCCCAGCTTGAAACGGCCGACGGGGCCAAGGCGCGGGCCTACCTCGCCTCGCGCCGGTTCGATGCGCTGACCATGGAACGGTTCGGCTTTGGCTTCGCTCCGGCGGGTCGGCAGGCTCTGAAATCCGCGCTGAGCCAGTTCAGCGAAGAAATGCTGATCGAGGCCGGGCTGCGCATCGCGGTTGACGATAAAGAACCATACGACCGCTTCCGCGACCGCCTGACCATGCCGATCCACGATGCCCGCGGCCGGGTAATCGGTTTTGCCGCGCGTATTCTCGACGCGGAAAAGAAGGACGCGCCGAAGTACCTTAACTCGCCAGACACGCCGCTGTTCGACAAGGGGCGCACCCTGTTCAACCTGCACCGCGCCGGGCCTGCCTCGCGCCAGAGCGGGCGGATCGTGGTGGTTGAAGGGCAGATGGACGTGATCGCCCTCGCCGCCGCCGGGATTGACGAAGCGGTGGCACCGATGGGCACGGCCCTGACCGAGCGGCAACTGGAAATGCTCTGGCGACTGGTCGAAACGCCGATCCTCTGCTTCGATGGCGACGCTGCGGGCCAGCGCGCCGCCATGCGCGCCGTAACGCGCGCCCTCCCCCTGCTCCGTCCGGCCCACAGCCTGAAGATCGTGCGGATGCCGGCTGGCAAGGACCCGGATGACCTGATCAAGGAAAACGGCGTTGCGGCGCTCGAAGCCCTGCTGGCAGAACCAAAGTCACTGCTTGACCAGCTGTGGGAACATGAACGCGATGCCACCCCGCTCAATACGCCAGAAGACAAGGCGGGCCTGAAAGCGCGCCTGATGGCCCATGTCGACACGATTGCCGATCCGGACATCAAGGCGCTTTACCGGCGCGAACTGAACAATCGCTTTTCCGAATTCGCTTTCCCGCCGCGCCAGCAGAGCGAGTGGCGGCCGGGCGGCAAAAGCGCCCCTGTCCGCCGCAGCGATCCCAGCGTCACCCGCAGACTGCGCGAGAATGCCGGATCGCGCGATGCGCTGTCTGCCGCCATTCTTGCCGGATTGCTCCGTTATCCGCAGGAACTGGCCCGGCATGGCGACGCTCTGGCCCACGCCGATCTGGCCGATCCGCGCTTTGCCGTGCTGATTGATGCACTGGATGAAGGCGAACCGCTTGAAACCGGGCATTTGTCCACCATATTGACTGCTCGGGGTCTGGTTGCCCCGAACCCCGTGGAATATGCTTCGCTGCGTTTCGGCTTTCTTGCTGACGACGCGCCGCCCGAAATGGCCAGGGAAAGCCTGGCCCAGGCGATAGGCCTGCTGGTCGAAAGACCCGCGCTTGAGGCCGCTCTGGCTGAGGCAACCGCGCGGTTCGAGCGTGACTTGTCGGAGGGGGCTTATGCGGAACAACAACGGCTGTTGAAGAGAAAACTGGAATTCGATGCGCGCTTGCGGCAAATGGCCAGCGCGCGGACAGCCGCCCTTGATGGGGTGGCGGCACAAAAAACGGCGGAATAATGGACGAAGACGATATCCAGGGCGGCGAACAGGACGGCGGCGATGCTCCGCTGATTGACCTTAACGAAGCCTCGATCAAGAAACTCATTGCCCGGGCCAAGCGCCGCGGGGTGATTACTGTTGACGAGCTTAACGAGGCGCTTCCGGCCGACATGTCCTCTGACCAGATCGAGGATATTACCGCTGCGCTGAACGAAATGGGCGTCAACATCGTCGAGAGCGACGAGGACGCAGTCGACCCCGAGGAAAAGGAAGTCGACGAGGTCGACGATTCCGATTCGATGGGGGCCGAACGCCCGGTCGTCGAAAAGAAGAAGGAAACGGTCGACCGCACGGACGACCCGGTGCGCATGTACCTGCGCGAAATGGGCGCGGTCGAACTGCTCAGCCGCGAAGGCGAAATCGCCATCGCCAAGCGCATCGAGGCAGGCCGCGACACCATGATCTTGGGCCTGTGCGAAAGCCCTATCACCTTCCATGCCATCATCCAGTGGTCCGAGGCCCTGAACGCCGGCGAAATGCAGCTGCGCGAAATCCTCGACCTTGATGCGATGCTGTCGAAGGAGCCGGCTCCGGAAAACCTCTCTGAAGATGGCGAAGTAGAAGGCGACGGTGAAATCTCCGAAGCCACTGCCGGTCCTTCGTTCAAGGAAGAGGACGACATCGAGGAAGAAGAGTCCGCGGACGAGGACGAGGACGGCATCGAACGCCGCGCCCGCCGTCCGGCCGAGGAAGAGGAAGAGGACAACACCCTCAGCCTCGCCCAGATGGAAGCGCAGCTGAAGCCGCAGGCTTTGGAAAAGTTTGCTGAAATCACCTCGCTGTTCCGCAAGTTCGAAAAGATCCAGGCGGAGCGTCTGGACGTGATGGGTGCGGGCAGCGCTTTCCCGGCTGCCAAGGAAAAGACCTATCAGCAGCTGCGTGAAGACCTGACCGCTCAGGTCGAAAGCGTGCAGTTCCACGCGACCAAGATCGAGTATCTGGTCGACAATCTCTATGCCTTCAACCGCCGCCTGACCGCCCTTGGCGGCCAGATGCTGCGTCTGGCAGAGCGTCACAAGGTCAGCCGCAAGGACTTCCTGGAAAGCTACGTAGGGCATGAGCTGGACGAAGGCTGGCTGCAGGCCAACGCCGGCAAGGACAAGAAGTGGGCCGCCTTCGCTGCGAACGAAATCGACGCGGTTGAGCGGATTCGCGCTGAAATCTCCGATATCGCTTCGGCCACCGGCATGAGCCTCAGCGAATTCCGCCGCATCGTGAACATGGTCCAGAAGGGCGAGCGTGAAGCGCGTATCGCCAAGAAGGAAATGGTCGAGGCAAACCTGCGCCTCGTTATCTCGATTGCCAAGAAGTACACGAACCGCGGTCTGCAGTTCCTCGACCTGATTCAGGAAGGGAACATCGGCCTGATGAAGGCCGTGGACAAGTTCGAGTATCGCCGCGGCTACAAGTTCAGCACCTATGCGACCTGGTGGATCCGGCAGGCGATCACCCGCTCGATCGCGGACCAGGCCCGTACGATCCGTATCCCGGTCCACATGATCGAAACGATCAACAAGCTGGTCCGCACAAGCCGCCAGTTCCTGCACGAACAGGGCCGCGAACCGACCCCGGAGGAAATGGCAGAGCGTCTGTCCATGCCGCTGGAAAAGGTCCGCAAGGTGATGAAAATCGCCAAGGAGCCGATCAGCCTTGAAACCCCGATCGGGGACGAGGAAGACAGCCACCTGGGCGACTTCATCGAAGACAAGAACGCGGTGATCCCGGTCGATGCGGCAATTCAGGCCAACCTCAAGGAAACGGTCACCCGCGTCCTGGCCAGCCTGACCCCGCGCGAGGAACGCGTGCTGCGCATGCGTTTCGGCATCGGCATGAACACCGATCACACCCTGGAAGAAGTCGGCCAGCAGTTCTCGGTTACCCGCGAACGTATCCGTCAGATCGAAGCCAAGGCCCTGCGCAAGCTCAAGCATCCCAGTCGCTCGCGCAAGATGCGCAGCTTCCTGGATCAGTAAGGAAAATCCGCAAGCGTGGGAGCGAACTTCGCTAGTCCGAAGTTCTGTCTTTCGCAAAGCCGGATCAGGGAGCCCCGCCACGAACGTGACGGGGCTTACCTGTTTTTATGCCCCCCAGTTTTTATGCCCGAAGGTGCCACCGTACTGGCATTGAGAGCGAGTCGCGACTAAAGGGGCGGCGAACGATTCTTCTCCCTGCACAGGCCTGGCCCCACCCATGCGCATTGCCATTGCTTCCGATCACGCCGCAGTCGACCTCAAGGCCGAGCTGCGCGAGTACCTGATCGAGCTTGGCCATGAAGTGGCGGACCTTGGCCCGGAAACGGCCGACCGCGTCGACTATCCGGACTATGGCTACAAGCTGGCCTCGGTCGTGGCCGATGGCACGGCGCAGTATGGCGTAGCCCTGTGCGGTTCCGGGATCGGCATTTCCATTGCGGTGAACCGCGAACCGGCCTGCCGCTGCGCGCTGGTTTCCGAACCCCTTTCTGCCGCCCTTGCGCGTGAGCACAACGATGCCAACGTGATCGCGATGGGCGCGCGTCTGACCGGAGTCGATATGGCCAAGGCCTGCCTCGACGCATTCCTTTCAACCGAATTCGGCGGTGGCCGCCATGCAGGCCGCGTCGAAAAACTATCCAACCCCACTTGCTGAGGAGCCACATTATGACCGCGAACGCCGACACCTTGCCGGAGATCCGGTCCAAAGGTTTCTTCACCGCCCCGCTGCGCGAAGCCGATCCGGAAGTTTTCGCCGCGATTGAAGGCGAACTGAAGCGTCAGCAGAACAAGATCGAACTGATCGCCAGCGAAAACATCGCCAGCCGTGCAGTGCTTGACGCAACCGGTTCGGTCTTCACCAACAAATATGCCGAAGGCTACCCGGGCAAGCGCTACTACGGCGGCTGCGAATATGCCGACATCGTAGAGAACCTGGCGATCGAGCGCGCGAAGAAGCTGTTCGGCTGCCAGTTCGCCAACGTTCAGCCTAATTCGGGCAGCCAGATGAACCAGGCCGTTTTCCTCGCCCTGCTCAATCCGGGCGACACCTTCATGGGGCTCGACCTCAATTCGGGTGGTCACCTGACTCACGGTTCGCCCGTGAACATGAGCGGCAAGTGGTTCAACCCGGTTGCCTATGGCGTCCGCAAGGAAGACGAACAGATCGACATGGACGAGGTTGCCCGCCTCGCCCGTGAGCACAAGCCGAAGCTCATCATCTGCGGCGGCACTGCCTATTCGCGCGTCTGGGATTTCAAGCGCTTCCGCGAGATAGCTGACGAAGTGGGCGCATGGCTGCTGGCCGACATGTCGCACTTCTCCGGCCTTGTCGCTGGCGGTGCGCACCCCTCGCCGGTTCCGCACGCCCACGTCGTAACCAGCACCACGCACAAGAGCCTGCGCGGCCCGCGTTCGGGAGTGATCCTCACCAACGACGAGGATTTGGCCAAGAAGTTCAACACCGCCGTGTTCCCCGGCCTGCAGGGTGGTCCGCTGGTCCACGTCATCGCGGCCAAGGCAGTTGCATTCGGTGAAGCGCTGCAGCCGGAATTCAAGGCCTATGCCGCGCAGATCGTCGCCAATGCCCGCGCTCTGGCGGAATCGCTGGCCGAACAAGGCCTGCGCATCGTCTCGGGCGGCACTGACAACCACCTGATGCTGGTTGACCTGACCGCCAAGGACGTGACCGGCAAGGCAGCCGAAAAGGGCCTCGATCGCGCCTGGCTGACCTGCAACAAGAACGGCATTCCCTATGACACGCGCTCGCCGTTTGTCACTTCGGGCATCCGTCTCGGCACTCCGGCCGGCACGACCCGCGGTTTCCGCGAGGAAGAATTCCGTCAGGTTGGCGCTTTGATCGCCGAAGTGGTAGAAGGCCTCTCGCGCAACGGCGAGGAAGGCGACGGCCAGGTCGAAGCCCGCGTCCGCGCACGGGTGGAAGAGCTGTGCGGGCGCTTCCCGATCTATCCGGGAGTGTAATGCGATGAGCGGAGATTTCGTCGAAGACGCCAAGACCGAACTCAGCGGCATGGCGAAAGATGGTATGCGCCACCCTTCGACGAAACCCGTTCTGGCCGGTGCGGCGGTGGGTGCGGTTGCGGGCCTGCTGCTGCCGGTCCTGTCGATCACGACCGGTCTGGCCATCGGCGCCGGCGTTGCCTTCTACAAAAGGCTGCGCCCGTAAGTGCGTTGTCCCTTTTGTGCCTATGACAACAGCCAGGTAAAGGATTCGCGGCCCACCGAGGACAACACCGCAATCCGGCGGCGGCGCCAGTGCGACAGCTGCGGCGCGCGCTTCACCACGTTTGAACGGGTGCAGTTGCGTGAAATTACCGTCGTGAAAAGCGACGGAACGCGCGAAACCTTTGACCGCTCGAAAATCGACCAGTCAGTGTCGCTCGCCTGCCGCAAACGCGGTGTGGCGCAGGAACGGCTCGATCAGCTGGTTTCGGGCGTTCAGCGTCAGATCGAAACCATGGGCGAAAGCGAAGTTCCGGCCAAGGCTATCGGCGAAATGGTGATGGAAGGCCTGCGCGGCCTCGATACCGTCGCCTACATCCGCTTTGCTTCGGTTTACCGCGACTTCACCGAAGCCAAGGACTTCGAAGATTTTGCCAGCACGGTGCGCGATGCCGGAAAACACTGATCAGCAGCGCCCGGTAATCGTTCTCGTCCGTCCGCAACTTGGCGAGAATATTGGCAAGGCGGCACGGGCCATGCTCAATTTCGGGCTGACCGAGCTGCGCCTTGTCACTCCCCGCGATGGCTGGCCCAATCCCAGCGCCGGACCGGCCGCTGCCGGGGCGGATATCGTGCTGGAACGAGCCAAGGTTTACGACACGCTGGCCGAAGCAGTAGCCGATTGTGCCCATGTCTACGCCACCACAGTGCGCAAGCGCGGCGTGACCAAGCCGGTCCTGACCCCGGAAGAAGCCGCGCAGGCGGTTCACCGCGAGGTCGGGCGCTCCGCCTATGTGTTCGGCCCGGAACGTTCTGGCCTTGAGACCGATGACGTCGCCCTCGCCCGCGCGATCGTTACCGTGCCGATCAATCCCGAATTCGGCTCGCTCAATCTGGCCCAGGCGGTCATCCTACTGGCCTATGAATGGTCAAAGAATGCCACCCTCGCCCAACCCACGGTCGAAGACCTGCTGCCCCCTGCACCGCAGGAAGAGCTGGAAGGCCTGATCGAGCAGATGGAAACCCTGCTGGAGCCGACCAACTATTTCTTCCCGGAAATCCGAGCCGCAGCCACCCGGCGGACCCTGCGCAACATGCTGACCAAGCCGGGCTGGAACCATCTGGAGGTCCGGACCATGCGCGGCGTGCTGTCTGCCTTGGCCAAAGGGCCGCGTAAAACCAAAGAAGAACCCCGAAAGGGTTGACTTTTCACGACTGCGCAGCAATAGGCGCGCCTTCGCAATTGAGCGGGCACTCCGGTGAAGCCCTGCTCGCGCCCGGTCAAACGGGCGGTGCGGTTCCGGACCAGAAGCGGGGCACTGGGTTCCGCATTGCAAATTGAAGGACATATAGCGCCATGTCGAAGCGCCATTCGTCAAAGTACAAAATTGACCGCCGTATGGGCGAAAACATCTGGGGTCGTCCGAAGAGCTCGGTTAACCGCCGCTCCTACGGCCCCGGTCAGCACGGCCAGCGCCGCAAGGGCAAGCTGTCGGACTTCGGTATCCAGCTGCGCGCCAAGCAGAAGCTCAAGGGCTACTACGGCGACGTCACTGAAAAGCAGTTCAAGCGCACCTATCAGGAAGCTTCGAAGATGAAGGGCGACACCGGTCAGAACCTGATCGGCCTGCTCGAACAGCGCCTGGACATGGTCGTGTACCGCTGCAAGTTCGCGCCGACCATCTTCTCGGCTCGCCAGATCGTTTCGCACGGCCACATCTATGTGAACGGCGTGAAGTGCAACATCGCCAGCCGCCGCGTGCGTCCGGGCGACGTGGTCAGCCTGGGCAAGAAGGCCAAGGAAATGGCCCTGATCGCCGAAGCGCAGACCCTGCCGGAACGCGAAATCCCTGATTATGTCGCGCCCGACGGCACCGACAAGATCACCTTCGTGCGCGTCCCGACGCTCGACGAAGTGCCCTATCCGGTGAAGATGGAACCGAACCTGGTCGTCGAATTCTATTCGCGCTAAGACAGGTACGAATTCCAAACAAAGAGGGCGGTCCATTGGGCCGCCCTTTTCGTTTGTCCGGCATCCTTTACCGCGCGCCTATTGTCGGATTTAATCGGACGGTTAAAAAGACAAAAAACGATTCGGGAGAGTGATTGTGACGTTTGACGAAGTCATCATGGGGCGGCGTTCGATCCGTGGCTATCTGAACAAGCCGGTGCCGCGCGAGCTGATCGAGGAAGTTCTGACCCTTGCCATGCGCGCGCCCAGCTCGATGAACAGCCAGCCCTGGCACTTTCACATCATCACCGGCGAACCGCTTGACCGCATCCGCGCCGGCAATACCGAGCGTAATCTGGCCGGCGTGCCGCACAGCCGCGAATTTCGTACTGGTCATGCCTTCGAAGGCGTCCACCGCGACCGGCAGGTTCATGTCGCCAAGCAGTTGTTCTCGGCCATGGGCATCGCGCGCGAAGACAAGGAGGCCCGGCTCGACTGGGTCCTGCGCGGTTTCCGTCAGTTCGACGCCCCGGTCTGCGTGATCATTACCTATGATCGTGAGCTGGCCGATAGCGACGATACCGCCTTTGACTGCGGCGCCGTCACCACGGCGCTGGTCAATGCCGCCTGGTCGCGCGGTCTGGGCTGTGTGATCAACAGCCAGGGAATCATGCAAAGCCCGGTCGTGCGCGAACATGCCGGGATCCCCGATGATCAGGTGATCATGAAGGCCGTTGCCCTGGGCTGGCCGGACGAAACGTTCCCGGCCAATGCGGTGGTTTCGGAACGCAAAAGCCTGGATGAAGCCGCCCGCTTCGTCGGGTTTGACTGATCCGGAAAACCCTTACCGCAATCTGTAGCAATACCGTCACGTCTCATCGCTAAGC
>CAZLPK010000062.1:0-11167 GCA_964561375.1 uncultured Novosphingobium sp.
CATCGACGTCGAGTTCTTCCTCGAACATCTTGGAACGCTCGGCGAATTCCTTCTGGCGCTTTTCCGAAGACTCGGCCTCGGTCATGATGTCGATCTGGCTGCCAGTCAGCTGGCTGGCCAGACGGACGTTCTGACCGCGGCGACCAATGGCCAGCGACAGCTGATCGTCGGGAACGACCACTTCGATACGGCCTTCTTCCTCGTCGATCACCACGCGGCTGACGGTAGCCGGCTGCAGCGCGTTGACCACGAAAGTCGCAGTATCTTCGCTCCACGGAATGATATCGATCTTTTCGCCCTGCATTTCCTGCACGACGGCCTGAACGCGGCTGCCCTTCATACCGACGCAGGCGCCGACCGGGTCAATGCTGGAATCGCGGCTGATCACACCGATCTTGGCGCGGCTGCCCGGATCGCGGGCGGCGGCCTTGATGGTGATGATGCCGTCGTAGATTTCCGGCACTTCCTGCTCGAACAGCTTCTTCATGAAGTCCGGGTGAGCGCGCGACAGGAAGATCTGCGGGCCACGGTTCTGACGCTCGACCTTGAGGATCAGGGCGCGGACGCGCTCGCCAACGCGGGCGACTTCGCGCGGGATCTGCTGATCGCGGCGGATCACACCTTCGGCACGGCCCAGGTTGACGATGACATGGCCGAATTCGACTGACTTGATCACGCCGGTGACCATTTCGCCGGCGCGGTCCTTGAATTCCTCGTACTGGCGCTCACGCTCGGCATCGCGGACCTTCTGGAAGATCACCTGCTTGGCCGACTGTGCGTCGATGCGGCCCAGATCGACCGGCGGCAGCGGGTCGACGATGAAGTCGCCGATCTTGGCATCGGACTGCAGCTTCTGCGCCTGCTTCAGATCAACCTGCTTGAAGTAGTCCTCAACCTCTTCGACCACTTCGACAACGCGCCACAGGCGCAGGTCGCCAGTGCGCGGATCGAGCTTGGCGCGAATGTCGTTTTCCGCACCATAGCGGTTGCGCGCGGACTTCTGGATCGCTTCTTCCATCGCCTCGATGACGATCGACTTGTCGATCATCTTCTCCGACGCGACCGAGGTGGCGATCGCGAGCAGTTCGGCGCGGTTGGCAGAAATCGGACTGGCCATAAACTCTTACCTTCTTACCTATTTCCGCTCGCCCTGAGCTTGTCGAAGGGCGAACGGTTGATAGTTGGCGTACTACGATTACAAATCTTCTTCTTCGATCACTTCATCAGCCCCGCTGGTGTCCAGCGGGCGCGTTGCAGCGATCAGCTTGTCCGTCAGGACCAGCTTGGCGGAATGAATGTCAGTCAACGGGAAGGAGACTTCGCCGGACTTCTTGTCAGCAATGGTGACAACATCGTCGGCGATGCCAACCAGATCGCCCTGCAGCGACTTGCGGTTGCCTTCGACCGGATTGACCAGCTGGACGCGCGCTTCGTGTCCGGCCCAGTCGGCAAAATCCTTTGCACGGGTCAGCGGACGGTCGATACCGGGCGAGGACACTTCAAGGCGATAGGCATCCTCGATCAGGACCTCGCCCTTTTCCTCCAGCGCATCGAACGCATCGGAAATACGGTGCGACAGGGCCGCGCAATCCTCGATCACCAGCTGGCCGGTTTCGGGACGCTCAGCCATGATCTGGAGAGTATATTCCTCGGCATCGGACAGCGGTCCGATCTCGCCCCCTTTGTAATAGCGCACGCGCACGAGATCGAACCCAAGGGCCTTGGCCTCCGGTTCGACAACTTCGATAATGCGCGCGATATCCGCCATGGTAACTCCGTTTGCCCGGATCATGTGACAATGCAGTTTCGCGCCGGCCCCATTTTGGCGCCAGCCCCTCCGTTGCGTCACAATTTCGGGATTGATGCGCAAATAGGCGTCAGCCACGACAAAAGCAAGGCCCAGTTTCCACTGCCATTGCATTACCGGGGGATAGAGCCTACATGAAGGCTGCTAACGTCGCATGCGACGGAACTTTTCTGCCTATCGACGGCTCCTTCGTTCCATTTCAGGCTTCTTTGCTCGACCGGCCAGTTGCCGGTCGATCATCTGTGTTTCGTGAAAGGAACCGATCATGCCAGTAGGCACCGTAAAGTTTTTCAATGCCACCAAGGGCTATGGCTTCATCTCTCCCGATGAAGGCAGCGATGATGCATTCGTGCATATCACCGCCGTGGAACGCGCCGGAATGGGCACGCTCGATAAGGACCAGCGCGTGAAATACGAGCTGGAAACCGATCGCCGCGGGAAGACCTCGGCCGTTCAGCTCGAAACAGCCTGAACCGATGGCCAAGGAGGCTCTCCTGACCCTCGAAGGCCAGATCGACGAAATCCTTCCCGACGGCCGCTTTGGCGTGCTGCTTGAGAACGAACATCGGATCATCGCTTACACGGCCGGGAAGATGCGGAAGTTCCGCATCCGCTCGGTCGTGGGCGACCGGGTTCGAGTGGAAATGCCCCCTTACGACCTCAGCAAGGGCCGCATCGTGTTTCGCGAGCGTGGTCCGGGCGGAGGGCCGACGGGGCCCCACGGGAAGCGGCGACATTAGCCCCCCGCAATACTGAACATAAAAGGGCAGTCAGGTTCTGCCCGGAAGAAATTGATGACATTGAATACATTTATACCGGCCCTTCGCCGCAGCATCCGGCTGCGCATCAGTGCCACCAACATGAGCGGCACTTCGCCGTTCTATAATCAGCCCATGCCCTCACCCCTGACGCGCGAACAGACGCGCCTCGCCGTGATCGAAGTGCTGGGCTGAACGCGAACGCGAAAAGGAGCAAGCCAATGACTGAAGAAAGAACCCGCCCGTTCCTGATCCGGAGCCAGCCGGACGGCACCTTCCGCCTGACCGTGCGCGATATTCGTTACAATTCGCAGGGCTATCCAGTCGTAACCGGAAGGATGCAGGACGAAGTCTTTGCCACGTCCGCTGCGGCCAAGAACTTCGCCCGTGCCAATTTTGACGCAAAAGCGGGGCAGTACGCCACCCGCTAACCTTACGAACGATCGCTCAGGCCGTGCTTCTTCATGCAATGGCGCAGCTGATCGTAAGTAAGGCCTAAAGCCTTGGCGGTCTGGCGCTGGTTGAACCGGTGCCGGGCCAAGGCATTTTCCACAATGGCCTTTTCATGGGCATCCACCGCGCTGCGCAGGTCGGTGACCTGATCGTAAGCTGCAACAGCCGGAGTCGCGGGCGCTGCAACTTCGGCTGACTTCGACTCCACTGCGCGCGGCATCGGCGCAGGTTTCCACGGGCTATCGAACGGATCGAACACCACGTGGGCCACGGGCATTTCCCAATTGTCCCAGCGATAGACCGCGCGCTCCACCACGTTGCGCAGTTCGCGGACATTGCCGGGCCACTGATGCTCTTCCAGCGCCGCCATGGCCGCTTCGCTGAAGCCCGGCCAGGCATCCCAGTGCAGTTCGGCCGCCATGCGCCGTCCGAAATAGTCGGACAGGACGCGGATGTCTCCTTCTCGCACTCGCAGCGGCGGCAGGGTAATCACTTCAAAGCTCAGCCGGTCGAGCAGGTCGGCCCGAAACCGCCCTTCAGCCGCAAGCCGGGGCAGGTCCTCGTTGGTCGCGGCGACAATACGGACATCGACCCGGATCGGGCGCGACGAACCGATCCGCGTCACTTCGCCATATTCCACGGCCCTCAACAGGCGCTCTTGTGCGCCCATCGACAGGGTGGCCAGTTCGTCGAGGAATAGGGTGCCTTTGTCGGCTTCCTCGAACCGCCCGGCCCGCGCCTTGGTAGCACCGGTGAAGGCACCCTGCTCATGACCGAACAATTCCGCCTCGATCAAGCTTTCCGGCAAGGCCGCGCAGTTCAGCGTGACCAGCGGCTCCTGCCAGCGGCGCGAGAGCTGGTGCAGTCGTTCGGCAATCAGTTCCTTGCCAGTCCCGCGCTCACCAATGACCAGCACCGGGCGCCCCATCGGTGCGGCACGGCTGGCCCGTTCGACGGAATCGAGAAAGGCAGTCGACTGGCCAACGAACTGAGTGTTGCGCTCCATTCCCAATATGTAGCGAAAATTCCCAACACCACGCAAGAAACCCTACATGTCGTTCGTCGAATATGCCTGCAAAGCACCGTAAATCGGCCACTCTGCAATTTGGCACGGGGCTTGCGAAGAGCGATGCAAACCCCATTCGTGGAGCACCGCAATGTTCACCAACCTGATCCGCAAGGCCAGCACTCTGGGCCAAAACAAGCTCAACGGGGCCATCGTCCTGTCGATCGCGTCAATGCTCTCGTTCAATGTTCTGGTCATGGCCCAGCAGGTCGACCGTTCGGCCTCCTTCGCCCAGACCGAGGGCGCAGCGGTCCAGCAGGCCTGATCCGCGCCGTGACCCGCGACATGGGACATGACCCCCTTTCCCCGCTTGGGCCGGAATCCCAGGCAAACCCTGATGGCGGCTCCCAGTCCCCCCGCCGCCGGGATGTTCCGGCCCAGACCGAGCAGTCGTCCGACCTTGGCCCGATCGGCAACGCCCCCCGCCAGCGCGCCTCGCGCTTTGAGGCCGAGGTCGAACGACTGCGTCGCACCACGCGGGAAACCGCTTCAACATTCGCTTCCGGAGTACCCTGGATGGGCATTTTCAGCCGCACCCGTGATATCATTGCCGCCAACTTCAGCGACCTGCTCGACAAGGCCGACGATCCCGAAAAGATGATCCGCATGATCATCTTCGAGATGGAGGAAACCCTAGTCGAAGTGCGGGCCAGCGCGGCCCGGACCATTGCCGACCAGAAGGAAATGCACCGCCACACGGTCAAGCTGGACCAGCTTCAGGCCGATTGGGCCGACAAGGCACAGCTGGCCCTGTCCAAGGACCGCGAAGACCTCGCCCGCGCCGCTCTGGTCGAAAAGAAGAAGGCCGCCGACATGGCCGAGCAGCTGAAGTCCGAGATCGCGGTGCTGGACGATGCCCTGCGCGCTTATGAAGTGGACATCGAAAAGCTGCAGAACCGCCTGCGCGAAGCCCGTTCACGGCAGAACGCCATCGCCGCGCGGCTGGAAAGCGCCGAGAACCGCGTCAAGCTGCGCACCCTGCTGGCCAGCGAGCGCGTTGACGAGGCGATGGCCCGTTTCGACCAGCTGGAACGCCGCGTCGACTATGCCGAAGGCCGCGCCGATGCGCTGGGTCTGGCCGACCAGTCGGGCAAGCCCAGTCTGGCCGATGAAATTGCCGCCCTCGCCGGTCAGGACAAGATCGACGAGGAACTCGAAGCCATGAAGCGCGCCCTCAAGGGCAACAACGAGCAGGAAGGTTGATCCATGGAAGACGTATTTGTGCCCGCTTTCGTGATCGTCACCCTGTTCATCGGCCTGCCGTGGCTGATCCTGCATTACATGACGAAGTGGAAGACCGCCCCCAGCCTGACCAGCACCGACGAAGCCCTGCTGGACGAATTGTACCAGCTCGCCCGGCGGCTGGAGGACCGGATGGACACGGTCGAACGCCTGGTGGCTTCGGACAACCCGGATTTCCGCCACCACCGCCAGATTGCCGACGGCACCAGCACCGCGCCTTCGCCGCTGGATGAACTGGAACAGATGAAAGCCAGCCGCACCCGCCGCTGATGCGGTGTGCCGACCACAAATGAATTCAAGGCCGAGCTGCAAGCCGGCCACTCGGAAGGGGAAGTAAGATGAACAGCCTGCGTACCCAGTTTTATCGCGACAGTGTAAACGGCAAGCTGATGGGCATTTGCGCCGGGATTGCCGACTATACCGGGATCAATTCGATCTGGGTACGGATGGGTTTCCTCGGTCTGGTTTTCATGACCGGCGGCTCGATCCTGCCGTTCTACTTCCTCGCCGGTTTCCTGGCCAACAAGAAGCCCGCACACCTTTACGGTGACCGTCAGGAACAGCAGTTCTGGCAGGGCGTACGCCAGTCCCCCACCCGCACCGCGCGCGAGGTAAAGGCCCGCTTTCGCGACATCGACCGCCGCCTGGCCGAAGTGGAAACCTTTTACGTCAGCAGCAATCCCCGCCTTTCCAGCGAAATCGAGCGCCTGCGCTAAGACGCGGCGAATGAGAGGGGAGAACTGAAATGGACATGGGAACTGCACTGGTTATCGTTGCCGCAATCGGGGCCTATTACCAGTTGCGCTCGCAGCGCATCCGCGCCGGTCTGGATCGCGTCGGTCCGAATCGCGCACAAGGCGATACAAGAAAGGCGCTTCACAGCCCGCGCGAGGCCGAGCTGGAGCAGGAGATCGACGCCCTGCGTGAGCGGGTGAAAGTGCTGGAACGCATCGCCACCGATGGCCGCCCGACTCGGGCCCTGGCCGACGAAATCGAAAGCCTGCGGGACAAGTAGAAACGAAGGGAAAGGGGAGAAACGCCATGACCAGCGAATACCTCCTGATCGCGGCAACCATGCTGACTGCCGTCGTGATTCTGGCCCATGCCGGCCTGCGCGGCTGGCAGGGCTGGCTTCAGCTCAAGACCCGCGAACTGGAAATGCACCAGCCCGAAATCGAAGGCGGCGCAGGCACGGGCGCGGCACGGATCGAACTGGCGGATCTGAAGGAGCGCATCCGCAAGCTTGAGGCGATTGCCGCTGGCGTGGACCTGTGAGCGAGCAACACTACTTCCGCGAATCCGATGGCCTTGCGGGCAGTGGACGCTCTCGGCCCGCATCGCTAAGGCGACACCATGCGTAGCCTTTCCGACATTGCCGAAGAATACGAGTTCCTTGAAGGGGACGAACGCTATCGCCTGCTGATCGAGCTGGGCCGCGAGCTGGAACCGATGCCCGATGCGCTGAAGACAGACGCGACGCTGGTGCGCGGCTGCTCGGCCTCGGTCTGGGTCTATCCCACCCGGCAAGACGATGGCCGCCTGCACTTCCTTGCGGATAGCAATGCCGCAATCACCAAGGGCATCGTCGCTCTTGTCCTTGCTGCCGTGCAGGACAAGCCTGCCGCCGAAGTGGCCGCGACCGACATTGCCGCCCGCCTTGAACCGTTCGACCTGAAAAACCAGCTCTCGTCCAACCGCACCCAGGGCGTGCCGAACATGATCGCCCTGGTGCGCGAGACTGCCGCGCGACTTGCTGCCTGATCCGGTGAAACGCCCCTTCTATCTTGTGGTCGGGGTAACCAGCTTTGTGCTGGCGATGATCGGTATTGTCCTGCCAATCATGCCGACGGTGCCGTTCCTGCTACTGGCTGCATTCTGCTTTGCGCGCTCCAATCCAAAGTGGGAACAGCAATTGCTGGATCATCCGCGCTATGGCCCGCCGATGCGGCAATGGCGCGAACGCCGGGCAATCTCGCGCAAGGCCAAGATCAGCGCGGTGCTGGCCATGGGCGCAGGCGCGGTCGTCACCTGGTTCACTATCGGCTGGCCATGGGTGCTGATCTCCATTGCCGTCCTGCTGATCGCCGGAACCTGGATCTGGACCCGCGCGGAATAGCACACCCTTGCAAAATGCCCCGCGCCCTGCCTATGGCAACGCCATGGCTGAGACTCCGCGCACGCTTTACGAGAAAATCTGGGACGCTCACGTGGTTGAGCGCCGGGATGATGGCACCTGCCTGATCTACATCGACCGCCATCTGGTTCACGAAGTGACCAGCCCGCAGGCGTTCGAGGCACTCCGCGCTGCGGGCCGCAAGGTGCGCCGCCCGGACCTGACGCTTGCCGTGCCGGACCATAACCTGCCTACCACCGCGCGCCGCGATGCGCAGGGTCAGCGCATTCCCATCGCCGATCCGGAAAGCGCGCAGCAGCTTGCCGCGCTGGAACGCAACGCCCCCGAATTCGGCGTGCGCCTGATCGGTGATGCCGATGCGGAACAGGGCATCGTTCACGTTGTCGGCCCGGAACAGGGCTTTTCCCTGCCCGGCGCGACCATCGTTTGCGGCGATAGCCACACCGCCTGCCACGGCGGCCTGGGCGCCCTCGCCTTTGGCATCGGCACCAGCGAGGTCGAGCACGTACTCGCCACGCAAACCCTGCTGCTCAAGCAGTCCAAGACCATGGAAGTCCGCGTCAAAGGCCAGCTTGGCCCGGGCGTGACCGCCAAGGACGTGGTCCTGCATATCTGCGGCGTACTGGGCGCTTCGGGCGGCACCGGCTATGTCATCGAATATACCGGACAGGTAATCCGCGACCTTTCCATCGAAGGCCGGCTGACCGTGTCCAACATGGCGATCGAGCATGGCGCCCGCGCCGGCCTGATCGCTCCGGACGAAAAGACCTTCGCCTATGTGCAGGGCCGTCCCTACGCCCCCAAGGGCGAGGACTGGGACAAGGCCGTGGCATGGTGGCGCAGCCTTTCCACCGATCCGGGCGCAAAGTACGACAAGGTCGTGGTCATCCAGGCCGCCGACATTGCCCCGACCGTAACCTGGGGCACCAGCCCGGAAGACACCGTGTCGATCACCGGAACCGTGCCTGCGCCCGAAAGCTTTGCCGATCCGTCAAAGCAGGAGGCCGCGCGCAAGAGCCTGGACTACATGGGCCTGACCCCCGGCCAGCGCCTGCAGGACGTGGAAGTGCAGAACGTGTTCATCGGTTCGTGCACCAACAGCCGCATCGAAGACCTGCGCGCCGCCGCTGCCGTGCTGAAGGGCCGGACCAAGGCCGCCAACGTCAAGTGGGCGATCGTCGTTCCCGGCTCCGGTCTGGTCAAGCATCAGGCGGAAGAGGAAGGTCTGGACGCGATCTTCACCGCTGCCGGTTTTGAATGGCGTGAACCGGGCTGCTCAGCCTGCCTGGGCATGAACCCGGACAAGGTCCCGGCCGGAGAGCGCTGCGCCTCGACCAGCAACCGCAACTTCGTCGGACGGCAAGGTCCGGGCGCACGGACCCATCTGGTCAGCCCGGCCATGGCAGCCGCTGCTGCGGTAACTGGCAAGCTGGCAGACGTGCGCGAACTGATCTGAACGAACGCAAGTCCGCCTTTGCTCCCGTCGCTGGTCCCGCCACGCGAGTCCTGATTCTCGGCAGCCTGCCGGGTGAAGCCTCGCTGGCGGCGCAGCAATATTACGCCCACCCGCGCAACCTGTTCTGGCGGCTGACTGGCTTGGTTATCCGCCAGCCAGACCTGCCGACCCTGCCCTATGCGGAGCGGCTGGAAACGATCACCGCGCAGGGCATTGGCCTGTGGGACGTGGTCGCCTCGGCCCAGCGCCGCGGCAGTCTCGACTCGGCCATTCGCGCCATAGAGGCCGCGCCGCTGGTCGATCTGGCTGCATCCTTGCCGCGCTTGCAGGCCGTCGCCTTCAACGGGGCCAAATCTGCCGCATTGGGACGCAAGGCACTGGCCGGAACAGGCCTGAACCTGATCGACCTGCCCTCCAGCAGCCCCGCAAACGCCGCGCTGCGGTTTGAAGAAAAGCTGGCTCGCTGGCTGGTTCTGCAAGATTTCCTTGCGTGAAGTCTTGAACCGCGGCCCCGCTATGGACATAGGGAAAGCATGACCGACGAAACCGACAAGTCCGAAAAGGCGGGCTGGACCGGCAAGGCCGCCCTCGCTGGTGCCGCTATCGGCTCTGCTGCCCTGGCCGCTGCGCTGCTTTATGCCTCGCGCCGCCGCGAACAGGCCAAGAAGCCGACCGCGACTCCGCCCCACCCCGAAGACGCACCGGAAACCGACTGATGGAAGCTTTACGTGAAGTCGATGGCCGGGCGATCCCGTTCGGTGCAAAGAACGTCGATACCGACGTGATCATTCCGGCCCACTGGCTGAAGACGATCACCCGCGATGGCATGGGCCGCGGGGCCTTTGAAACCCTGCGCAAGGACCCGGACAACCTGTTTGACAGCCCGGAATTTTCCGGTTCTCCCATCCTGATCGCGGGCGACAATTTCGGCTGCGGTTCCAGCCGCGAACACGCCGCCTGGGCCTTGCTCGATCTGGGCATCAAGGCGGTGATCGCGCCGTCCTTTTCCGACATCTTTTCCGGCAATGCCTTCAAGAACGGCATCCTCACCGTGGTCCTGCCGCAGGAAGCCGTCGATCGCCTGCTCGAAGTGGCGAAGACCGACCCGATCCACATCGACCTGGAAAATCAGGTGGTCACCACCCCGTTCCAGGACCGGTTTGAATTCCAGATCGATCCCTTCCGCAAGCACTGCCTGCTGGAAGGGCTGGATGAAGTGGGCCTGACCATGGCCCGCGACACGCAGATTTCTGCTTATGAAAATGAAGCCCGGGCCACGTTGCCCTGGCTCGCCAAGGGAGTAGCATAACCATGAAAGCATTGCGCAGTCACGCCACCGGCGGTCCCGAAACACTTGCCCTGGATGAACTGGAAAGCCCGGTTCCCGGCCCCGGTCAGGTCCGCATCAAGGTAAAGGCCTGCGCAATCAACTATCCCGATGTCCTGATCATCAAGGATATGTACCAGTTCAAGCCGCAACGGCCCTTTGCTCCGGGCGGCGAACTGTCCGGCGTGGTCGATGCCGTGGGCGAAGGCGTGACCCAGTGGAAAGCGGGTGATCGCGTCATCGCCATGATGGGCAATGGCGGCCTTGCCACCGAAGTGCTGGCTCCGGCTGAAAAGCTGTTCCCGCTGCCCGAAGGCGTCTCGTTCGAAACCGGCGCTTCGCTGCTGATGACCTATGGCACCAACATGCACGGCCTGCTCGATCGCGGCCATCTGAAGGCGGGGGACACCCTGCTCGTGCTGGGTGCGGCTGGCGGGGTTGGCCTCGCTGCGGTCGAACTGGGCAAGGCCTATGGCGCCAAGGTTGTCGCCGCCGTGTCGAGCGAGGAGAAGGCCAAGGTCGCGCGCGAACATGGTGCCGATGAAGTGGTGATCTATCCGGTCGCCCCGCTGGACCGTGACCAGTCCAAAGCCCTGTCCGAAGCGTTCAAGGCCGCCTGCGGCCCCGAAGGCGCCAACGTGGTCTATGACATCGTCGGCGGTGACTATTCCGAACCGGCCGTGCGCGCGATTGCCTGGGAAGGCCGCTTCTGCGTGGTTGGCTTCCCCGCTGGCATTGCCAAGCTGCCGCTTAACCTGACCCTGCTGAAAAGCTGCGACGTTTGCGGAGTGTTCTGGGGCGCCTATGCCGCCCGCGATCCCAAGGGCAACGCGGTACACATCGCCAAGCTGTTCGAACTGCTGAAGGCCGGCAAGATCAACCCCAAGGTTTCCGCCACTTTCCCGCTGGAACGCGGGGGCGAAG
>CAZLPK010000063.1:0-10865 GCA_964561375.1 uncultured Novosphingobium sp.
GCCGGGTCCAGTTGGCCCGCCTGGCCGCCCGCTCGATCAATTGCAGCGCTCCGGCGGCTGAAAGGCTGGCGGGTAGTTCGATGGTTTGCGGCTGACCCGCGATGGCCTGCCCGCTGGCGCGCTGGCTGCCCGGCAGATAGTCCCGGTCGAGATCGTAATAGCGCAGCACGCGGACCGGAAGCACAGGTTCACCGCCGCGCTGCCGCGAAAAGCCCGTGCTTGGTCCGAAATCGTCGCGGCGCGACGACGTTGCCGGTGGCGGCAGGGCGATTCTGGTATCGTCATGGGCTTCTGGCGAAAGCACGATCGTATCGCCGTTTGCATCGACATCGATTGGCAACAGCGGTTGCAGCGTCGCCAGGGTTTCGGCCACCGGGCCTTCCATGGACAGCCCGGCGATGTTGTCCAGCGGCAACGGAGCCTTGCTGTTCGGGATCACTCCATGCAGCAGATCGTCCAGCCACAGGGTTCCCGGATCGGCAATCACTTCAAAAGAGAGCGACGGGATGCGGTTGCCAAAGTCGGAGAGATCGAGGTCTTCGAAAACAACATAGGCCGTGCCGCGATAGGCCGGGCACTGCCCGATCCCTTCCGCCGCCGCGATCAGCGGGTCCGGTTGCTGATCGCCATGTCCGGAATAGAACCGCAGGCGCCCGCCGACTTTCAGATCGCCGCCTGCGCCGCGCAGCAATTTGCCGTCGGCCCAGATCCGGCCAATCGACAGCAGCGGGCGGCTTGACAGGGCAACGGCAAGGCTGGCCGAATAGCTGTAGGTCGTGACCGCGGGCGAGCCTTTGCCGCCGCCCTGCTTTTCCTTGTGTTCGATCAGGTCGGTTGACCAGATGATTTGCCCGGACACGCGCATTCGCCCGAAATGGCGCGGGATGGCCGCACCATAGCTGGAGGTCGTGATTTTCAGCTCGTTCAGGCGCGGTCCTTCGCGCGGACCGGGGGCAAAGATCGCCTTGTCGACAGCGCTGCCCAGCAGCGAGCCGAGCGCACCGCCAATCGGCCCGCCGATCAGGGTGCCGATTGCACCCAGAACAATTGTCGCCATGAAGATTTACTCGTCGTTTGAGGGGGCGGGCCGCCAATGGCCCAGGATCGTGCCGGCGAGCATGGCCGGGCTGATAACCACCCGGCGCAGCCCGGCGTGAGCATGAATCCAGGTGCCTGACAGTCCGGCGATGACCAGATGGGCCTGCGCCTGACCGATGTGCAGCAGCACAACGTCCCCGGGCCGGAATGGTGGCCTGGCCACGCAGAATCCGCATGTCGCAGGATCGGGCAGCCAGTCGTGGGGATTGGTCAGGCGCAGGCGGTAGCCGGTGGGCAAAGTGACTGGCCTGCCGGCATCTTTCAGCGCCAGTTCCAGCAGGCCGATGCAATCGATGCCATGGGTCCGATCCCGCCCATTGAGGCGAAAAGGCGTGCCGCACAGGGCGGCTGCGGCGCGCGCCAGATCTTCGCCGGTCATCCGCCCGGTGTCGGGTAACGGGTGATCAGGTCATTGCCCGGCAAGTGCGGTTCGCCCTGGAAATTGACGGCATTGCCGAACCTGCCGGCACAAGTGGCGAGGGTGTGATCGCATCCTTCGCGCAGCAAGACGCGTGCGCCCGGCGGCGGTACGCGGTCCAGTGGTGCACCCAGCAGGACCGCGCCGTTCTGCTCGGCGGTAATGACCATCGCCTGACCGGCATAAGGGCCATCAAGCCAGCGCAGGGTTCCGCCGATCAAGGCGGCAAGACTGACCCCGGTGGCAAGGGTCAACAGCCCGCTGGCCGCGTCAAAGGCCTTGACGCTGCCCTCGTGGCCGAACCGCGCCGGGGAAAGCGTGCAGCCGGGGCCGCAGAACATGGCACGGCAAGCAGGGCTGGTGCGGGGAACCGGATCGCGCTGGAATTCCAGCTTGCGGCTTTCCAGCATGGCCGAAAAACCGCCTGCTTCTTCGGTGACCTTGCCAATCGTGCCGCGATAGATCGTATGGCGATCCAGACTGGCCCAGTCGACCAGCCCGATGGCGATTCGCGCGCCGTCGAACCGGCCAAGCGCAAGGTCGTGCGCCGCGATGGAATCGTGGCTGAGCACGCCTTCCACTTCGGCACTGTCCGGCTCAAGGTCTGCCGAGCGGCGGATCGCCGAAGGGACCATGCCCGGTGCGGAGCGGTGGAGCAGGCCATCGAACCACAGGTCGCGGTCGTGGGTGGTAAAGCCCAATGCAATGCCGTCGCGGCGCTCCACCCGCCAGAAAGTCGCGACCGTTTCCAACGGCTCGCTGAACCAGATCCGGCTCATGCCGCATTCTCGCGGATTTCAAGGACCGGAACGCTGGGTGCCTCACCCGCAGCAAAGGTCGCGCCGGAAATTTCCAGCCGATCCTCGGCAAAGCGTACCGGGACGTCGAACAGGAATCCTGCACGAACGGCATGACCGGCAGCGGGTGCCGCATCGAGGCGAATGACCCCGCCCGGCTCCAGTGTGAAGGCCGTTGTGGCTGCGCCATTGACGCTGACCTTTACCGTTCCGGCGCGGGGGCGGGTGATGCGGCGGACCTGTGCGTCATCCCCGCTGCCATAGCGCTTTACCAACGGGAAGCTGGCGCGCAGGCCATCGCCGTGGCCCAGCAACTGATCCTGCGCAGTTGGTGTGCCGGTCATCGCGTTAGAGCTGAAATCCGATGGATCGCGCAGCCGGAATCCGCGTGCCGCACCGCGCCGCGCGCGGTAAAAGTCCAGCAGTACGCCCAGTTCCGGTTCGGAGCGGATGCCCGGACCAATATCGAACCGCAGCCGCGCGTCGGACCACAGGCTGTTGCGCCGTTCGTGGCCCGAAGCGGTAACTGCAACGCTGGTCGAGAATTCCGTCGTGACCGAGGCATTGCGGCCCAGCGCCAGCGGATAGAGCACATCATCGAAAGGCAGCATGTCATCCTCTTCGGAAACGGGGGGCAGGCGGACGAAACCGTCGCGGCAGACTTGCGGCAGGGCCCAGACGAAACGCTCGTGGCAGCCGCGTGCCTGTGCCTCGTCGATGCCGGCATCGATCTGCCGCCACAGTTCGCGCTGTTCTGGTTTCAGCACGAATCCGGCCAGGTAGTCGGTTTCCGTGCGGGCATAGCGCAGTCGGGCAAAGACCGCGGAATAGGCATCGCGGCGCTTTGCTTCCGCGCCGCCGGTTAGCCAGTCATAGTCCTCTACCTGCAAGCGGTCGAAGGCCGGGGCCGCCCAGCCGGTGGGCAGGTTGGCGCGGCCAATTTCCGGCATCGCTGGGTCAAGCACGCCGGGCAGAAAGGTCAGCAACAGCACTTCACACCGCTGCCCCCCGGCGGCAGCACGCACCGCATCGCGCAGGGCATGGGTGGAACCGGCCAACATCGCTCCCGCCTGATCGAGCAGGGCCTTTTGCGCTTCGTTCAGCGGCTGGCGCAGGTCGGGAATGACCACAGGATTGCCGCCGAATGCCGCCTTGGCCGCATCGTCGTAGAGGCAGGGGCTGCCGTCCGGCATGATCCACCACCACGGCTCGCCAATCTGGAACCGGACCGGGAGGCCAGCCTCTGCCAGCAGGCCCGCGAAACGGCGCGCGACCGTTTGCAGCCAGCCCATTGCCGGCCCATTGGCCGGGCTGAGCAGGGCCGAGGGCGGGTCCCAGCCGGTGCGCCCCGCCTGCCCGTCTGCTGCTCTTTGTTGCCAGCCACCCGGGCAATATTGGGCCAGCAATTCGTAAGAGAGCGAGAGGATCGGTGAAAAGCCCGCATCGCGCGCCGCGCCAAGGAAGGCGCGGTGCCACGCCAGGGCCGGAGGGCAAAGCGGCTCTCCGTCCGTTGTGACCAGAAACTGCCCGCCCGATGCCGCCAGCCGCATGAAGTGGCTCATCCCGACATAGTGCAGCAGGCTGCCGCGATAGCCGAGCTGGCGGCAATTACGGATCAGGCGCTGCGGGGTCTGGTTGGTGCAGTCGTCATAGGCAGTCGCCATGGCAAGGCCGTGGGGCGGAACGATCACGTCGCCGATTTCCAGCATGGCGTGATGGCCCTCGCAGCGGATCTCGGTCAGTTCGGCCCAGCCGGTGGCGGGCCTTGCCAGCGGCCTGGTGCTGCCCGGAACATAACCGGGCGGCACCAGCGAGATGAACATGCGGTCGATCTGGCGCGGGTTCACCGGCTGGGCTTCGGCAGGCAGGATGAACCCGCCCGACAGCTGCGAGAAGTTCAGGAAGATCTTGGCATCGGTTGCCGTGCCCTGCGCATAGTTCCACAGCCGGACATACCAGGTCCGCGCATTCCCGGCATCGTCGCGGCCTTCGATGGTCAGGGTCGGGCCGTGGACTGCATCCAGCGCAATCACGCCAGCCGAGCGCCAGCGAAAGGTCAGGCGGGTATGCGAATAGTCGCGGTTCGTTTCATAACCCAGCAGGGGATGGTCCAGCGTGTCGACGCTGTCCCAGATTACCCCGGCCAGATCGCCCTGCCGCATGAAAGTGACATCGGCGCGCAGGGCATCGGGGGCGGGGCAGGTTAGCGCTGCCATCATCGGGCGCGGGAAATTGACGGTCCAGAAGCGCGGATCGAAGCGCTGGACCCAGTCCTTGTCCTGCCCCTCGCGGCGGTCAGCCAGCCAGAAAGCCATGAGCCATCCTTTTCTTTTCAATATTCGTAAAGCGCGCGGCGGACTGCTCCGGCGACCTGACGGCTGGAGCGTTGCAGTGCCTGCGGCGTGCTGGTTCCGGGCGGCGCAGCGATGGTGATGTTGACCCGCACGTCGCGTGTGCCACCCGGCATTCCGGTCTCGATCCGCCCCGCGCTGGTCGGCACGAACAGTTCTGGCCCGCGTTCACCGACGACATAGCCACGCCCCGGCGAAACCGGCCCGCCCGTCGCGCGACCCGGCAGGCCAAGAAAGGCTCCGGCAACGCCGCTGAACAGACCGGCAAGGCCACTATTGCCGCCGCCTGACCCGCCCCCACCCATCGCGGAGAACAGGGAGTTGAGCGACTGCGCGGCGATCTGGTCGATCACGCTCAGGGCAATGCGTTTGAGGTCTTCAAAGCCAAGGCTGCCCTTGCGAATGGCGGAGAGCAGTCCGCGTTCCAGCACATTGCCGGCCTTTTCAAACCCGCCAAGCAGGCCGGTATCGAATGTGCCGCGCATGGCGGCAATGTCGGCGGCGAAGCCCTGGGTATTGGCCCGGACGTCGATCAACAGGCTATCGACCGGATCGGTCATGCTTCACGCTCCATCATGCGGTTGAGTTCGGTGCGGTCGAGGCCGGGCGCGGCTGCAAGCGCGGGGGAAAGCACCGCAGCCAGTTCCGCCGGAGTGGCGGCCCAGAACCGGTGCGGCGGCCAGCCCAGCACTTGCGCAGCCAGCCCGCAGAGCCGCAGGGCGCCGGGGCCGAATTGCCCGCTCATGCGCTGGCTTCGGCGCAGCCTTGCAGGATCTGGCCCAGCAGCGTGCGCAGCGGCTTGCTCGCCTGGGCAAGGCCAAGGGCAAGGACGGCATCGCCGACCTGCTCCCGCGTCAGCCCGTCGCGGCTGTCGAGGCAGTGCCAGAACAGGGCGGCCATCTCGTTCAGGCGCAACTGGCCTGCGCCCGCCCGCTCAACCAGTGCAAACAGCGGGCCAAGTTCCTCCTCGGCGGCGACCAGGGCGGTGAAGCTGGGGCGCAGCAGGCGCGGCGTTCCTGCTACGACCAGCCCGGCCTCGCCGCGATAGGGGTTGGGCTGGCTCATGCTCCCGTCACCGGGCCAGAGCTTTCCAGCTGCAGGGTGTAATTGCGCTCGCCGTTGAAATCGCCGGAGTAGTCCAGTTTCTGGACGAGGAAGCGCCCGCGCAGTTTCTCGCCGTCTTCAAAGCTAAGTTCATAGTCGTCGAGCGTGCCGTTCATCGCATTGGCGCGGACCTGCGCCTCGGCGGCGCTGCCAAGGAAGATCCCGGCCGCGCTGACCGAGACCGAGCGTACCCCGGCACCGGAAAGCATTTCGCGCCAGCCGCCGCTTTGCTTGCTGGTGATGACGACCGGATCGCCGGAAATCGACATCTGCGTGGTGCGCAGGCCCGCGACCGTCTGATAGGTCGCTGGGCTGGCCCCGTTCGAAATCTTGAGCAGGAAGGCGCTGCCTTTCTGGGCTGTCATGGGATGCTCCTTTGTGGTCAGTCCGCCAGCAGGCGGAAACGGTATTCGATCAGGATCGCGCGGGAGTTTGCGCCGCGCTGTTCGGCGCGGGCGCGCAGGAACTGGCTGGTCACCACCTGAAACCCCGGCTGGCCGGAGGGCAGCGCGCCGATCCGCCGTTCGATTGCGCCGATCAGCATTGCGGCGCTGTCAGGCCGGTCGCCCCGGCAGTGCAGTTCCAGCGCGACGCGCACTTCGCGCCCCGTGCGGTCCTTGGCGCTCCAGTCGGCGCTGGCGCTGGCGGCAATGGCCAGCCAGGGCAGGGCGGTGCGGCTGGGTGCTTCCTCGACCACGGCATTCAGCTGGGCCGAAAGCGCGGGATCGGATTGCAGCCAGCCGATCAGGGCGGCGCGCAGGGGGATTTCCATGGGTTTCAATCCTTGTTGAACAGCGGCCAGACCAGCCGCGCATCCCGCCAGGCCCGCACCGGATCGCGCCGCCGCTGTGCAGCGGCCAGACCCAGCTGGCGGGCGCGGTCGATCAGACGGGTGGCAAGGGCGTCAAAGGCGGGCAGGCTCATGCCAGCCGCAGCCGCCGCCAGGGCCGCCACAGGGCCGCGACAGCAGCGGGCGGCATAGGTGCGGCGCTGTCACCCTCGCGCTGGCGATACTGGAATGCGGCAAGGCGCAGCACGCCGTGGCGCAGGGCGTCGGGCAGGCTGGCCCAGTCCGGCGCAATCCCGGCGGTAAAGCGCACTGCGATCCGTCCGGCTGCACCGGCATGGCCCATCCGCACCCGGCCTGCTCCATCCGCATCTAGATCGATGGCATAGCTGGAGAGCGGCAGGGCAAAGCGTGCGCCCTCTGCCGGAATGCCCAGCACGCCGGTAATCGCCTGGACTGGCCGGGTGCGCAGCACCTGCCAGCCGGGGAAAAGAGGCAGCACTTCCTCGCAGTCTTGCTGCAACGGCATGATGCCAGTGAAATCCTCGCACAGGTCCAGCGCGGCGCGCAGCAGTGCGGCCAACTGCGCGTCGTCTGCCGGGGTGGTAATGCCAAGCCAGTCCTTCAGTTCGGCCAGGGCTGCGGGCGAAAGCGCCGCAGGGGTGACGATAGCCCGCTTCATTGCGGCCTCCCGATAGTTTCATGAAAAAAGGGGCGGGGCCGGCGGCGTTGCCGGCCCCGCAAGGGATCAGGCCGCGACGCGCAGCAGCTTGATCGCGTCGCTATCCAGCACCTGACCGCCCACCCGCTTGGTCGCGTAGAAGTTGACGAAGGGCTTGTTGGTGAACGGATCGCGCAGGATCGTCGTCGCGCGGCGTTCGGCAATCAGATAGCCATTGCGGAAATTGCCGAAGGCGATCGGATAGGCATTGGCGGCAACGTCGGGCATGTCTTCCGCCTCGATCACCGGATAGCCCAGCAGGCGCGCCGGCTGGCCATCGAGACCCGGCTGCCACAGGAACGAGCCGTCGGCAGCCTTGAACTTGCGCACCGTGGCCAGCGTCTTGGAATTCATTACGAAGACTGCGCCCTGGCGGTGCGCTGCCTTCAGCGAATGAACCATGTCGATCAGTTTCAGTTCGGGCGCAGCGTCAAACCCGCCGGTATTGCCGGTGACCGAGAACTGCAGCGTACCGAATGGACGGGTGGTATCTGCGGCCGTACTGGTGGGCGCGGCCAGAAAGCCGCGCGGCTGGTTGGTGCCGTTGCCGCTGATGAAGGCCGCGCCTTCCGCCTTGGCGAATTCGGTGGCGATTTCACCCGCCAGCCATTCCTCCAGATTGAAGGCGGCATCGTCGAGCATCGACTGGCTGGCGGCGGGGTTGGCGTAAAGTTCCCCCATCGGCGGGGCGATTTCGTTGAACCTGGCCGTGCCGGTTTCCGGACGGGCCGCCGTTTCGCTGACCCAGCCAGAGGCCGTGCCGCTGGAGCTGACCAGCTTGCGGTAACCGGCCGAGCCGACCTGCACGACCTGCGCGATGGCGCGGATCGGGCTGATCGCCTTGAGCTGGGCCGTGATCAGCGCGTCAATTTCACGCGGGACGGCAAAGCCGCCGTCGGCGAGAACGTTGCCGGTCAGCGATTTCAGTTCCGCTTCACGCCCATGGCGCAGATAGCCATCGACAAAGCCCTTCAGTTCCAGGCTTTCCCCGGCATTGCCGGACAGGGCTGGGCGCAGGGCAGCGCGGCCCACCTTGTCGAGGCGCGATTTCACTTCATCAACGTCGCCGCGCAGGGCGGCCAGCGCCTGTTCGGCCGCATCCTGCCGCGCGACCAGATCGAACGAGGCGTCAAGCGGATCGGTGGTGTGTTCAATATCCATGGAGTGCCTTTCTAGATTTCGTTCCGCAGGGGACGGAGACGAGGGGGAGCCGCTCGGCGGCGGTTGGTTCGATCAGGTGGACCCGTGCGCCGTGCTGCATCGGGTGAGTGACCAGGCTGACTTCGAACAGGTCGATTTCGGTCAGGTCGCGGCCTTGCGGGCTGCGGGTGAAGCTGCGGGCGCGGTAGCCAAAGGACAGGCCCGATACGGCCCCGCGCTTCAGTGCCGCCGCCGCGCCGCCCAGCGGATTGTCCAGCGTGGCAATGACGCGCAGCCCGCGCCGGTCTTCGCCGACCGCCTGAACCCAGCCGATGCGCAGATCGGGGCGGTGCTGCCAGAACAGCGGGAGCGGCTCGCTGCGTTCGGCCAGAGTGCGGGCGAAGGCGCCCGGCTGGATTGCGTCGCGTCCGGCGTCGCGCTTGCCGAACAGGGCGGCATAACCGGCCAGCCTCATTTCAGCAGCCCGATCGCGCCAGTGCGAAACACGATGCCCAGCAGCAAGAGGACCAGCGCGCCCCGCACCAGCCAGGTCAGCGCCGCCTTCCACGCGCTCGACTTGGCATCGCGCCATGCCTGCAGCAGCTGGCGCAGTTCCGACAGGTCGATATGGGCGGAGGGGTCAGCCAGCCCCATGCGGCTCAGCACGCGTTCTGCACCCAGTTCGCTGGCCTCTTCGATGATCGCGCGCAGAGTGACCAGTTCGGCCCCCTGATCCTCGGCCTGGGCAACCAGGCGGGCTACCATTTCATCACGGTTCATGATTTGTTCCCTGATTGGGTTGTGTTCAGGCCCAGCATGGCCCGCTTCTCCTCGTCGCTGAGGAAGCTGGCCGCGCCGACCTGCGCCCAGAGCCGTTCGCGGTCTTCGGTCAGGGCCGGAATACGGTCGAGGTCGACGGCCAGCCGTTCGCCGGGAAACCAGGTTTCCAGCCCTTCGCTCAGCGCGCTGAGCAATTTGCTGGCGAGCGGCAGCAGGGTCAGCCGCCACAGGGCGCGATTGGCCTCGCGGTAATTGGCATAGGTGGCGTCACCCGGCAGGCCGAGCAGCATCGGCGGCACGCCAAAGGCGAGGGCAATGTCGCGCGCCGCCGCCGCTTTCAGTTCGGCAAAGTCCATGTCGGCGGGGGAAAGGCTGAGCGATTGCCATTTCAACCCGCCTTCCAGCAGCATTGGCCGTCCGGCATTGGCGTGACCGGCATAGGCCTGGGCCAGTTCCTGCCGCAGCCGGTCGAACTGTTCGCCGCTCAGGCTGGCCCCGTCGCCCGGATCATAGACCAGCGCGCCAGAAGGCCGCGCCGCGTTTTCCAGCAACTGCCGGTTCCACGCGGCCGCTGCATTGTGGGTCAGGATCGCTTCTTCGGCCGCGGCCAGACAGCCTGCGCCATAATGATCGTCCGCCGGGTGGAAATAGCGGATGTGGATCAGGTTTGGCGATGCGTCCTCATCCAGCAGCGGGATGGTCATCGCCGTCTCGCCCACCTTGTAGGCATAGGCGCTGGGCCAGCCATCGGCCCCGGCCACCACGCTGACCCGTTCGGGCCGCAGGGCATAGAGTTCAGCCGGGTGGCCCGCGCCGTCCTTGATCACCTGAACATAGGCATTGCCGTGCAGCAGCAACTGGCTGGCCAGGGTTTCCAGCAGCGATTGCCCGGCACTCGTCGCGCCGACCAGCGTGGCCAGCTTGGGATGGCAAGGGGCCAGCGGAGCCCCGCCGATCCCCTCGGCCACCAGCCGCACCGCGCGCTGGGCCACCGGATTATCGACATAGCCGCGCCTGACCGCGCGGGCATAGTCAAACGGCGCCCGCGCGCTGCCCTCGGCATAGAGCCAGGGCGAAACAAATGAGCGCGCCAAAGGCACGCGCGATCCCCCGCCCTTGAAGGCGGCGGCCAGCGTTTGCAGGAAGGACATGGAGAACCTTTCGGCGTTATAGATTGTTGAAAATAAACCAGATAAAGTGCGCTACTGACTTGCGAAGCACCACTTGCCGGGCAAGAGCAGGTCGATGGATCGCAAACCAATCAGGACCCGGCGCAAGGCATTCAAGGTTGGCCCGTTGCCAGCCGATGCCATCAACAAGGCACTGGGCACTGAATTGGATGCCGCCGACGTATGGGTCAGCAAGGCGTGCCATACGCACATCGCGGAAGACCACCCTGACGACCACGGTGTGATCATGGCCAATATCGTCGATATTTTGAGCACCCCGACCTACGCCGGGCAGGATCCGAAGAATGGATCGGGCTTCTATCTCGTCAAGCGGATCGACCCCGATCATGACGATGGTCACTTCGCCCTGGTCGCAATTGCACTGGAGCTGAGCAAGCACGGCACTTACAATGTGAAAAGTGCATACACGATCAAGCAGGACGACGTGGACTCGCGCCGCCTGAAAGGGGCGTTGAAAGTTCTCTACTGACAGAAAAAAG
>CAZLPK010000064.1:0-10352 GCA_964561375.1 uncultured Novosphingobium sp.
CCGTGCCGTAAACGCCCAGCGACGAGATCGCGAGGACGTAAAGCAGGCCGACGTTAATATCAGCCAGGATCGCCCCGGAATTGAACGGGATCACCGCCCAGGCCAGCAACGCAACCGTGAACGTGATGATCGGCGCCAGCAGGAACAGGCCCTTGCTTGCCCCGGCCGGGATGATGGTTTCCTGAAGGAAGACCTTCAGACCGTCGGCAAACGACTGAAGCAGGCCGAGCGGACCGACCACGTTCGGACCACGGCGCAGAGCCATGGCAGCCCATACCTTGCGGTCGACATAGATGATCATCGCCACGGCCAGCATGAGCGGCAGAGCGATGAGCAGGATGCCGGCAATCGTGGCAATGAACCACGACCACTCATAGGACAGGCCAAAGGATTGGAAGAACTGGGTCATTCCGCAGCCTCCGCAAAGCTTTCCCCGTGGAGCAGTTCTGCCGAGCAGCGCTGCATCGTCTCGCTGGCGCGAGCGATCGGGTTGGTCAGGTAGAAGTCCTTGATCGGATAGGCTTCAATCGTGCCCGCAGCTCCAGCCTTACCCGCGGGTAGAGCGCCGTAGTCAGCCAGACCTTCCTGGCCGAGTGCCGGAACAGCTGCAGCCATGGCAGCGCGCAGTTCGTCAAAGCTGTTGAACCCGACCGAAACGCCAAGAGCGTCAGCCATGGCGCGCAGGATAGTCCAGTCCTCGCGGGCATCACCCGGAGCAAAGACGGCCTTGTCAGCCAACTGCACGCGACCCTCGGTGTTAACGTAGGTGCCAGCCTTTTCGGTGAAGGCCGCAGCCGGCAGGATCACGTCAGCAGCATGGGCCGCCTTGTCGCCATGGTGGCCGATGTAGACGATCATCGAACCGGCGAACTTCGCGTAGTCCACCTCGTCCGCGCCAAGCGAGATCAGCATCTTCGGCTTGGCTGCTACGAGGTCGGCAATGCCGCCCTTCTGCGCATAGCCCAGCATCAGGCCGCCCATGCGGCTTGCCGCCATGTGGAGTGCGTTGAAGCCATTCCAGCCATCGCGGACCAGCTTGTACTTGGTGGCCAGAGCAAGACAGGCGTCCAGCGCGCCCTTACCCAGCCCCGCACCGCCGATGATCACGGCCGGACGCTCAGCGCCCTTGAATGCTGCATCAGCATCCTTGGGCAGCTTGTCGATAACCGCCAAGTCATTGCCAAGGTTGGTGACCGGATAGGTCGCATCCCATTCCGGGCCGACCACAAAGACCTTCGCGCCGCGCTTTGCCGCCTTGCGCAGGCGGGCGTTGACCAGCGGCGCTTCCCAGCGGACGTGGCTGCCGACGATCAGGATCGCGTCGGCTTCCTCGATCCCGGCAAGGGTCGAGTTGAAGTTGACGGCGGCTAGGTTCGAGCAGTCGTAGTCGAGGCCGGTCTGGCGGCCTTCGAGCAGGTTCGAGCCAAGCGCACCGGCCAGAGCCTTGGCCGCGAACATGGTTTCGCAATCGACCAGATCGCCCGCGACAACCGCGACCGAGCTACCCGGATTGATCTTGGTAATGGCGGCAAAGGCATCGGCCCAGCTGACTGCTTCCAGCTTGCCATCACGGCGCAGGTACGGCTTGTCGAGGCGGCGACGGGCGAGGCCATCGACCTGGAAGCGACCCTTGTCGCTCAGCCATTCCTCGTTCACATCGTCGTTGATGCGCGGAAGGACGCGCTTCACTTCGCGGCCACGGCTGTCGACACGGATATTCGCGCCAACCGCGTCGGACACGTCAATCGACAGCGTCTTCTTCAGTTCCCACGGACGCGCTTCGAACGCGTAAGGACGGCTGGTCAGCGCACCGACCGGGCAAAGGTCGATGACGTTGGCCGAAAGTTCGTGGCTGGCAGCACGCTCCAGATAGGTCGTGATCTGGATGTTCTCGCCGCGATAGAGCGCGCCGATTTCATCGACTCCGGCGATCTCTTCGCTGAAGCGGACACAGCGTGTGCACTGGATGCAACGCGTCATCACTGTCTTGATCAGCGGGCCCATGTACTTCTCGGTCACGGCGCGCTTGTGCTCGTGATAGCGCGAAGCGCCGCGACCATAGGCTACCGACTGGTCCTGCAGGTCGCATTCGCCGCCCTGATCGCAGATCGGGCAATCGAGCGGGTGGTTGATGAGGAGGAACTCCATCACCCCTTCCCGCGCCTTCTTGACCATTTCGCTGTCGGTGCGGATTTCCTGACCGTCAGTGGCCGGCAGGGCACAGCTGGCCTGCGGCTTCGGCGGTCCGGGCTTCACCTCGACCAGGCACATGCGGCAGTTGCCGGCAATCGACAGGCGCTCGTGATAACAGAAGCGCGGGATTTCCTTGCCGGCAAGTTCGCAGGCCTGCAGGACGGTTGCGCCCTGCGGAACTTCGAGTTCAACGCCGTCTACGGTAACCTTTGGCATTACTCAGCTGCCTCCCGCACGTTCTCAGCGATGCGCCGTTCAATCTCAGGACGGAAGTGGCGGATCAGGCCCTGGATCGGCCATGCGGCCGCATCGCCCAGAGCACAAATGGTGTGGCCTTCGACCTGCTTGGTCACGTTCCAAAGCATGTCGATTTCTTCCACGTCGGCATCGCCGGTGCGCAGACGCTCCATCACGCGCCACATCCAGCCGGTGCCTTCGCGGCATGGCGTGCACTGGCCGCAGCTTTCGTGCTTGTAGAAGTAGGACAGACGGGAAATCGCACGGACGATGTCGGTCGACTTGTCCATCACGATCACGGCTGCGGTACCAAGGCCTGAGCCAAGTTCGCGCAGACCGTCAAAGTCCATCGGGGCGTCCTTGATCTGCGCCGCCGGAACCAGCGGCACCGAGGAGCCGCCCGGAATGACGGCCAGCAGGTTGTCCCAACCGCCACGAATGCCGCCGCAGTGCTTCTCGATCAGTTCGCTGAACGGGATCGACATGGATTCTTCAACCACGCACGGCTTTTCAACGTGGCCGCTGATCTGGAACAACTTGGTGCCCTTGTTGTTCTCACGCCCGAAGGAGGAGAACCAGGCTGCGCCGCGCCGCATGATCGTGGGCGAAACCGCGATCGATTCCACGTTGTTTACGGTAGTCGGGCAGCCATAAAGACCTGCACCTGCCGGGAACGGCGGCTTCAGGCGGGGCTGACCCTTCTTGCCTTCGATCGACTCGATCATCGCGGTTTCTTCACCGCAGATGTAGGCGCCAGCGCCGCGATGGACGAAGACGTCGAAATCGTAGCCGCTCTTGCAGGCGTTCTTGCCAATCAGGCCCGCGTCATAGGCTTCCTGCACGGCAGCGAAGAGCACTTCGGCTTCGCGGATATATTCGCCGCGAATGTAGATGTAGGCAGCGCGTGCGCCCATCGCGAAACCGGCAACCAGCGCGCCTTCGATCAGCTTGTGCGGATCGTGGCGGATGATTTCGCGGTCCTTGCACGAACCGGGCTCGGATTCGTCGGCATTGATGACGAGGAAGCTCGGACGGCCGTCCTTCGATTCCTTCGGCATGAACGACCACTTCAGGCCGGTCGGGAAGCCTGCACCGCCGCGGCCACGCAGACCCGAGGCCTTCATCTCTTCGATGATCGCATCGCGGCCACGTTCGAGGATCGCCTTGGTATTGTCCCAATCGCCGCGCGCCTGGGCAGCCTTCAGGTTCCACGGCTGATAGCCGTAGAGGTTGGTGAAGATCCGGTCCTTGTCAGCAAGCATGGCTTACCACTCCTTCCGGTAATCGTGGTTGGCCTTGACCATGTCGGTCAGCGTGGTTGGTCCGCCCAGCGGCTCGACCGTGTGGCGGCCCGGCTCTTGCGTCCCGACCTTGGGTTGCTGCCCGGCGGCCAGCGCATCGAGCACCTTGTCGAGGCGTTCGGCGGTCAGGTCTTCGAAATTGTCGTCGTTGATCTGGACCATCGGCGCCGAGGCGCAGTTACCCATGCATTCGACTTCGGTCAGGGTCCACAGCCCGTCAGCCGTGGTGTGGCCCTTCTCCATCCCGCGCTTTTTGCAAGCAGCAAGAATATCGTCCGAACCGCGCAGCATGCACGGCGTCGTGCCGCAGACCTGAACGTGGAAGCGGCCAACCGGAACCAGGTTGTACATCGTGTAGAAGCTGGCCACTTCGACCACGCGGATGATCGGCATGTCGAGCTGGGCCGCGACATATTCCATCACCGGGATCGGCAGCCAGCCCTGCGTGTTGGTTTCCGCACCGACCTGACGCTGAGCGAGATCGAGCAGCGGCATGACCGCCGAACGCTGGCGACCATCCGGATAGCGGGCGATGATTTCCTTCGCCTTGGCCGCGTTTTCCGCAGTCCAGGCAAAATTCCCCCAACGCGCCCGCAGTTCGGGGCTATCGGGTTCAAGATAACGATCAGCCATTAGCGGATAAACTCCACGCGAGAGCACTTGTCGCCCTCGAAGCTATAGACTGCGATGACATCGAACGGCTCGACCAGTTCCGAACCATCGGAAGCCGGTCCGCGCGTAACGTGTTCGCGAAACAGGACGTAATTGCCGATTTCCTGCTTTTCCACGATCTTCGCATGGTTCTGCGGCCATTTGGCAAAGGCAGCGGCGAGGCCCGAACGGGTCCCTTCCTTGCCTTCGCGCACCACGGCACCGCGATAGTTCGCCTCGCAGGCATCGGCGGTCATGTACGAGACATAGAGATCGACGTCCTGCGCATTGTAGGCCGCGATCATCGCCTCGGCGATGGCAAGCTTGCTCACCGGTCACACTCCCCGAACACCACGTCGATCGCGCCAAGAATGGCGGTCGCGTCGGGCAGCATGTGGCCCTTGCACATGAAGTCCATCGCCTGAAGATGGCTGAAGGCGGTCGGGCGGATCTTGCAGCGGTACGGCTTGTTGCTGCCGTCCGAGACGAGATAGACGCCGAATTCGCCCTTGGGGCTTTCGGTGGCGACATAGACTTCGCCGGCCGGGACGTGGAAGCCTTCGGTGTAGAGCTTGAAGTGGTGGATCAGGCTTTCCATCGACTGCTTCATTTCCGCGCGCTTGGGCGGGAATACCTTGCGGTCGGTGCTGGCCACCGGACCTTCGGGCATCTGCGCCAGGCACTGCTTCATGATGCGGGCCGACTGACGCACTTCCTCGACGCGGACCATGAACCGGTCGTAGCAGTCGGAATTGGTACCGACCGGGATCTCGAAGTCCATGCGGCCATAAACGTCATAAGGCTGCGCCTTGCGCAGGTCCCACGGAATGCCGGCTGCACGGATCATCGGGCCGGAGAAGCCCCAAGCCAGCGCGTCTTCCTTGCTGACAACGGCGATATCGACGTTGCGCTGCTTGAAGATGCGGTTGTCGATGACAAGACTCATCGCATCTTCGAACAGGCGCGGCAGACGCGTGTCTAGCCACAGGCCGATATCTTCCAGGAGCTGCTGCGGCACGTCCTGATGCACACCGCCCGGACGGAACCAGGCCGAGTGCATGCGGGCGCCCGAAGCGCGCTCGAAGAAGTTGAGGCAGTCTTCGCGGATTTCGAATAGCCACAGGTTCGGCGTCATCGCGCCGACGTCCATCACGTGCGAACCCATGTTGAGCATGTGGTTGCAGATGCGGGTCAACTCGGCGAACAGCACGCGCAGGTACTGGCCACGCAGCGGAACTTCGACGTTCAGCAGCTTTTCCACCGCCAGAACGTAGGAATGCTCCATCCCCAGCGGCGAGCAATAATCAAGCCGGTCGAAGTAGGGCAGCGCCTGCAGGTAGGTTTTGTGCTCGATCAGCTTTTCGGTGCCGCGATGCAGCAGGCCGACGTGCGGATCGACGCGTTCGATGATTTCACCGTCCAGCTCAAGCACCATGCGCAGCACGCCGTGCGCGGCGGGATGCTGAGGGCCGAAGTTGATGGTGTAATTGGTGATTACCTCGTCACCGGTGGTCGGCGACTCTTCGAGAGTGAAGCTCATGCCTTGGCTCCCTCTGCCTTTTCATCGCCCGGCAGCACGTATTCCGCACCTTCCCACGGGCTGAGGAAATCGAACTGGCGCAGGTCCTGGTTCAGCTTGACCGGTTCGTAGACGACACGCTCTTCCTCTTGCGAGTAGCGCAGTTCGACATAACCGGTCAGCGGGAAGTCCTTGCGGAACGGATGACCTTCAAAGCCATAGTCCGTCAGGATGCGGCGCAGGTCGTTGTTGCCTTCGAAGATCACGCCGTACAGATCGAAAACTTCGCGTTCCAGCCAGCCCGCATTGGGCCACAGCGTGGTTACGGTCGGCACCGGGGTATCCTCGGCGGCGGTAACCTTGACCAGCAAGCGGTGATTTTTCGTCACCGACAGCAGCATGTAAACCACCTCAAAGCGCTCGCCCCGCTGGGGATAGTCGACCCCGGCGATTTCCATGAGCTGCTGGTACTCGTGATCGTCACGCAGAATGCGCAGCGCATTCTCGATCTCGCCGCGCGCGATGGTCAGCACGACTTCACCGTGCTGTTCAACCGCGTCGACCAGCTTGTTGCCAAGTGCCTTGGTCAGCGTTTCGATCACGCCGTCGTTCGAAGCGAAACGCGGGGCGGAGTGCAGAACAGTGCTCATCGCTCAATCGTCCCCACGCGGCGGATCTTACGCTGCAGCTGCATCACGCCGTACAGCAGGGCTTCCGCAGTCGGCGGACACCCCGGCACGTAGATGTCGACCGGAACGATCCGGTCGCAGCCGCGCACGACGCTGTAGCTGTAGTGATAGTAGCCACCGCCATTGGCGCAGCTGCCCATCGAGATCACGTACTTCGGCTCCGACATCTGGTCATAGACCTTGCGCAGGGCCGGAGCCATCTTGTTGCACAGCGTACCAGCAACGATCATCACGTCCGACTGGCGCGGCGAGGCGCGCGGAGCAACGCCGAAGCGTTCCATGTCGTAACGCGGCATGTTCACGTGGATCATTTCGACCGCGCAGCAAGCGAGGCCGAAGGTCATCCACCACAAAGAGCCCGTCCGGGCCCATTGGAACAGGTCTTCGGTCGAAGTGACGAGGAAGCCCTTGTCATTCACCTCGGCATTGAGGCTGTTGAAGAAATCAGCGTCAGGCGGGGTAATGTCAGGCCGGTTCCAGACCGGACGGCCAATTGCGTCGAGTTGGTCGGTCATTCCCAATCCAGAGCCCCCATTTTCCAGGCGTAAACAAGGCCGAACACAAGCTCGCCGATAAAGACCATCATCGTGATCCAGGCAGCCCAGCCCAGATCAAGGAAGCTGACCGCCCAGGGAAACAGGAAGGCCGCTTCAAGATCGAAGACGATGAATAGGATCGCGACCAGGTAGAACCGGACGTCGAACTGGCTGCGCGGTTCCTCGAACGCGGGGAAGCCGCATTCGTATTCCGCTTCCTTGGCCGCATTGGGATTATGCGCGCCGGTCAGGCGAGCCACCCCCATGGGCAGGAAAACGAACAGCGCCGAAAGCGCCAATGCAATCCCGAGGAAGATCAGGATCGGCAGATATTGTGACAGATCTACCAAAGAGCTGACTCGCCTTGCTGAACAGATAAGCCGCGCCCTAGTCCCGGCAGGCGCGCGGTGCAAGGGGGCCTTCCCCTAGAATGACGGTAAATTTACCGCTGAAGCGGCCGCGCCAGACATGTGAAAGGCGGCGACCGAAGCCGCCGCCATTCCAAGGGCGAAAGGTTACTTCTTCAGTTCGCGGTTCAGGCTGGCATGAGTCGCCTTGCCATAGGGCGGCTTGAACCCTGACATTCCGGCGATATCCAGCCCCGGTTGACGATAGACCGCGCGCATGTGGCTGAAGGTCTTGAAGCCATCCTGCCCATGGTAATTGCCCATGCCGGATGGGCCGATCCCACCAAATGGCAGGTCTTCCATCGCGTTGTGGAACAAAACGTCGTTAACCGTCACGCCGCCGGAAATCGTCCGGGTCAGAACCTTTTCCTCCTCGGCCTTGTCATTGCCGAAGTAGTAAAGGCCCAGCGGACGATCATGCGCGTTCACATAGTCGATCGCCTGGTCAATCGAGTCGTAGGTCATGACCGGCAGAATCGGGCCGAAGATTTCTTCCTGCATCACCTTCATGTCATCGTTGACGTTGCGCAGGATGGTCAGCGGCATCTTGTTCCCGTTTGACGAGGCGAAGTCCTCACCGGCCGGGTTCACTTCGATGAGTTCGGCCCCCTTCTCCTTCGCATCGGCCAAATAGCCCTGCAGCCGTTCGTAATTCCGGCCGTTCACGACCGAGGTATAGTCATCGTTGGCCAGCAGCGATGGGTACATCGTCGCCACGCCGCTCTTCACGCTTTCGATGACTTCACCTTCCTGCTCCTTGGCCACCATCAGATAGTCGGGAGCGAGGCAGATCTGCCCGGCGTTCATCATCTTGCCCATGGCAATGCGCTGGCCGGCCTTGGCCTTGTCGGCGCTGCGCCCGATGAAGGTGGGCGACTTTCCGCCCAGCTCCAGCGTGACCGGCACTAGATTATCCGCGGCGGCACGCATGATGTGCTTGCCCACACTGGTTGCACCGGTGAAGATCAGATGATCGAAAGCGAGCTTCGAGAAGGCCGAGCCGACCTCGACGCCGCCTGTGAACACCGCCATTTCCTCTTCCGCGAAATATTGCGGCACGACTTCGGCAAAGAGATCTGCGACGCGCTCGGTAAATTCGCTAGGCTTGACCATGGCGCGGTTACCGGCAGCAAGAATGCCGGCCATCGGCACCATGACCATGCCGATCGGAAAGTTCCACGGCGCGATCACCCCGACCACGCCCTTGGGCTGATAGACCACCTTGGCCTTGGCCCCCAGCAGGCCGAGCGGGAACAGCGCCTTGCGCTTTTCGTCGCGGCTCCATGCCTCGAAATGCTTGCCCGCGTGCTTGAGCGCACTAACCGAAGGCATGATATCGGTCATCAGGGTCTGTTCGGTGCTGCGATGGCCAAAGTCGGCACTAACCGCCTTGGCAAAGGCGTCCTTGTGATCGACCAGCAGGGCAATCGCCCGGTCGATCCGATCACGCCGGATCGAAAGCGGCTCTGGCATGGCCGCCGTGAAGGCAGCGCGCTGCTTGGCCAGGACAGCACTCATCCGATCGATTTCTGCAGAACTCATTACCAGCATCCTTCCCCGTTTTCGTTTGCATGTCTTTTCCCGCAAGCGGCCAAACAAGGCAAGAGTCTGCCGAATTTACAGAAATCCATTGTTTCCGAGTGACTTACGCGCACTAGCGCCGAACCAGACTTGGAGAACAAGCAAATGGTCGCAATTCGCTCTATCGTTCGGATCCTCGCCGCATCGGCAGTCCTGCTCAGTAACCCGGCCCTTGCCGCCAATGTCGAGGCTGATCTTGACCAGATTGCCCAGACGATGGAGCGCGCCGGGTACCAGCCTGAACAGGGTAGCAGCGCCGGTGAACGCTATATCAAGGCAAAGCTTGACCAGTACGAGTTTCTGGTTCTCCCCTTTGGCTGCGACGATATGCAGCGAAATTGCCGTTCTGTGCAGTTCTTCATTTCCTTTGATCCGGAAAAGAGCCCCAGCCTTGAGGCGATGAATGCCTATTCCCGTGAGAACCGCTGGGGCCGCATTTATCTTGATAAGGAAGGTGATCCAGCGCTGGAATTCGATCTGGATCTGGAAGAGGGCGGGATGTCGGAAGCCCTGTTTCTCGACAATCTTGCCTATTGGGAGACCGTGGTTCAGGCCTACGCCACATTCGTCTTTGGCGAGGAGTAGGCGCGAAACATTGCCATTGCTGCGCCGCAACATTAGACGGGTGGGCATTGTTTAATCCTGCCTGAAAGGTTGCAGTGCAATGGCCCAGCTTTCCGCCAACGATCCGATTGTCATCCTGTCCTATGCCCGCACCCCGATGGGCGGCATGCAGGGCGTTTTCTCTGACGTCAGCGCCACCGACCTTGGCGCGACTGCGATCAAGGCTGCGGTCGAACGCGCCGGCGTAAATGGCGAGGAAGTGGACCGCGTCTACATGGGCTGCGTCCTTCCCGCTGGTCTGGGCCAGGCCCCTGCCCGTCAGGCAACGATCAAGGCCGGCCTGCCCAAGTCGGTTCAGGCAACTACGGTCAACAAGGTCTGCGGCTCGGGCATGCAAACCCTGATCATGGGCGCAGAAGCCCTGGCTGCTGGCACGGTCGATCTGGTGATCGCAGGCGGCATGGAAAGCATGACCAATGCGCCCTACGTGCTAAAGAAGCACCGCTCGGGCGCGCGGATCGGCCATGATACCGCCTATGACCACATGTTCCTCGACGGTCTGGAAGATGCTTATGAACCGGGCCGCGCGATGGGCACTTTCGCGCAGGAAACGGCCGATGCACGGCAACGTGGTCAGGTTAACACCGGACAGCGAAGGTTTTCCTGGTGGCTGA
>CAZLPK010000065.1:0-10187 GCA_964561375.1 uncultured Novosphingobium sp.
CCTTCCATGATCGGGGGATAGGCTACATGGCCATCGGGCGACATTCCGGCAGCGCGGGCGGCCAGCATCTGTTCGTTGCGCACAGCGGCGGCGGCGGGATCGGTGATGCAGACGGTGCGGCCCATCATTACCGCCATTTCGATCGTCGCGCGCAGGTTGGGGCCGCGCTCCTGCTTGTAGGTGTCCAGCAGGGCATCGGGTGCGCCGCGCAGGACCGCGCCGAGTTTCCACGCCAGGTTCATTGCATCGCGCAGGCCTGAGCACATTCCCTGTCCGGCAAACGGCGGGGTCTGGTGAGCGGCATCGCCGGCCAGCAGGATGCGGCCCTTACGCCACTGCTCGGCAATGCGGGCGCGGAAGGTGTAGACCGCTTTGCGCTCCAGCCGCACGGCACCCTTGACGTTCCACGGCTCCAGCAAGGTCTCGACAAAGTCATCGCTGCTGACCTGTTCGGGCGTTTCGCCCGGCAGGATCATGAATTCCCAGCGGTGCCGTCCTTCGCCCATCATCACGCAAGTGGTCGGGCGGGCGGGGTCGCAGATTTGCAGGTTGATGTCGGGCAGGCACGAGGGATCATCGACCAGCACGTCGACCACCAGCCACGGCTCTTCAAAGTTCAGATCTTCGAACGCAATGCGGCTGGCATGGCGCACCGGGCTGCGCGCGCCATCAGCCCCGACGAGGTAGCGGGCGCGGACTTGCCGCTCTCCCTCTGGCGTTGCGATCCGGGCAGTGATGCCATCCGCGTACTCGCTGAACGAGGTCAGTTCCCAGCTGCTTTCCAGCCGTGCGTTCGGCAGGTCAGCTAACCGTTGACGCAGGGCGGCTTCGACCGATGGCTGATGAATCATGTTGGCCCCCGGCCAGCCGCCCGGCCCCATCCGTCCGGTCCCTTCAAAGCGGAGCAGGATCTGCCCGTCTGCGGTCAGGAAGTCATAGCGGTCGGTCACCCGGCTGGTCGCGGCCACGGCATGAGCCACACCCGCGGCCTGCAGGATGCGCATGGTTTCATGGTCGAGGTGTGCGGCGCGGGGCAGCGGATAGATCTCCGCTTCCTTCTCGGCCACGATGACCGAAATTCCTTGTTGGGCCAGCAGGATCGCCAGGGTAACGCCGCTTGGCCCGCCACCGGCAATCAGGACATCACAATCAATCGGGGTCATGGCTTCTGGCTCCTCTGCGTGGGCCGTGGATCGGGCATCAAAGGGTGATGAGCATTCCGTCTTCGCCGACGGTCAGCTTGCCGTGGAAGTGGTCGCTGATCCCCTGAACGAAGAGGTGACGGGCAAGGAAACCGTCCGGGTAAGGGATCATGTGGGTCAGGACGAGGTGCTTGGTCCCGGCCTGCTCTGCCTGCTTGGCAAGCGCGACCGTATCTGCGTGATAGGGAATGGTCCGCTCGATCACTTCGGCTTCGAAGTCGCGGCCGATGGTCCGCATCTGCGGGATGGCCTGGCGGACCATGTGAGTGGCGTAGGCTTCATGCACTACCAGGTCGGCGCCCTTCATCGCGTCGAGATAGACCGGGCTGATCTCGGTATCGCCGCTGATGAACACCTTCTTGCCCTTGTAGGTCAGGGTGTAGCCCAGCGCCGGCTTGACCGGATCGTGGACCACCAGCGTTGCATCGACCGTGATCCCGTCCTGGTCATAGACGCGGACACTGCGCTGATCTTCCGGGAAATGGATTTCCAGCGCCACTCCGCGGGCTACCGCGCGTGTGGCATTGAGGTGCGGCATGTTGGCGGCGCGATAGCCTTCGTCCAGCGTATAGGCGCGGGTCAGGCCGTCGATCACTTCGCGCATGCCAACCGGGCCTTGCACTTCCAGCGGGGTCTTGCGGCCCCAGATCCAGCTTGCATTGATCAGATAGCCGAGGCCGTTGAAATGATCGGAATGGAAGTGGGTGATGAACACCCGCGTCAGATCGTTGATCTGCACTTTCGAATGGGCGAGCGAGCGAACCGAGCCGTCGCCGACGTCGAACAGGAACACCTTGCCGCCCGCCGCGACCAGCGTGCAGGCCTGCGCCTTGGCCGCGCTTATTTCCGGAGATCCCGTGCCGCAAAGCAGCACGCGGATATGCTCGTCCTTCTTGAGAAAGGTCTGGTCCGGCTGTTCCAGCAGGCGCTGGCGGATCACGTGATCTGTCAGGCGCTGCTGGTTCAGCATCAGGCCGCCCACAAGCAGCACCAGCACCGCGACTGCGGCAATAATGATCTTGCGGGTCATGGCGCTCAGCCCTCTGCGGTCATGGTGCCTTCGATGTGGCCCAGCTTGTCGATTTCGGTGCGCAGGACGTCACCGGCCTTCAGAAACTGGCGCGGGTCCATCGCTGCGCCGACCCCGCCGGGCGTGCCGGTGAACAGGCAGTCGCCCGGCTCCAGCGTCATGCCCATCGAAAGATGCTCAATCTGCTGCCAGACGTTGAAGACCAGATGCTCGGTGTTCGAATCCTGACGCTTCTCGCCATTGACGAAGCAGCGGATGCCCAGGGTGTGCGGATCGCCCAGTGCGTCGGCCGTGACGATCCACGGACCCATCGGGGCGTGTGTGTCAAAGCTCTTGCCGAAGGACCACTGCGGGGTCGAATGCTGGGCCAAACGCTCGGTCACGTCGTTGCCAACGCAATAGCCAAAGATTGCGGCGGACGCGTCTGCGGCGGAAATGTGCTTGCCGCCCTTGCCGATCACGGCGACCATCTCTGCCTCGTAATCGTTGGTGAAGGCACCGCGCGCGATCAGGATCGGATCGTAGGGGGCGTTGACGCTGGTCTGTGCCTTGGTGAACCACACCTGCTTTTCCGGAGTGGCGGCTTTCGACTCTTCGATATGGTCGGCATAGTTCAGGCCGATCGCAAAGATCTTGCCCGGGCGCTGCACCGGGGCCTCCAGCTTGACCGAGGCGAGCGGCACCCCGCCACCCGCTGCGGCCTTAGCCTCCAGCTGCGGCTTCAGCTGGTCCCAGTCACGGATCAGGTCGATCATCGTGCCGGGAACGCCGGTGTCGATCACGCTGCCGTCAACGACGATGCCAGTGCGGGTCTGGCCATTGGCGGTATAGGTGCAGAGCTTCATGCGGGGGTTCCTTTGGGGTTGCGGCGAAACAGGCGCTTGAGGCGAAGCTGCAACGCGGTGACGAATGAGATCAGGCCGGGCGGCGGAGCGATCTTGCCGGCAAACATCGGGTGCGGGCTGCCCCATTGCACGGCCAGAAGCGCGCTCATCGGCAGCTTTTGCGGCGGATCGACAGCGGTAAACAGGTCTCCATCGGTCCAGTGCTCCAGCTCGTTGCCGAACGGGTCCTTCCAATAGTCAAACACCTGGCTACCCATGATATGGCGGCCCACGCCCCAGGCGGCTTCGCGTTTCTTGGCCTTGAGGTGCTGGTGGCCCAGCATCAGGTCATCGAGGTTCGCCACTTCGAAAGCGGCGTGAAGGATACCAAGCTGGCCAGGCAGCTGGGCAAGAAACAGGGTGTGGTGGTCGGCGGGCTTGTCCCCCCGGTCGCAGCGCATGAAGGCGCCCAGTGGCACGTCCTTGGCCGCTTCCACTTCATCTGAAGTTAGGAAGCCGAAGCGGTCCTTGTACCACTTTTCGGACCGGCGAAAGTCGCTGACCTTCAGCACGGCGTGGCCGATGCGGCGGACATGGGACGGAGCGGGATTCAGTCGGACCATCTGGCGAAAGCGCGGCTTGGCCGATGCGGTGTTGAACAGCTGGTCGGGCAGGTCCGGGCGCGGCGGGTCGTTCTGCTGTCCGGCGATCACTTCCACTGCATAGCCATCGGGATCGGTCAGGCGGACGATCCTGCCGCCGCCCGGTTCGTTCAGCGGTTCGACCGACACGCCTTCATGCGCGGCAAGCAATTCCAGATCGGCAATGCCGTCCGCACGAAAGCCGACGGCCACAAACCTTGCTTCACCCGGTTCAGTGACATGGACGAAGGGGCGGCCATCGCTGCCCTTGCCATAGAGGCGACCGTCCTGTTCGAACACTTCCATGCCGAAATCTTCGAGGAATTGGCGCATCGCCTGCAGGTCCGGCGCGGCATAGCGCACGTGGGCGATGTCTTCGATGCGGATTACGCTCATGACGTGCCCTCTCCTGGTGATTCTTTTTGACTAAACGGTCAAGTACAGGGAATTGACCAAGCGGTCAAGTGCGCTAAGGGTTCGCCATGACCAGCCCGGAAGTCCAGCTTAGCCCCCGTGCCGCCCGCACCCGCGGCGCGCTGCTTGCGGCGGGTTTCGAACTGCTGGCAGAACGACCGATCGACGCGATCGCCATCGATGACATTGTTGCCCGCGCCGGCGTGGCCAAGGGCAGCTTCTTCAACCACTTCACCGACAAGGCTGGCTTTGCGGCAGAACTAGGCGCGACGGTGCGCAAAGAGCTGGAACTGCTGGTAACTGCCGCAAATGACGGTGTGAGCGATCCGGTGGCGCGTCTGGCGGGCGGGATGCGCGTCGCGCTGGAATTTGCCCTGACCGAGCGCAAGCGCTGCATCGTCATGCTGCGCGGGCTGGAGCTTTCGACCGGACTGAACCACCGCCTGAACCAGGGAATTCGCGCCGACATCGAAGCGCTGTCGGCGGCTGGTTTTGCCCGGCCCGAAGCTGCGAGCAGTGGTGTGCGGTTCTGGCTTGGCCTGTGCCAGATCATGCAGCTCAACACGATTGAGCGTGACCTGTCGCGCGGCGATGCGGCGGAGCGCTTACGCGAAATGCTGGTGCTGGGCCTGACGGGTCTGGGCGTGCCGCAAGACCGCGCACTGGCTACTGCCGAGCAGACGGCGCGCCAACTCTAACTGTCGCGTAGGCGGATTGGCAGGAACAGGAAAGTCGATAGCGCCAGCAGGACCACTGCGCCCGCCTGGATCGGGGCGTAACTACCGAACAGGTCGAAGGTGAAACCGAAAGCGGTGATGCCGACTGCGGTGCCGATCCAGCCAAAGCCGTGCAGTGCGCCAAAGATCGTACCGTATTGCGCAATGTCGAAGCGGCGGGCGATGAAGTAGGCGAAGATATCGACCTCTGCCCCCTGCAAGACCCCGATCATCACGCAGGCCAGCAGGATCGGCCAGGTCAGGCCGGTGTCACCCAGGAAGATCAGGAAGCCGGTGGCGGGCAGCACGGTCATCACCACGGCCACCCGGCGCGGCTCGAACCGGTCGAGCGCCCAGCCGCCGAACAGCTTGCCCGCGAACTGCCCCGCCGCGAACAGCGACAGGCCGATGGCAGCCGTCGCAGCGGTCAGGCGCTCGTCCTGAATCATCGGGGAAAGCTGGCTGATCGTGCCCGAGATGCTTAATGTAGCAAGCACATTGGCACCCACCAGCAGCCAGAAATCGCGCTGCTTCAGAAACGAAGGCCGCTCTGCCCCGATCCCGCTGGCAATCGGGCCAGAGCGGGCCACGGCAGCATTGCGCGGCAGCAGGGCCAGGACCAGCGGTAGCCCAACCACCGAGGCGATCAGGGCGAGCGCGACAAAGCCCGTGCGCCAGCCATCATCGGCAATTACCGCGTGCAGGATCGGCGGAATGAAAATGGTCGATAGCGATGATCCGGCTGCGACCAGCCCCAGCGCCTTGCCCCGATGCTGGCGGAAATGGGCGCTGATCGGGCGGGTCAGCAAGACCGCAGTCGCGCCGCCGCCGATCAGGCCGGACAGGGCGATGGCAACGGCAAGGCCAGTCATGTCGCTCACCAGCATGGCAAGGGCCACCTGAATCACGGTGAGTGACAGGGTTGCGCCGATGAAGACCGGGCGGAAACCCACGGTATCGGCCATGCGGCCAAGCAGGGGTGCGCCGATGGCGGCGGTAATGATCAGGGCCTGGACCAGCCCGATTTCACCGCGGGAAAGTTTCAGTTCCTCGGCAATCGGGATCAGAAACATCGAGAAGGTGTAGAACATCAGCGCGATGCCGGTGCCGTTGGCAATCGCCATGCTGCTGACGATGCGCCAGCCTACTTTCCATTCGCTCTCGGCGGCCTGTTCGGTCATGCGGGTTGCTCTTTCGTGGGTTCAGGCAGGCGCACCAGCAGGACCAGCCCAGCGGAAATGACCAGTGCGGCAATGCCTAGCACCTGCCCCGGGGCGTAGGTGCCGAACAGGTCATAGATCTTGCCCATGCCCAGCAGCCCGGCGACGTTCCCGATCCAGCCGAGGCCGACCAGCGCGCCATAGATCGTGCCATAGCGGGCGACATCGAACCGGCGGCCGACGAAATAGGAAAAGATGTCCAGCTCCGCCCCCTGTTGCAGCCCGATGATTGCGGCTGCCAGCAGGGCCGCCGCGACAAAGCCCGAAGTGCTGAGCAGGATGATGAAGCCGATAGCCGGGGCGAGCGTCAGGGCAAAAGACACCCGGCGCGGCTCGAACCGGTCAAGCAGCCAGCCCCCGCCCAGCCTGCCGACAAATTGCCCGGCAGCAAAGAAGGACAGGGCCAGCGCCGCGACCGAGGCATCCAGCCCTTCGTCCTGGATCATTGGGGCCAGCTGGCTGATCGTTCCCGCCGTGGCGAGGCTCATGAAAATCAGGGAAAGGGTGAGCAGCCAGAAGTCGCGCTCGCGCAGGAAACGGCGGTCTGTCGGCGCGATTTCTTCTGCCGCGCCGATGCCGCTTCCGGCGCGGCCGCTATCAGGCAAAAGCAGCGCGGCAACAGGCAGGCCGATCAACAGCGATGCTGCGCCGATGGCAAGAAAACCCGCGCGCCAGTTCCACGTTTCCAGCACCCATTGTAGCACGGGCGGGGCAATCATGCTGACGACTGAAACGCCCACGGCCATCAGGCCCAGCGCCTTGCCGCGATGTTCACGGAAATGCGCATTGATGGGGCGGGTCATGACTACGGATGAAGTGCCGACGCCCAGAAAGCCTAGTGCCGCCGTAGCCATGCCCATGTGATAGATGTTGCTGGCATAAAGCGCGATCAGCAGGTGCACGGTCGCTAGCAGCAGGGTGCTGACGAAATAGACCCGCCGCACGCCGAACAGGTCGGCCAGCCGCCCCATCACTGGTGAGCCTATCGCCGCCGTAATGATCAGTGCCTGGACCGCGCCCAGATCGCCGCGCGAGACACCAAGGTCTTGCGACAGCGGCATGATGAACATCGAGAAGTTCAGGAAGACGAGGACGATCCCGGTTCCAGCTGCAACCGAACAGGCCAGCAGGATTGGCCAGCCGGTGCGGAATTCATCCGGAAGAGCCGGTAGCGACTTGGTCATCGCCCCCGTCTCCCTGGCTCTTATTCCTCTACCCCGAAAGTGATCTCGGCATGGTCTTGCAGGCGCTTGACCAGTGCCTCACCCAGCAGCGCACCGGGCAGCGAAATGCCGCCTTCGGCCTTGCAATCGAGGAGGGCAATGCCGGTTTCGGCAATCATCCGGCTGGTCGAACCATAGCCCGGATCATAGCGGCCCTTCACGCTGTAGCGGATCGTCTTGCCGTCCGGCCATTCGCCGATGAACCGGACGTCGTAAAAGCCGTTCTCGCGCTCTTCCTTGGTCGGGCCTTCGCCCGGCTGGGGCGGTTTGGCGCCGAACGGGTTCTTCAGCATTTCGGCCATGCCATGGGCCAGCTTCTCGCCAATCTCGCCCGCGCTGGTCAGCACCATCTCGTCGTACTTGAAGTCGGTGCCATAGGGGTGGCCAAGCAGGAAATTGGTGCGGTGGACGTTCTTGGTATTGATCGTCGCCATGATGAACGGCGCGGCCCACTTGCCTTCGCTTTCCTCGTACTCCGGCACCAGCCCCAGCGGCTGCGACGGCCCTTCGAAACCTGGGGTCAGGCCGAACGGGCTTTGCAGGATCGAGATCAGCTTGGGGTTCTTGGCAACCGCCTTCATCGTTTCGGTCAGGCTGGCCGCAGTGCCTCCAGAGAAGGTGCCCTGCATCCCGCGAACGCGGCCCTTTACGCGCGGGGCCGGGCTGCCGTGGCGGGCCTTCGCCTCCTTTTGCAGCATGAACACGCCCAGATCGAACGGGATCGAGTCAAAGCCGGACGAGAACGAAATCCGCGCGCCCGATGCCTTGGCTGCTTCGTGATACTTGTCGACCATCTGGCGCATCCAGGCGGGTTCGCCGCAGAGGTCGGTATAGTCGGTTCCGGCGGCAACACAGGCGGCCAGCAGCGGCTCGCCATAAAGCTGGTACGGGCCAACGGTGGTGATGACCACGCGGGTGCTTTCGACCAGTGCCTTCATGCTGGCCGGATCGTCCGAATTCGCGACAATCAGCGGGGTATCGGTCGGCGCACCGATCAGGTCGCGCACTTCGGCCAGCTTGGCGGCTGAGCGGCCAGCCATGACCCACTTCGGGCCTTTGCCCTGATAGTGATGGGCAAGGTATTCGGCAACGAGGCGGCCGGTATAGCCGGTCGCACCATAGACGACGATATCGTAAGGGCGGTCTGCCTTGGCAGTCATGCAGGTCTCTCCATTATCCCGAATCTTGTGTCGGGCTTGGCCCTAAGAAGGACACAATCCGGGGGCGTTGTAAAACGGGTTTCGCCAGACGTTACGACAAGCTCGCTAGAACAGGTAGGCGATCCCCGCTTTCGCGTGGATGACGCCGTGGGGTGGTTTCAGAACCGGTACTGTCTGCTCGCAAGGTCGAACATGATCTCTTCACTGCCGCCGCCGATCGCCATGACGCGGACCTCGCGATAGATGCGTTCCACCCGGCTGCCGCGCATGAAGCTAGCCCCGCCCAGAATCTGGCACGCCTCGCGCGCGCAGAATTCCATGGTCTGGGTCGCCTGCACCTTGAGCAGCGCAAAATCGCCGGGGAAGGGATTGCCCTGCATCACGTTCCACGCGCACTGGTCGATCCATGCCTGGGTCGCCTGAATGCGGCGGATCATGTCGGCCAGCTTGTGACGGATCACCTGATTGGTGATCAGCGGCTTGCCAAAGGTTTCGCGCTGACGGGCCCAGTCCAGCGCGTCTTCGAAACAGATGCGGGCAAAGGCATTGGCCTGCTGGCTCATGCCCAGCCGCTCGCCGTTGAAATTGCGCATGATCCCGGCAAAGCCGCCATTCTCTGGCCCGATCAGGTTTTCGGCCGGAACCTCGACATTGTCGAAATGGATTGTCGCCGTATCGCTCGCGTGCCAGCCCATCTTGGCCAGCGGGGTGCGGGTCACGCCGGGGCGGTCCAGTTCGACCAGCAGCAGCGAAATGCCGCCAGTGCCCGGCCCACCGGTGCGCACAGCGAGGGTTACATAGTCCGCCCGCATGCCGGTGGTGATGTAGGTCTTCTCGCCATTGACCACATAGGCCGCGCCCTTGCGCTCCGCCTTGGTGCGCAGGTTGGCAACGTCAGAGCCGCCGCCCGGTTCGGTAATGCCCAGGCAGATCAGCTTTTCGCCCGCAAGGACGGCAGGGGCGATGCGGCGCTTCATTTCCTCGCTGCCCATGGCCAGAATCGGCGGCAGGCCGATGCCGTGGGTCAGCAGCGAAGCGCAGATGCCGCCAGCGCCGGGGCGGGCCATTTCTTCGGTCTGGACGAGGCCGTGGAACAGGGTGAAGGCATCGCCGGTGCCGCCGAATTCTTCGGGATAGTTCAGGCCCAGGATGCCGGCTTCGGCGGCCTTGCGGTGCAGGTCGCGGGGCAGTTCGCCGGCAGCTTCCCACTTGTCGACATGGGGGGTGATCTCACGGGCGACGAAGGCGCGTACCGTATCGCAGACCGCTTCGTGGCTCTCGTCATAATGCGGAGAGCGCGCCCGCCACTGGTCGAACAAAGGTGCCTGCATCGTCTTATCCCTCTCCAATTGCATGTCATGCGAACGCGGTTTTTACCGCGCTTCGGCGCAAGGATGGGTCAGAAAATGGAGCGAGGCAAGGCATCTTGGCCCCGGATCAGCTCCGGAATGCCGACTATCAAGAAAGCCGTAGCGTCAGAGCTTTGGCAGGGTAACCCCGCGCTGGCCCATGTATTTCCCGCTGCGATCGGCATAGCTGGTTTCGCAGGCCTGATCGCCCTTCAGGAACAGGAACTGGCAGGCGCCTTCGTTGGCATAGATCTTGGCCGGGAGCGGCGTGGTGTTGGAAAATTCCAGCGTCACGTGGCCTTCCCATTCCGGTTCCAGCGGGGTGACGTTCACGATGATGCCGCAGCGGGCATAGGTGCTCTTGCCCAGGCAGATCACCAGCACGTCGCGCGGGATGCGGAAATATTC
>CAZLPK010000066.1:0-9420 GCA_964561375.1 uncultured Novosphingobium sp.
GGGACTTATCGCCTTAACTCAGGAAGCCACAAGGGCTTGTAGTTCTCGCGATTTGGCAGCCTTGCGGCTGCCGGCAGACCTCACCGCGGCTGATCGTGCCCCACCGAAAGTAGGGGTTGGTCAGGCGCGGGTCGGCGGAGGCTCCCTGGTCCCCCGTTCGGCCACGGCGTAAGCCTGTGACCTTTCGCTCCCCGAACCCGCGCACGAGTTCGGCAAGGATCGCCGCCTTGCTCTGGAACAGCCAGCCATGGGGACGCGCACGGCGCCCCGACGTTGGCTGCCGCATTGAGGTCGGCGTGCATGGTGTGGCCGCACCACAGGCAGCTGAAGGCCTGCTGGGTGCGGCGATTGCGCTTGTCGAGATAGCCACAACAAGAGCAGGTCTGGCTTGTGTAAGCCGGGTTTACCTCGGTGACGGTAATCCCGAACCGGTCGGAGAGGTCCTGGAGCTTGGCCCTGATGATCGAGCGCCCGCAGTTGCGCAGGATGGCGTTCAAGCGCCGCGTCAGGCCCGGATTGCGAAAGTCGAGCCGCTCAAGCACCAGCTCGGCAGGCCGGCCTTGCGCGACAAGGCGGTTGAGGATCCGTCCGATCTCGGTCCGCAGGAAGCCGCGCACGTCCTCGACCAGCGCGCGGTAACGCTTGCTGGCGCGAGGTTTGCGGCCTGCCCGCTGCTGGCCGGCTGCAATTGATGAGAGCAGGCGGTCATAGCGCTTGAGCCGCACCAGCCAGCCTTGCCCGAGCAGCTGGCCCTCGCTGGACGCGAACAGCGTCGACAGGCCAAAGTCCAAGGCGACGATACCGCTGCCATCATACTCGGCCCGGCTCCTGGCAAATGGCTCGCCCATGTCGGTGACCACACCGAAAGTAAGCACGCCGCCGCGTTCGTTGACCTGAACGCCATTTGCGACCTTGCCCCCGCGCTGATCATGATAGGCATAGGTCAGCAGCGGGATCACGATCGTCCGGCCCCGGGTCATGGTGGAAAGGTGGACCCACCATCCGACTTTGCCGCGCTGGTCCGCTTTAACCGGCTTGCCCAGCGCGCCGGCGCGGGCGTCAAGGCGTATCGAGATCCGCTGCAAGTCGGGGCGGCGATGCCCGGCCATGACCCGGCGCATGATGGTCCGGGCAAGCTTGCGGATCTCTGGCGGGATCACGCTGCCATCGGCCATGCGCAACTCACCGCGCCGGAACCACCCACGGCGACGGTTGATGCTGTGGAGCATGTGCCGGGTGCGAGACGGGAGCCCTGCACGACATCCCGAAACGCGTTCTGGCGGTTGCTGATCCAGCCTTGCAGCTGGCCGACCACCTGGTAGCGGCACATCTGGACGCGGTTGGCCGCACCAATCACGGTAGCGAAGCTCACCTTGTCGATGTCGTGGTTTTGATCGAAGTGTCCACTCTCGAAAAACAGCCGCCACTGCTCGCGGCCGAGCAGGACAGCACCGCGCCGCCATGCGCGCAGCAGTTCCATGACTGCCTGCGCTTTTTGCGCGGTCAGGTTGGAGCGCAGCAGGTCCGTGCGGTGAACGGGCGGATGCTCCGGCTTCTTGCGCGGCATCAGGCCGGCGCCGTGAGAACACGGTAAAGCAGCCTGCGGCGCATTGGCGTCCCGGCCGTGACTGTGAACTGGCGATCGCACCTCCGGCACTCCCACCGGCTTGCCATCTTTAACCAGCGCGATTGGGCGACGCTGCTGCAGGTTGGACAGGTAGGGCCATGCGGCCAGCGCGCTTGCTCGAACCACTGGCGCGCACTCGCTTCGTCCGGGAAAAGCCGGTTGAATACCCGCAGAGACAAGCCATTGTTCACGCTTTGTGCCTACATTTAGAGTATTCCTTCGTCAAGGCGATAGGTGCGGCTAATTATACTTGCCTGCGGTGGGGGAAGGCATAGTCTCTCCCCATGTGGCTACTGGACAAGATGCTTCGTGCGCTGATCCATCAGGGTCAGCTTCGGGTCCTCGATCACGACGGGACCGAACATCGCTATGGCGATCCCACTGCTGATCCCGTTACCATCCGCCTGACAGACAAAGGCGCGGCGATGCATATCGCCAAAGACCCCCGGGTCGGTGCAGGCGAGGCCTATATGGATGGCCGCCTGATCGTGGAACCACCGCACGACATCCGCGACATGGTGCTGCTGGTGATGATGAACGCCAACCGCAACGGCGGGATCGGCGCGCCCAATCCGGTCAAACGCGGTGTCGACTGGATCTTTGCCAAGGCCGACCAGATCAACCTGCGCCCCAAGGCGAGCAAGAACGTCACCCACCACTATGACCTGACACGCCAGTTCTACGAGCTGTTCCTCGACGAGGACCGGCAATATACCATGGCCTATTTCAAGGACCCGGCCAATTCGCTGGAACGCGCGCAGCTTGACAAGAAGGCCCTGATCGCCGCCAAGCTGTGGCTTCAGCCCGGAATGCGCGTGCTGGATATCGGCTGCGGCTGGGGCGGGCTGGGCCTCTATCTCAACCGCCACTTTGGCGTCGAAGTGCTGGGGGTATCCCTCGCCCCGGATCAGGTCCGCTTTGCCAACGAACGCGCGGTCGCTGCCGGAGTGGCAGACAGGGTAAAGTTCCAGCTGATCGACTACCGCGACGTCAGCGGCACTTTTGACCGGATCACCAGCGTTGGCATGATCGAACACGTCGGCGCGCCGCACTTGCCGGAATACTTCGCCAAGACCAACGAGCTGCTCGATCCTGACGGGATCATGCTGACCCACACGATCGGCCGCACCAATGGCCCCGGCACGACCGACAAGTGGACACGCAAGTACATTTTCCCGGGCGGCTATATCCCGGCGATGAGCGAGCTGGTCTCCGCCTGTGAAAGGACCGGCTGGGAAGTGGCCGATATCGAAGTGCTGCGCTATCATTATGCTCGCACCCTAGCCGAATGGTATCGCCGCACTTGCCTGCACGAGGCAGAAATCACCGCGCTTTATGACGCGCGCCTGTTCCGCATGTGGCAATTCTATCTGGCGGGAGCGGAACAAAGCTTTCGCCATGGCGGCATGGTCAATTTCCATATCCAGAGCGTAAAACGCCGCAGCGCCGTGCCGATGACCCGCGACTACATCAGCGCCGAAGCCGCCCGTCTCTCCGCGCTGGATCAGGCCCCGGAATGGCATCTGGAAGGAAAAGCCGCCGAGTAGCGGTTGCGCCCCTGCCCCCTGCCTGCTAGCCGCGCCCCGCACCTTTTCTGCGCGGAGTCGACCAGCCATGTCCGATATCAAGAAAGTCGTACTCGCCTATTCGGGCGGTCTCGATACCTCGGTTATCCTCAAGTGGCTGCAGGTCACCTACAACTGCGAAGTGGTGACTTTCACCGCCGACCTCGGTCAGGGTGAGGAACTGGAACCCGCACGGGCCAAGGCCAAGCTGATGGGTCTGCCTGACGAAAACATCTACATCGACGACCTGCGCGAAGAGTTCGTGCGCGATTTCGTCTTCCCGATGATGCGCGCCAATGCCCGCTACGAAGGCGACTATCTGCTGGGCACCTCGATCGCCCGTCCGCTGATTTCTAAGCGCCTGATCGAAATCGCACATGAAACCGGCGCCGATGCCGTCGCTCACGGTGCGACCGGCAAGGGCAACGATCAGGTCCGCTTCGAACTGTCGGCCTATGCGCTTGATCCCAACATCAAGGTGATCGCACCGTGGCGCGAATGGGATCTGACCAGCCGCACCGCGCTGATCGACTGGGCCGAAAAGCATCAGATTCCGGTGCCGAAGGACAAGCGCGGCGAAAGCCCCTTCTCCACCGACGCCAACCTTCTCCACACCTCGTCCGAAGGCAAGGTGCTGGAAGATCCGTGGGAAGAAACCCCGGACTACGTCTATTCGCGCACTGACAATCCGGAAAACGCACCGGACCAGCCGGAATACATCACCATCGACTTTGAACGCGGCGACGGTGTTGCCCTCAACGGCGTGGCGATGAGCCCGGCCACCCTGCTGGCCGCGCTCAACGATATGGGCCGCAAGCATGGCATCGGCCGGCTCGACCTAGTCGAAAACCGCTTCGTCGGCATGAAGAGCCGCGGCATGTACGAAACCCCCGGCGGCGAAATCTATGCCCGCGCTCATCGCGGCATCGAACAGATCACGCTGGATCGCGGCGCAGCCCATCTGAAGGATGAGCTGATGCCGAAGTATGCCGAGTTGATCTACAACGGCTTCTGGTTCGCACCGGAACGCGAAATGCTCCAGGCGGCAATCGACCTTAGCCAGGAAAAGGTTTCCGGCACGGTCCGGCTCAAGCTCTACAAGGGCAATGCCATGGTCGTCGGCCGCAAGAGCCCGAACTCGCTCTATTCCGAACGTCATGTGACGTTTGAAGACGATGCCGGTGCCTATGACCAGAAGGACGCGGCTGGCTTCATCAAGCTGAACGCACTCCGGTTGCGCCTTCTGGCGCAAAGAGACCGATAAACGCTTGCGGTTGTTGGCTCAGCACGATTGCTGAGAAAAGCTGCTCCCTCTGACGACGGTCATCGATTCTGTCCACTACGTAGGACCACTTATCCACAGCCAAAATGGCGTCCTGTGGATAAGTTTGCCTGCGCGCGCTTGTGCGACTCAAAATTGAGGCGCAGCTTCAAGTCATCGAGACGGTGACATCGAACTTGAAAAGGAAGCGGGAAACCGCTGAATTAACAAGGGAAAACGGACCGCCACGATCTAACTTCAGTACCGCAGCTTGATCGGAAAACACGCCTCGACAAGGGCCTTGGTCCAAGTCCGGCGAACCGCAGAGAAAGCCAGCGAACTGCAGTCAGAAGGCTGCTTCACCGGCGGTCGGAACGGGCAGAAGGAAAGCGGCGCTTCACGCGTTGCACACGGAAAGCCCGGAACGGCAAAGCGGAAGTTGCAGTCACGGAACCGCCAGGTTGTCTGGAACGCCTTCGGGCAGTTCCGGACGCCTGACGGGACCGGACGCCGGCAAGGATGCCGGGCGACGATGCCGGATCTTCGGAAACCGGCATCGCCCAAATTGCCCGGGATCATGGCAGGCGAACGAGGGGCTGGTGGCAACACCGGCCCCCTTTGCTATGGCTCACCTACCGAACGAACAGGCTGGCCAGTTCGACATGGGTGGACCAGCGGAACTGGCCGACCGGGCGCAATTCCTTCAGTTCAAACCCGGCGTCGATCAGCAGAGCCGCATCACGCGCCCAGCTGGAAGGATTGCAGCTGATATAGACCACCCGGCGCACCGTGCTTTCGGCAATTCGCTCCACCTGTTCGCGCGCACCCGCACGGGGTGGATCGAGCAGGATCGCCGCAAAGCGGCTCAGCTCCTCTGCCAGCAACGGATTGCGGAACAGGTCGCGGTGCAGCGCATGGACCGGACGGCCCGACACGCCTGCGGCGGCCTTGCAGGCAAGATGCGCGTCGCGCGCTGCCTCAGCCGCCAACACCTTGGTTTCGGCACCGGCCAGAGCAAAGGCAAAGGTGCCAAGCCCGGAAAACAGATCGGCCACCGTGCTGCAATCCGCCAGCCACTCCCGCGCGGCGGCGACCAGCGCGGCCTCACCATCCTCGGTCGCTTGCAGGAAGCTGCCTGAAGGGAACGGCACGGCCACACCGGAAAGGGTAATCGTCACCGGCTCCGGCTCCCACACCGTATCCGGGCCATAGCCGCTATCCAGCGTCAGCCGCGCCAGCCCTTGTCCCTTGGCGAAATACAGCATCGCCTCGGTCAGGGCGAGGCCCTCGGCGCTCAGCCCCTTGATGCCGAGATCCACACCCTGATCGACCACGGTCAGCTCAATATCCGCCGCCATGCGGGCGTGGGTATGCTTGCCCCTCTTGCCGCGACCAGCTGACTGCCCCTGACCCAGCGCAATCAGCAGTTTGCGCAGCGGACCCAGCACGGCGACAAGTTCAGGCCGCAGCACCGGACACTCAGCCAGTTCGACCAGCCGGTGCGAAGCGGCCTCGCGGTAGCCGATCACCACCCGCCCCTGCGAACTTTCCGCACGCAGCGAGGCGCGGCGGCGGCTGCCCGGCAGCGAGAGGTGCGGCGGCATTATCACTTGTGCGCCCAGTTCATGCGCGTTGGAGGCATTGCTGACCCGCGCCTCAACAAACTGGGCCAGCGTTTCTTCGTCCAGCTGTTGCAGCTGGCAGCCGCCGCAGCGCCCGAAATGGCGGCACGGCGGGGTAACGTGGTGTGGTCCAGGCTGGATCGTACCATCTTCCAGCAGCAGGTCGCCAGGTGCCGCACCCCAGGCGAACCGGCCCGATGCGGTTACGCCGTCACCCTTGGCGGCAATACGGATGATTTCTTCGCTGCTCATCGCGCCCCCTTAACCGCACGGGTCGCGCTTGTCGAAGGCTCAGCCGATGCAGGCGGCGAAAGCGTGGCGGACCTGCGCCGCCAGCTCTGCGGCACTGAACGCCGCCCCGGCCAGCCGCGCTGCCTCGCTGTGGAGCCACAGGCCCTGACAAGCCGCAGCAAAGGCTTCCTCTCCGCAAGCAAGGCGGCTGGCAATGGTGCCGGCCAGCACATCACCGGTGCCTGCAGTCGAGAGCCAGCTTGATCCGCGCGCAGCATAGGCCAGCCGGCCGTCCGGCGCTGCAATCAGGCTATCCGGCCCCTTGGCCACGACAACCATTCCCGACGCAGCCGCCAAGGCGAGCGCACGCTGTGCCTTGCCGCCCGCTCCGTCGAGATCGAAAGCCCGCTCCAGCGCGAACAGCTCACCATCATGCGGCGTGGCAATCAGCGGGGCCTTGTGCTCGGCCAGCAGGCGCGGCCCGAGCAGAACCAGCGCGTCGGCATCGAGCACGGCAAGCCGCTGTTCAGACAGGACAACTGCCAGCCGCTCCAGCGCCTCACCCCCGCGTCCCAGCCCCGGCCCGACTAGCAACGCGCCGATGCGGTGATCGCTCAGCGCCTCGGCCAGGGGTTCGCCTTCCACGACCAGATCAGCGGAAACACCGGCGGGCGCAGGGCCAAACAGCTTCACATAGCCAGCCCCGGCCCCTTGCGCCGCCTTGGCAGACAGCAGCGCCGCTCCGGGCATGGCTCCGGCTACAACGCCCAGCAGACCCCGGGTATATTTGTGGGCATCAGTGGCTGGCACGAAAAGCTGCGGACGAGTCACGGTCTGCGCGGCACCTGCACAGGTCTCAATTCCGATGTCGACCAGCCGCAGTTCGCCCATCTGCGCGGCAGCAGGCATGAGGAAATGAGCCGGTTTCCACCCGCCAAGCGCAAGCGTCAGGTTATAGCTCGGCAAGCCCGGATTGAGCGGCTGGCCCAGATCGCTCTCCACTCCGCTCGGCAAGTCAATGGCAATGCGCTTGTGGTGCAAAGCCGCCAGCCGGTTGAGCAGCGCCAGATGATCGCCGCCAAGCGCACGAGTCAGGCCGGTGCCGAACAGGCAATCGACCAGCACTTCGCCCTCCCGGCCTGCATCGGGTGAAAGCACGATCCCGTCATACCGCGCCCGTGCATCGCGGGCCGCATTAGTTGCCGGTTCAGCCGCGGGGATAACCGCCACGTCCACGGCGCGCTGGCGAAGCGCCTCGGCAATGACCCAACCATCGCCGCCGTTGTTGCCGGGGCCGGTCAGCACCGTGACGCTGCGCCCACCGGACACGCGCCACACCCATTCCGCCGCGCCATGCCCGGCGCGCTGCATCAGTTCAATCACGCTGATGCCGCCCGCGATCAGCACCTGTTCTGCGGCGCGCATTTGCGCCGCAGTCAGGACCTGATCGCGGGCCGCAGGCATCAGCCCTGCTTGCGGGTGATTTGCGACACGTCGCGCACTGCACCGCGCGCGGCGCTGGTCGTCATCGCGGCATAGGCCTGCAGCGCCGGGCTGATCGCACGCTTGCGCGGCTGGGCCGGGTGCCAGCCCTTCTCTTCCTGAACCGCGCGGCGGCGTTCGAGTTCGGCATCGCTGATCGCCAGATTGATCGTGCGGCCAGGAATGTCGATTTCGATCATGTCGCCGGTTTCAACCAGACCGATCGCGCCGCCTTCCGCCGCTTCGGGCGAGGCATGGCCGATCGACAGGCCGGAAGTCCCGCCCGAGAAGCGCCCGTCAGTCAGCAGGGCGCAGGCCGCACCCAGCCCCTTCGACTTGAGGTAGCTGGTCGGGTAAAGCATTTCCTGCATGCCCGGTCCGCCCTTCGGCCCTTCATAGCGGATAACCACCACGTCACCAGCCACGACCTGACCGGTCAGAATGGCGGTCACGGCGGCGTCCTGGCTTTCATAAACCTTGGCCGGGCCGGTGAATTTCAGGATGCTTTCATCCACGCCCGCCGTCTTCACGATGCAGCCATCGCGGGCGATATTGCCATAGAGCACGGCAAGACCGCCATCCTGGCTGAAGGCATGTTCCTTCGACCGGATCACGCCGCTTTCACGGTCAAGGTCCAGTTCGCTCCAGCGACGGTCCTGGCTGAACGCGGTCTGGGTCGGCACGCCGCCCGGTGCCGCGCGGAAGAAGGTGTGAACCTTTTCGTCCGTGGTGCGGACAACGTCCCACTGATTGAGCGCATCGCCCAGCGTCGGGCTGTGCACGGTCGGCACGTCAGTGTGGAGCAGGCCAGCGCGGTCGAGCTCGCCGAGGATCGCCATGATCCCGCCAGCACGGTGGACGTCTTCCATGTGGACGTCGGCCTTGGCCGGTGCGACCTTAGACAGGCACGGCACCTTGCGGCTCAGCCGGTCGATGTCCTGCATGGTGAACGGCACTTCCGCTTCATGCGCGGCGGCGAGCAAGTGGAGGACCGTATTGGTCGACCCGCCCATCGCAATGTCGAGGCAGACCGCGTTTTCAAACGCCTTGAAGCTGCCGATCGAGCGCGGCAGGACGCTGGCATCGTCCTGCTCATAGTAACGCTTGCACAGTTCCACGGCGAGGCGGCCCGCCTGAAGGAACAGTTCCTTGCGGTCGGCATGGGTGGCCAGCACCGAGCCATTGCCCGGCAGCGACAGGCCCAGCGCTTCGGTCAGGCAGTTCATCGAATTGGCAGTGAACATGCCCGAGCACGAACCGCAGGTCGGACAGGCCGAGCGTTCGATCGTCTGGACTTCTTCGTCTGAATAATTGTCGTCAGCTGCGGCAACCATGGCATCGACCAGATCGAGCGCCACTTCCTTGCCGCGCAGCACGACCTTGCCCGCTTCCATCGGACCGCCTGAAACGAAAACGACCGGAATGTTGATCCGCATCGCAGCCATCAGCATGCCAGGCGTGATCTTGTCGCAGTTCGAGATGCAGACCATCGCGTCGGCACAGTGGGCGTTGACCATGTATTCGACGCTGTCGGCAATCAGGTCGCGGCTGGGCAGCGAATAGAGCATGCCATCGTGGCCCATGGCGATGCCATCGTCGACTGCGATGGTGTTGAATTCCTTGGCAACGCCG
>CAZLPK010000067.1:0-9268 GCA_964561375.1 uncultured Novosphingobium sp.
TTGCGATAGGTTTCGGCCACGGCCTGCTTGCCGCCTTCATAGGGGTCGGCATAGCAATAGCGCGGGCTGCAATCGGTGCTGATCGCCAGCGCCTTGCGGGTGCCGTGAATACGCACGACCGCCGCATCGCCGCCGCTCTTTTGCAGGGTGTCGGCGCCGACCTGGCTGTCATACTGTTCGAAAATCCAGCGGCGATTGGCCAGATCCGGGCAAGCCATCAGCTTGAGCAGGTCTGCTCCCAGATCCGCGCTTTCCGGCACCTCGCCCAGCGGCTTGACCTTGGCCCAGGCCTTGTATTCCTGCAGGCTGAGGGCCGGACGGTCATAGAGCGGGGCATCTTCTGCCAGCGGTGCCAGCGGGATGTCGCAGACGGTCTCACCCTTCCAGGTCAGGACCATGTGGCCGGTGTCGGTCACTTCACCGATCACGGCAAAGTCCAGTTCCCACTTGCGGAAGATGGCTTCGGCCATGGCTTCCTTGCCGGGCTTCAGCACCATGAGCATCCGCTCCTGGCTTTCGCTCAGCATCATTTCGTAAGGGGTCATGCCTTCTTCGCGGCATGGCACCTTGTCCATGTCGAGAATGATCCCGGCCTTGCCGTTGGTCGCCATTTCGACCGAGCTGGAGGTCAGCCCCGCCGCGCCCATGTCCTGGATCGCGACGATCGCGTCGGTCGCCATCAGCTCGAGGCAGGCTTCGATCAGCAGCTTTTCGGTGAAGGGATCGCCGACCTGCACGGTCGGGCGCTTTTCCTCGCTCTTTTCGTCGAAGTCGGCGCTGGCCATGGTCGCGCCGTGGATCCCGTCGCGCCCGGTCTTGGAGCCGACATAGACGATCGGATTGCCGATGCCGGTGGCGGCGGAATAGAAGATCTTGTCGGTATCGGCGACGCCCACGGTCATCGCATTGACCAGGACGTTGCCGTCATAGGCCGGGTGGAAGTTGGTTTCCCCGCCCACGGTCGGCACGCCAACGCAGTTGCCATAGCCACCGATGCCCGCGACCACGCCCTTGACCAGCGACTTCATCTTCGGATGGTCGGGGCGGCCAAAGCGCAGCGCATTCATGTTGGCAACGGGGCGCGCGCCCATGGTGAACACGTCGCGCAGGATGCCGCCAACGCCAGTCGCCGCGCCTTGATAAGGTTCAATGTAGCTGGGGTGGTTGTGGCTTTCCATCTTGAAGATGGCGGCCTGGCCATCACCAATGTCGATCACGCCGGCATTCTCACCGGGGCCGCAGATCACCCACGGGGCTTCGGTCGGCAGCTTCTTCAGATGGATGCGGCTGCTCTTGTAAGAGCAATGCTCTGACCACATGACGGAAAAGATGCCGAGCTCGACCATGTTCGGCTCGCGCCCCAGAGCGTGGAGAACGCGCTGGTATTCTTCCTCGGACAGCCCGTGGGCAGCGACGACTTCGGGAGTGATTTCGGCCATGCCCGCGCCTTAGCGGCGCAAGGCGAGTCCCGCTAGCCTGTTTGCGCGCGAAATGTCGCGCTTTTCCCCATGTCGCCCGGTTCAGCCCTGCAACTTGATCATCACCATGGCCGCAGCTCCAGCGGCAAGGCCGCTGGCCACGGTGCCCCAGGCCATGTCGACCAGCGTCATTTGCAGCGGCCAGGTCCGCAAGGTAGCCATATTGGTCAGGTTGTAGGTGGCATAGGCAGTCAGCCCAAGGGCCGCGCCCATGCCGGTGGCAATGGCCACGCCGTAATTGCTCTGCGCCAGCAGAGTGCCGGGGGCGACGGCGAACAGGGTAAGGGCGGCGAAATAGATCAGGTAGAAGGTGACGGCCGGACCCATGCGGAACTTATCGGTCAACAGGTCGCCAAGCGCCGGCCGGTACAATGCCGGACCAGCAAAACGCAGCCACAGCACGTCCAGCACCAGGAAGAATGCGCCTACGATCGGATAGGCCAGATACCATTTGAACATCGAATTCTCCCCGGAAGCTTGGTGCTGCCTTTCGAGGCAACTTGACCGCCGCGGCCCGCGCGGTCAATGGTCCGCGCCATGAGCCAGACCGATCCCGATATTGCCGCACTGTCGTTCGAAGATGCGCTGCGCGCGCTGGAAGACATTGTCCGCAAGCTGGAAAGCGGTGAAGTGCCGCTGGACGCGACGATGGACCTGTATGAGCGCGGCGAGAAGCTGCGCAAGCATTGTCAGGCCCGGCTCGATGCGGCCCAGCTGCGGATCGAAAAGATCGTTGCCGGGGGCGACGGGCAGGCCGCTGGCACCCAGCCGTTCGACGCTGGCTGAACCATGGCGCTGAACCCGCTGCTGGCCGAGGCGCTTCCGGCGATTGCTCGTGAAGTCGATGGCCTGTTCGATGCCCTGCTGCCCAGTGAGGGCAAGCTGGCCGAGGCGATGCGCTATGCCGCGATTGGCGGCGGCAAGCGGCTGCGTCCGTTGTTGCTGACGGCGACTGCGGGCATGCATGGCGTTGATCGCTCGCAGGCGCTGCGCGCGGCGATGGCGATTGAATCGATCCACGCCTATTCGCTGGTGCACGATGATCTGCCCTGCATGGACGATGATGCCATGCGCCACGGCAAGCCGAGCACGCACAAGGCCTTTGGCGAGGCGGTGGCCGTGCTGGCAGGCGACGCATTGCAAAGCTTTGCCTTTGAAGTGCTGGCCGATCCGGCGACCAGCGGCGATCCGTTCGTTCGCTCGGAACTGGTGCAGGTGCTGGCCCTTGCTTCGGGCGCGCCGGGCATGGTCGGCGGGCAGATGCTCGACATCGAAGGGGAAGGGCAGGCGCTGGATCTGGCCGCGATTACCCGGATGCAGCAGCTGAAAACCGGGGCGCTGCTTTCTGCTGCGGTGGAGATGGGCGCGGTGCTGGGCAAGGTTCCGGCTGAGGGGCGCATGCACCTGAAGGGCTATGCCCGCGATATTGGCCTTGCCTTTCAGATTGCTGACGACCTGCTGGATCATGCAGGTGACGAGGCCAAGGCGGGCAAGGCGCTGCGCAAGGATGCCGAAGCCGGCAAGCAGACCTTTGTTGCCCTGCTGGGCGAGGACCGTGCGCGCGAACAGGCGCGAATTCTGGTCGATCAGGCAATTGCGCATCTTGGCTCTTACGGGCAAGAGGCAGACCTGTTGCGCGCGCTGGCGCGCTTCATCGTGGAGAGGGACCACTAAAAATGGCAAAGCGGATCGGGGTTTATCCCGGCACTTTCGACCCGATTACCCTGGGGCACATGGATATCATTGCGCGCGGGGCCAAGCTGGTTGACGAACTGATTATCGGGGTGACGACCAACATCGCCAAATCGCCGATGTTCAACGACGACGAACGCATTGCCATGGTCGAGCGCGAAGTGGCGAGCATTGCCGGTGCGGACGGAAAGATCCGCGTCGTCGGGTTCAATTCGCTGCTGATGGACTTTGCCAATGCGATGGGCGCTTCGGTGGTGATCCGCGGCATTCGCGGCGTGACCGACTTTGAATACGAATACCAGCTTACCGGCATGAACCGCCAGCTCAACAACGAGGTGGAAACGGTGTTCCTGATGGCCGACGTCGCGTTGCAGCCGATTGCCTCGCGTCTGGTCAAGGAAATCGCGATCTATGGCGGTGAGATTTCGAAATTCGTCAGCCCTGCCGTGCGCAATGATGTGGTTGCACGAATCGGTAAGCGTTAGGCCTTACGCAATTCCGGGGGCATCGCTGTTCCGTTCATTGCCATGACAGGCTCGGGGCGCTATCCCGCGCCCATTCCTGCAAGTCACGAGTATCGTCGCCCATGAACCGTCGCCTGATCGCTTCCTTTGTCCTTGGCCTGTCGCTTGTCGCCAGCCCGGCGCTTGCCAAGAAGGAGCAGGCTGCCGCCCAGCCAGTGGCCCCGGCGCTCAATCCGGTGGTCAGTGCGGACGTTTCGGTCGATCCCGAAAATATCCTGGTGCTTGACCTGTCAAACGGTGGGCGGGTGCTGATCCGCCTGATGCCGCAGTGGGCGCCCAACCATGTTGAGCGGATCAAGACCCTTGCCAAGCAGGGCTTTTACAACGGCATCATCTTTCACCGTGTGATCGATGGCTTCATGGCGCAGACCGGCGACCCGACGGGGACCGGGCAGGGCGGATCGCCGCTGCCGGACCTCAAGGCCGAGTTCAACGCCATGCCGCACATTCGCGGCACGATCTCGATGGCGCGCACGGATCAGCCGGATACGGCCAACAGCCAGTTCTTCATCGTGTTCTATCCGCGCTTTGCGCTGGACAACCGCTACACCAATTTTGGCCGCGTGATTTCCGGCATGGATGTGGTCGACAATATCGAGCGGGGCGAGCCACCGGCAAGCCCGACGAAGATCCTGCAGGCCTCGATGCTGTCCGACAATCTGCCGCCGCCGCCGGCGCCGGTTGCTGCTCCCGCCACGATCACGGCGGATATGCTCAGCAATTCCAAGTCGAACTAAGCATTAGCAATTTCCGCTGACGCTGAGCCTGTCGCAGGGTATTGCCGCGCGCCTATGGGCTTCGGCAAGCTCAGCCGGACCGGCTGGCGGGGGCATGGATAACTTGCCGCCGCCGCCCAGTCCGGCTAGCGGCGCGCCATGCGTGTCGACCTTTTCGATTTCGAACTCCCCCCTGAACGGATCGCGCTGAGGCCGGTTCGACCGCGCGACTCCGCGCGGATGCTGGTCGTCGCCGGGGATCAGCCCTTGCGCGATCTGACCATGCGCGACCTGCCGCAGCAATTGCGTGCAGGCGACGTGCTGGTTTTCAACGACACCCGCGTCATTCCCGCGCAGCTGGAAGGCTATCGCGGCGAGGCCCGGATCGGCGCAACCCTGCACAAGCGGATCGACCTGCGCCGCTGGCAAGCCTTTGTTCGCAATGCCAAGCGGCTTCATCCCGGCGACCTGATCGAATTTGCGGCTGGCGTTACCGCTACGGCGGAAGAGCGCCATACCGACGGCAGCTGGACGCTGGCTTTCCATGGAGAGGAGCCGGTGGAAGTCCTGCTAGACCGCGCGGGCCAAGTGCCATTGCCGCCCTACATCGCCGGAAAGCGCGCGATCGACGAGCAGGACCGGCAGGATTACCAGACGATGTTCGCTGCCAAGGACGGTGCCGTCGCGGCACCGACCGCCGCGTTGCACTTTACGCCCGAACTGATCGCGGCCCTGACCGAGGCAGGAATCGGACACGAAACGGTTACTCTCCACGTTGGCGCAGGCACTTTCCTGCCGGTCAAGGCGGAGGACACCCAGGACCATCAGATGCATTCCGAATGGGGCACGATCTCTGCGGAAGTAGCAGCGCGGCTGAACGCGGCGCGGCAGGCGGGGGGGCGGATCATCGCAGTCGGCACGACTTCGCTCCGCCTGCTGGAAAGCGCGGCGGACGAGGCACGGGTGATCCAGCCCTTTTCTGGCGACACGGCGATTTTCATCACCCCCGGCTATCGCTTCAAGGGGATCGACGGCCTGATCACCAATTTCCACCTGCCGAAATCGACCCTGTTCATGCTGGTCAGTGCGCTGATGGGGCTGGACCGGATGCAGGCCGCCTATGCCCATGCGATTGCGGCGGAATATCGGTTCTACTCTTACGGTGACGGTTCGCTGCTGCTACCCGAAGGGTAACACGCGCAAAAATGCTGACTTGCGCCGGGGCAGTAAATCCAGTCTGATCCCTTAACCGCGCGATTAACTGCGCGGGTGGAGGGGATGTTATGACGGATTCGAATTCGGCCCATGCGGCCGCTCCCGGTGCTGTGGCCGGGCTGGGTATCGTGGCAGTCGTCGTGGTTGCAGTGGTGGCATGGGTGGCCATCGGCTCGGCCCTGTTTTCCGGTGTGACCCTGTTCGGCGGCTTTCTGCTGCTGTGGCACTGGGCCAATCTTGAGCAGCTGGAAATCAAGCGGATGCCTGCCACTATCGCCGGGGCGCTGGTCGGCATCGCGCTGGCCTGGCAGGTGGTCTACCTCAACGGGATCATGGGGACGAATGGCCTGATCCTGGGCCTACTGATCATGCTTGCGGCGATCTACCTGCAGGTGATCAACGTGCTGCCGTTTCTGTTCAACCCGGCGGCCATGCTGTTCCTGACGGTGGCAGCCGCGCCGCTGATCCAGCTTGAGGTCGATTTTGCCGAACTGGCCCTGTCGACCGTTGTCGGCGGTGTTTTCTTTGGCCTGTTTGTCGAATCGCTGAAGCGGATTGCGGCGCGCTTTGCGGCCTAGGGCCGGTTGGGGAAAAGGGTGCCGGGGTCGATCACCTGATCGATCAGGGCATCCTCCACCGGCAATTGCCCATCCAGCATCAGCATGGCGAGGCCATGAACCACCGACCAGGCCTGAACCATCAGGCGGCGGGTCGCTTGCGGATCGCCACCCGCATTTTTGCTGGCCTGTTCCTGCAGCAGGCGGGCTGACAGCGTTTCGCCAAAGATCGATTCGCCCACGGCGCAGCGGCTGAAGGTCATGCGAAACAGGGCCGGGTGGGCAAGGGCAAAGCGAACATAGGCGCGGCCCGTTGCGGCAAAGGCGCTTGCATCTGCTCCCGCAGCCAGGGCTGCGGCCTGCTGCGCTGCACCGAGCTGGGCAATCCCTTCCTCTGCCAAGGCGTCGAGCAGCGCCTGCTTGTCGGGAAAGTGGCGATAGACCGCCGTGGCAGAGACGCCCACATCGCGCGCGATCTGGCGCAGCGACAGGTCGGCCACGTCACTGGTTTCCAGCGCTTTCAGGCCAGCGGCCACCAAGGCCGAACGCAAGTCGCCATGGTGATAGGAGCGGGCAGGGGATTCCAATGTTGACACTGTTATCATTCCAGATATGTTTACGCCATAAACATTAGGGAAGCGTCCGAATCATGGCAAGTGCTGTTGAAACCGTTATCCGATCCGTCGTGACCAAAGGCGTCACTTCGCTGGCGAAACTGAACCGCGCGCGGCAGGCCAAGGATCGCGCCCATCCGTTTCTGACTGGGCTTCACGGGCCGGTTCCGGAAGAACTGACCATCACCGACCTGAAAGTCACCGGCACAATCCCGCCGCAGCTGAACGGGCGCTATGTCCGCAATGGACCGAACCCCTTCAATCCCGACCCGCGCGGGCATCACTGGTTCATCGGCGATGGCATGGTGCACGGCGTGCGGCTGCAGGATGGCAAGGCGCTGTGGTATCGCAACCGCTATATCCGCTCGCGCAATCTGGAGGAGAAGGGAGGGCCCAAAGCCGCACCCGGCCCGCGCCGCGGTCGCAACGATCTGGTGAACACCAACGTGATTCAGCACAACGGCAAGATTCTGGCGATTGTCGAGGCGGGATCATTCCCGGCCGAGCTGGACGAGAACCTGGAGACGGTGGCCTACACCGATTTCGGCGGCACCCTGCAGGTTCCGTTCAGCGCCCATCCTCACGAAGACCCGCTGACGGGCGAGCTACATGCGATCGTCTATGACGGCATGACCCAGAACACCGTCTGGCATGTCGTCCTGTCAAAGGAAGGTAAAGTCACGCGGCAGGAGCCGATCCCGGTGCAGGATGGCCCGTCGATCCACGAATGTTCGATCACCCGCAATTACGTCCTGGTTTTTGACCTGCCGGTGACTTTCTCGATGAAGGCGCTGATTGCCGGGCAGCAGTTCCCCTATTCGTGGAACCCGGAGCACAAGGCGCGGGTCGGTCTGTTGCCGCGCAACGGTACGGCGGATCAGATCATCTGGTGTGCGGTCGATCCCTGCTATGTCTTCCACGTCGCCAATTCCTATGAGCGCGAAGACGGCGTGGTGGTCTGCGACATGTCGGTTCACGAAACCATGTTTGCGGGCGGTCCTGACGGCCCCAATGGCCGCGCTCTGGGCATGGAGCGCTGGCTGATCGATCCCGCCAGCCGCAAGGTCGAACGCCAGACGCTGGACAGCGCCCCGCAGGAATTCCACCGCCCTGACGAACGCTATTTCGGGCAGCCCTATCGCTATGCCTGGTCGCTCGGCCTGCCTGCATCGGACAGCGCCTTTGTCGGCGAGGCGCCAATCTATCGCTATGACCTGCAGACCGGGGAACGTCAGGCCCACGACTTTGGCCCCGGCAAGGTTCCCGGCGAATTCATCTTCGTGCCGCGCAGCGCCGATGCACCGGAAGGGGATGGGTGGATCATGGGCTATGTGGTGGACAAGCCCAGCCAGACGACCGATCTGGTCATACTCGACGCCGCAGACCTGTCAGCCCCGCCAATTGCCAGCGTGCACATTCCGCACCGCATTCCGCCCGGTTTTCATGGCAACTGGCTAGCCGAAGCTTGACACATCGCATCTGAAAGCGCCTCCTGCCTGCGCAGCCCGCGGGCAGGAGAGGACATGGATAAAGAGCGCCAGCAGATCGTGGAGGCGGGGCTGGAACGCGCCGCCGAAGCGCTAGGAGATGTGACCGCTCCGGTGATGGCTGAATTCTACCGCCGCTATCCTGATGCGCGGGCCAGTTTCCAGCATCATTCGCCGCACAACCCCGGCAGCCTTGAGGCGGAGATGGTCGGCAACGCGCTCTATTACGTGATGACCTGGTTCGAAGCGCCGGGTGAAGCGCGGATCGCCTTTGACAGTTCCGTACCGCATCACCGGGTCGCGCTGGGGGTGCCGCCAGACTGGTATCGTGGCTTTCTGGAGACCTTCCTTGACGTGGTCGAGCCCGTTGCCGTGCTAAGCGACCAGGACAAGGCGATCTGGGCCGAACTGCGCGAAAGTCTGGTGGGGCTGGTCGAACGCAACCGTTTCCTCTAGCGGAGCGCGATGCAGCCGCGCTTTGAATTTTCCGTCCACGCCACCGATGGCAAGGCCCGCACCGGCCTGATCCGTATGCAACGCGGAGAGATCCGCACGCCCGCTTTCATGCCGGTCGGCACCGCTGCCACGGTAAAGGCGATGAAGCCGGAGACTGTGCGCCAGACCGGGGCCGACATTCTGCTGGGCAATACCTATCACCTGATGCTGCGCCCCGGGGCAGAGCGGGTGGCGCGTCTGGGCGGCCTGCACAAGTTCATGAACTGGGACCGCCCGATCCTGACCGATAGCGGTGGCTATCAGGTGATGAGCCTGTCTGCCCTGCGCAAGATTACCGAGGAAGGCGTCACTTTCAAAAGCCATATCGATGGCAGCCGCCACGAACTGACGCCGGAACGATCGATGGAAATCCAGCGCCTGCTTGGCTCTGACATCGTCATGGCTTTCGATGAATGTCCGCGTGCCGATGCGCCGCTGGATGTGATCGCCGCCTCGATGCGGATGAGCATGCGCTGGGCTGCGCGCAGCC
>CAZLPK010000068.1:0-9165 GCA_964561375.1 uncultured Novosphingobium sp.
CGTCAGGCTCATAACCTGAAGGTCGTAGGTTCAAATCCTACCCCCGCAACCAACACTAAAACCCCGCCCACAAAGCGGGGTTTTGGCGTATCTGGGGGGCGAAGGCTGCCATGATCAAGCCAAACATACGAACCACCATCATCGCTACATTGGCAATCATACCCGTGGGGGTCTTGATATGGGCCAGCCTGCGCTTTGCGCCCCTGTCCGTTGCTGAAATGCAGACTGCCAATCTTTCAGAGCTGGCGCGCCTTCCGGGTAGCCCTGACGCGACCCTGCCAACGCCACAAATGGTTCCGCAGGACAGCGACCCGCGATCGCTCAACGCTGCTATTCCCTTTTTCAATGGCAAGATCCTACCAGCACCACCCTACCGTTTCAGAGGCAGCACCGCCGATCTATCCAATGCGCGCGATTGTCTTGCGCTTACTGCCATGGCGGAAGCCGGTCCCAGTGACCAAGGCCAACGCGCCGTCATGCAGGTCGTGCTTAACCGCGTTCGGCATCCCGCTTTTGCCAATTCTATTTGCGGCGTCGTTTTCGAAGGCGCGGAGCGCGAAACCGGGTGCCAGTTCACATTTACCTGCGATGGTTCCCTGTCGCGCCAATACACACTGAGCAGTTGGGCGGCTTCGCGCCAGCGCGCCGAACAGGCACTGAATGGTTATGTCTTCCGTCCCGTTGGTAATGCTACCCATTACCATACCGATTGGGTCTTCCCGTGGTGGAGCCCGAAACTGCAGAAAATCGCCCAGGTCGACACGCATCTGTTCCTGCGCTGGCCCGGCTACTGGGGTTCGGTCGCTTCGTGGCGCAAGGGCGTGAACGAGCGAGAGCCTGCTTTTGCGGAACTGATGGCGCGATTTGGTTCGGCCCAACTCACCGCAGAAACCTTGCCCATAACGACACCGTTGCAAGCCGATATGCCACCGCTTCCCGCCGATACGCCCAAAGTGACGGGCGGGGCTGTCATCATGCGCCTGCCTTCGGGCAAGGCGAATTTTGTGACGGTCATTCCCTCTGCCGGGGCGGACAGTGCGCTGGTTATGGCGCGCAAGCTCTGTCCTGATGCTGGTACCTGCCGGGTGATGGGATGGTCCGATCGAAACCTGATCCCTGCAGCCTTGCCGCTGCCGCCTGCTTCTCGCGCGGCCTTGCAGTTCAGCTATTCGCGCGATCCGTCAGGGGCTGAAATTGCGCTCTATAATTGCGAGACTTACGTGGGGCAGGCGCGCGAGAAGTGCATCCCGCGCGCCCGCTGAATCAAAACCTCAAGTTCAGTTGAACTTGCCCCCTGCGGCCGCCAGCTTTTCCAGCAGCGGGGCCACTGGCAGGTTGTGGCGCTTCAAACCATCGACGATCTTGGCCAGGCCTTCGTTGTCGGCCCAGTACATCACGCCGCCGGTCCAGACTGGCCAGCCATAGCCGTTGAGCCAGACCAGATCGATGTCGCTGGCGCGCTGCGCGATGCCTTCTTCCAGGATCAGCGCCCCTTCAGAGACCATCGGATAGAGCAGGCGTTCGAAAATTTCCTGCTTCGAGATTGCGCGCTGGGCCACGCCCGACTTGGCGGCAAAGTCGGCAATGATGCCCTTTACTTCGTCGGACGGGGTGCGCTGGCGGTTTTCGTCATAATCGTAGAAGCCCTTGCCGGTCTTCTGGCCCCAGCGGCCCGCAGCGCAGAGGGCTTCGCGGACCGTGGTTACCTTGCTGGGATCGCGGTGCCAGCCGATGTCGAGACCGGCGAGGTCGGCCATCTGGAACGGCCCCATCGGGAAACCGAAGTCGAGCAGGACCTGATCGATATCGTAATAGGCTGCGCCTTCCAGCAGCAGCGTGTTGGCCTGCTCCTGCCGCTTGGACAGCATGCGGTTGCCGATGAAGCCGTGGCACACGCCCGAAACGACCGGAACCTTGCGGATCTTTTCGGCCAGTTGCATCACGGTGGCGAGCTGGCTGTTGCCGGTTTTCGCGCCGCGCACCACTTCCAGCAGCTTCATGATGTTTGCGGGCGAGAAGAAGTGCATGCCCAGCACCGCTTCGGGGCGCTGGGTTGCCTTGGCGATCTCGTCGATATCGAGGTAGCTGGTGTTCGAGGCAAGGATTGCGCCCTGCTTCACGATCTTGTCGAGGCGGCCGAAGACGTCCTTCTTCACATCCATCGATTCATAGACGGCTTCGATCACCAGGTCGCAATCGGCCAGATCGTCAAAGCTGAGGCTGGGGGTCAGGCGGCCCATCGCGGCCTGCGCGTCTGCCGCTTCAATCCGGCCGCGCTTGACGCTGGCTTCATAGTTCTTGCCCATCACCGCCACACCGCGATCCAGAGCGGCCTGTTCCTGTTCGACAATCGTTACCGGAATACCCGCCGAGAGGAAGTTCATGGTGATGCCGCCGCCCATGGTGCCAGCGCCGATCACGCCGACCTTGGCAATCGGGATCAGCGGGGTGTCGGCGGGAATGTCGTCGATCTTGGCAGCCAGCTTCAGAGCGGCTTCGATATGCGCCTGGGCGCCGGGCAGAGGTTCGGACATTGGAAATCAACTCCTGGCTTCGTCATTGCGAGCGTCGCGAAGCAATCCGGGGCGGATTGCTTCGCCCTGGATTGCCATGCGGCTTCGCCCCTCGCAATGACGAAGACCGGGAACTGTCAGTTGATCTGGCGGTCGTACCCGGCCCAGTAAGGTTCACGCAGCTGGCGGCGCAGGATCTTGCCGCTGGGGTTGCGGGGCAGGGCTTCGATCACGTCGACGCTCTTGGGCACCTTGAAGCTGGCCAGCCGTTCGCGCGCCCAGCTGATAATGCTGTCGGGATCGATGGTTGCGCCGGGCTTTGGCACGCAGACGGCCTTTACGGCTTCGCCCCACTTTTCATCCGGCACGCCGATCACTGCGACTTCCAGCACGTCGGGGTGGCCATAGATGCCGCTCTCGACTTCGGCCGGATAGACGTTTTCACCGCCCGAAATGATCATGTCCTTGGCACGGTCGTACATGTAAACGTAGCCGTCTTCATCCATGTAGCCGACGTCGCCGGTGGCAACCCAGCCGTCCTTCATGGTCGAGGCCGTGGCTTCCGGCAGCTTCCAGTAGCCCAGCATGTTGCTGGACGAGCGAGTGACGATTTCGCCGATCTCGCCCACGGGCAGGGCAGTGCCGTCCGGTCCGCGGATTTCCATTTCCACGCCCGGCAGCGGCTTGCCGGCAGAGCGCATCCGCTTGTTGCCTTCGACGCTGTGATCCTCTGGCCCGAGAACGCAGATCGTGCCGGTAGTTTCGGTCATGCCATAGTTCTGCACGAACTGGGCACCGAACATCGCGATACATTCGCGCAGCAGTTCCAGCGGGATCGGGCTGGCCCCGTAAAGGATGTACTTGACCTGGCTGAAGTCGGTCTTGGCGCAGTCCGGATGGTTGAGCAGCAATTGCAGCGCGGCCGGAACGATGAAGAAGCGGGTGACGCCCCGGTTCTCCACTGCATCGAATACGCGCGGCGGATCGAATTCGGTCAGGACCACGCCCGGCAGACCCGCACCCAGCGCCATGACGCCCAGGCCGGTGCCGCCGATGTGGGCGCAGGGCATGGCGACCAGCACCGCTTCGTTATCGTCCCACAGAGTGTGCTCTGGCGGATCTTCGAGGTTCGCCTTGCGCAGGCCGAAGAGGTTGCGGTTGGACAGGACCGCGCCCTTGGGATTGCCCGTCGTGCCGCTGGTGTAAAGTTGCAGGATTGCGTCGTCGACCTGAGAGGCGGCGAAATCGGCGCGCGGCGCGGTCAGCACTTCGCGGCGGGCCTCGTCCGAAGTGTAGGTGCGGATCAGGCCGGGGCGCTTGCCGATGGTGTTGACGCAGGCTTCAAAGCCATCGCCCAGGAACAGCAGCTTGGCCTCGGCATTGTCGATGATGAAGGCCGCTTCCGGCTCGGCCAGGCGCCAGCCGACCGGCACCATGACGATCCCGGCGCGGGCCGCGCCAAAGAACAGGGTGAAATAGGTGACGCTGTTCTTGCCAAACCAGGCAATGCGGTCCCCTTTCTTCAGCCCCTTGGCCAGCAGGGCCGAGGCGACGCGGGCAGTCGCGTCCTCCAGCTCGGCAAAGCTGTAGCGCAGGTCGTCGCCTTCCATCGCCAGCTTTTCCGGGCGATCCTTGGCCCAGTACCGCAGGTACTCGTCAAAGGTGAACAGGTCGGCAGTTTGCTTGGCCTTGGCCAACAGACGGTCGTAGGTTTCTTGATCCAGCATGATTCATTGCTCTCCCAGATGGGCAGTTTAACCGTGCGATTAAGAAGGGCAAGAGGGCTGGCGCTTCAACCTGCCGCAGTTGCTAGGAGCCGGGCGTAAAACGCAATCGCACTTTCGAGGTTCTTCAGCGTGATATGCTCGTTCGTCCCGTGGATCATCCTGGTTTCCGCCGTGGCGAGCGAGATCGCGGCAAAGCGATAGACGTCGTCTGAAACCGGCGTCATCGAACGGCTGTCCGTCCCGCCGACGACCAGATAGGGCGCGGCGACAATGCCCGGATGACCGGCCCGGGCCGAAGCGACGATCAGTTGCCAGCCAAGCGAGGTGGAGGACGATACCGGGGTCGGCTCACGTGCGCCGCGTTCGGTGAAATCGACCGTTACCGGCAGGCCCTTCACCGCAGCGCGCGCCCGTTCCAGTACCTTGGCCGAATTGTCCCATGGGGCGATGCGGTAATTGATCAGGGCTTCGGCGCTCTGCGGCAGGACGTTTTCCTTGGGCGAGCCTTGCAGCATGGTTGGCGCGATGGTGGTGTGGAGCAGCGCGGCAGAGGCCGGGCTGGCTGCCATCTGCCCCTTGATCACCCCGCCCAGCAGCCACTTGTTGGCCGCAGCCAGCTTGGTCATCCCGCCAGCCTTGGCCGCGAAGACGTCGATCATCGCTTCGGCCGGGCCGCGCAGTTCCATCGCGAACTGGTCCTGATGGATTGCGACGACGGCCTTGGCCAGATTGACCGTGCCGATTTCCTGCGGCGGCATGGAGGAATGGCCGCCCGGTGCATCGGCACGGATATGCAGGGTGGTGTACCCCTTTTCCGCCACCCCGATCATCATGGCAGGCTGCTGGATGATTGGCGTATCGGTGGTGATGATCCCGCCTTCGTCGATCGTGAACAGGGCCTTCACCTTGCGCGCGGCGAGCAGCTTGGCCGCGGCGGCTGCGCCGGTGCCGCCCACTTCCTCGTCATGGCCGGAAACGAGATAGATCGTCCGCTTCGGCTTGAAACCTTGTGCGGCAAGGGCCTCCATCGCTTCGAACAGGGCGACAAGCGAGCCCTTGTCATCAATCGTGCCGCGCCCCCAGACGGCGCCTTCGGCAATGGTCCCGGCGAAGGGCTGATACTTCCAGTCCTGTTCCGTGCCGGGAGTGACGGGCACGACGTCCTGATGGGCCATGACGATGATCGGCTGCGCGGTGGGATCGCTGCCCGGCCAGGTATAGACCAGCGTCTGGTCCAGCATCTCGCGCTGCATGGCGGCGTGCGCCTTGGGGTAGGTCGCGGCCAGCCAGGTGTGTAGCCTGTCCCACTCACCGCGCTGGTTCTGGCTGGCATCCTGATTGCTGATCGTCTGGAAACGGACGGCTTCGGCCAGATGCTGTGCGGCCTGATTGGTGTCGAACGGGGCCAGCGGGGCAACCTTGATCGCCGCGCCATCGGCAACGGCCTGCGGCGCAAAAGTTACGGTGCGGACTGCGACCACTCCGCCGAGCGCGACCAAGGCCACGCCAATTCCCAGCACCCACTTTTTCATGCCTGCCTTCCCGGTTTTCCTTTTGCGGCAGGCTAAGCGGCGCTGGGTGTGATGGCAAGCCGGGTGTCAGCAAGAGGCTTCGACAGGCTCAGCCTGAGCGGGTTGGTGGGCTGCCAATTCCGCTCACCCCGAGCCTGTCGAAGGGTGTTTGCTAACCGTTGGCCATCAGGCTGGCATTGCCGCCCGCTGCCGTGGTGTCGATGCAAGTCACGCGTTCGGTGGCAAATCGGGTCAGGTAATGCGGCCCGCCGGCCTTGGGGCCGGTGCCGGACAGACCTTCGCCGCCGAACGGCTGGCTGCCCACGACGGCGCCGATCTGGTTGCGGTTGACGTAGAAGTTGCCGACCCGGGCCCGGGCTTCAACCAGTCGCCGCGTCGCGTCGATCCGGCTGTGCAGGCCAAGGGTCAGGCCGAACTGGCAGGCATTGATATCGGCAATCACCTGTTCCAGCTCGCTCGCCCTGAAGCGCGCGACGTGGAGGACCGGGCCAAAGTTCTCCTGCTCCAGATCGCGGATCGACCCGATTTCGATAATGGTCGGCGCCACGAAGGTGCCACGTACGCAGTCTTCGGGCAATTTGCGCTGCCAGACATTGTGTCCGGCTGCTCGCATGGCGGCAATATGGGCGTCGAGCCTTGCCCGCGCTTTGCCGTCGATCACCGGGCCGACATCGGTGGCCAGGTCTTCGGGATTGCCGATCACCAGCGCATCGAACCCGCCCCGGATCATCTCCAGCACCGGCTCGTAAATGTCTTCCTGCAGGTAGAGGACGCGCAGTGCGGAACAGCGCTGTCCGGCACTCTGGAAGGCGCTGGCCAGCACGTCGCGCGCAATCTGTTCGGGCAGGGCCGAGCTATCGGCGATCATCGCATTCTGCCCGCCGGTTTCGGCCACAAGCGTGGCAATCGGGCCATCGCGACTGGCGAGGTTGCGGTTGATCGCGCGCGCGGTTTCTGTCGAACCGGTAAAGGCCACCCCGGCAATGCGCGGATCGGAAGTCAGCATCGCGCCAACCTTGCCATCGCCTGCGCAGAGCTGGACGACGTCGGCGGGAATGCCTGCCTCATGCAGCAATTGCAGGGCCAGGGCGGCAATCAGCGGGGTCTGCTCGGCCGGCTTGGCGACTACCGTATTCCCGGTAGCCAGCGGCCCTGCGACCAGTCCGGTGAAAATCGCCAGCGGAAAATTCCACGGCGAGATGGCCACGAACACGCCCCGACCATGCAGGCGCAGGCGGTTTTCCTCACCAGTCGGGCCTGGCAGGCGTTCGCCTTCGGGCGTGAACAGGCGGCGCGCTTCGGCAGCGTAATAGCGCAGGAAGTCGACCGCCTCGCGCAGTTCCAGCACGGCATCGACCAGCGTCTTGCCTGCCTCGCGCTGGCACAGCGAGAGGAACAGGGCAGTGTGTTCTTCGTAAAGGTCCGCCGCTGCTTCCAGCAGGGTGGCGCGGCCCGCTCCGCCCAGAGCGTCCCAAGCGGGCTGGGCCTGCGCCGCGGCAGTCACGGCGGCGTTGATGTCCGCTGCGGTTGCTTCGCCGATGCTGCCCACGCTGCGGAGCAGGTCGTAGGGGGGCTGAATCTGGCAGATCGCCCCCTTGCCGCCGCAAAAGACGTGTTCCTTTTCACCGAACTTGGCGAGCCGCTTGAGCAGGGGTTCGCGCACCAGTGGATCGGCCAGATCGACCCCGGCACTGTTGATCCGGCCCGGAAAGATATTGCGCGGCAACGGGATGGCCGGATTGCGGCGCGGGGCGAGGGCGGCCAGTTCGGCCACTGAATCGCCGACCAGTTCCGCCACCGGCACTTCGGCATCGGCCATGCGGTTGACGAAGGACGAGTTCGCGCCGTTTTCCAGCAGGCGGCGGACCAGATAGGCCAGCAGTTCTTTGTGCCCGCCAACCGGGGCATAGATCCGCACCGGGGTCCGTGGTTCGCCGCTTTCCGCCTCCAGCCGGGCGAGTTCCTCGTAAATGTCTTCGCCCATGCCGTGCAGCGACTGGAATTCAAACTCGGCCTTGCCGGCCAGCGCCTTGATCGCGCCGATGGTATAGGCGTTGTGCGTGGCAAAGGCGGGATAGATCGCATCTGGAGCGCCCAGCATCCGTGCCGCGCAGGCCAGATAGGACACGTCCGTCGCCACCTTGCGGGTAAAGACCGGATAGTCGCTGTGCCCGCCGACCTGGCTGTGCTTGATTTCGCTATCCCAATAGGCGCCCTTGACCAGCCGGACCATCAGACGCCGCTGGTACTTGCGCGCCAGTTCGATCGTCCAGTCGACGAGCGGCACGGCGCGCTTGGAATAGGCTTGCAGCGCCAGGCCAAAGCCCTGCCAGCCATTGGCAAACAGATCGCCATCGGCCACCAGTTCCTCGATAATGTCGAGCGACAGTTCCAGCCGCTCCGCCTCTTCGGCGTCGATGGTGAAGTGAATGTCGGCGCGGCTGGCCTGCAGTGCCAGTTCCTTCAGCATCGGCACCAGCACGGCCTTGGCCGCAGCGGCGTGCATGAAGTCATAGCGCGGGAACAGTGCAGAGAGCTTTACCGAAACGCCGGGGGAACGCGCTACGCCCGCGCCGCCTTCCTGTGCGATGCGGGCGATGGCAGAGGCATAGGAACGGCGATAGCGCTCTGCATCGTCATAGGTCAGGGCCGCTTCGCCCAGCATGTCAAAGCTGTGTGTCAGCCCGCGCTTGCGCTCTGGCGCGGCCCGTTCCAGCGCTTCGTCAATCGTCCGGCCAAAGACGAACTGCCCGCCAAGAATCTTCATCGCCTGCAGCACGGCCTGCCGGATCACCGGCTCACCCAGGCGGCCGATCGCGCGCTTCAGCGAAGCGGCAAAGCCTTCGGCCTGCTTTTGCTGCAGGACCTGCCCGGTCAGCATCAGCGAGAAAGTGGCGGCATTGACGAAAGTGCTGTCGCTTTCACCCATGTGACGCGACCAGTCGACCGAGCCGAGCTTGTCCTGAATGAGCGCGTTGACCGTGGCGGCATCCGGCACGCGCAGCAGGGCTTCGGCTAGACACATCATGGCAATGCCTTCATCGCTGCCCAGGGCGTAGGTTTGCATGAAGGCATCCAGCCCGCTGGCCTTGTGCGCCCGTGCCCCTTCCACCAGCCGCGCCGCGATCCGGCTGGCCTGACCATGGACCGCGCGGGCCGGCGCCGCCTGCTCCAGCCGCAGGGCAATGCAGGCTTCCTCCTCCATGCGATAGGCTTCACGCAGGGCGGTACGATCGATCGGTGCTGGCATGCCTGGATAATAGCGTTCGTTACATCAGAAACCAATCGGATTTCCGCTGCAATTTGGCCGTATTTTACGAGTTTCAATTGGCTTTTGCGCGATTGAGCAACCTGTTGTCTGGAAATTCTGATTTTGCCGTGTCACGCATTCTG
>CAZLPK010000069.1:0-8489 GCA_964561375.1 uncultured Novosphingobium sp.
GTCGCATATGCGACCGGTGCGGCCTGTCCGGTCCAGAAATCCACGGTGAGCGTCGGGGCATCGGCAAAGTACATGATCCACGCGCCGCCAGTCCAGAAACTGATAAACAGGTAGATCGACCACTTCAGGCCGCGCTTGAAAATCTTGTTGGGGCCCCAGGGCGCCGCATCCAGCCGCATCTGGGCGTTGCGATCGCCATCGACCCAGCGGTCGACGTGCTGGAACAGGTCGGTCCAGACGGTCTGCGGGCAGGCATAGCCGCACCAGGCGCGACCCACGGCGCTGGTGATCAGGAACAACCCGATCCCCGCCATGATCAGCAGGCCGGCAACGAAATAGAATTCCTGCGGCCAGATTTCTATCCCGAACATGAAGAAGCGGCGGTGGGCAAGGTCCACCAGCACGGCCTGGTCCGGGGCATAGGGTCCGCGGTCCCAGCGGAGCCACGGGGTCAGGTAGTAGATCCCCAGAGTGAGGATCATCACCCCCCATTTGAAGCGGCGGAAGCGCCCGTCTACCGCTTTGGGGTAGACGGGCTCACGCTTCGCATAGAGCGAGGTATCGATAGTGTCAGGGCTTCGCATTTCCAGTTCCACTCGCAGGTGTAGCAGGTGCACTCACAGTTTCTTCACCGCCCCCCAGCGAGTAGACATAGGCCGCCAGCATCTTGATCGTCACGGCATCCAGCTTCTTGCTCCAGCCGGGCATCACGCCGGCATGGGCCTTGTGGATCGAGGCCGTGACCTGCTCCGGCTTGCCACCATAGAGCCAGACCGCATCGGTCAGGTTCGGTGCGCCGAACTGACGCAGGCCCTTTCCGTCGGTGCCATGGCAGGCAACGCAGTTGGCGGCAAAGTTGGCCGAACCGCGCTGGGCCGCCGCATCATTGGGATGCTTGCCCGAGAGCGAGAGGACATAGGCTGCCGTATCGCTGACCTGATCCGCCGTCAGAATGCCGTCCTTGCCGAAGCTGGGCATCAGGCTGGTGCGGGTTTCAGGATAGTCGGCGGCACGGATGCCGTGCAGCAGCGTGGTGTGGATGTCGTTGATCGAACCACCCCACAGCCAGTCTTCGTCCTTCAGGTTGGGATAGCCGATCGAGCCGGCGGCACCCGAACCATGGCACTGGACGCAGTTCTGCTTGAAGGCAGCCGAACCACCGGCAACGGCCAGCGGCATCAGTTGTTCGTTCTTGACCAGCTCTTCCAGCGGGGTCGCGGCGATGGCGTCGGTCGCGGCCTTGCGCTTGGCAGTGCCTTCGGCCATTTCATCGGCCAGCTGGCCACGGCTGGACCACTTCCAGATCCCTTCCGTGCCCTTGTTGAGCAGCGGAATGGCCGGATAGACCACCATATAGCCGATGGCGAAGATGATGGTCAGGTAGGTCGTGATAACCCACCAGCGCGGCAGCGGGTTGTTCAGTTCCTCGATGCCGTCCCATTCGTGACCAACGGTTTCAACGCCAGTCGGCTCGTCAATTTTTTTATCCGCCATTGTCGTCACCCCCAAGGCTGTCTTCGGCGAAGATCATGTTCGCGGCTTCTTCGTTGGCCTTCTTCGCACTGGGGCGGAAAGGCCAGGCTGCCAGCGCCAGGAAGGTCAGCACCATGGCTGCCAGTCCCCAGCTGTCAGCAAAGTGCCGCAGCGTTTCGTAGGTGGAGTGCCCGGTCATCGCCCCTTCTCCTTGGCCAGCACTTCCTGTGCCGCCGGAGCATTGACGTCGACCATGGTGCCCAGCACCTGAAGATAGGCCACCAGGGCGTCCATCTCGGTCAGGCGGTCGGGCTGTCCGTCAAAGTCACGCACTTGCGACTTGGGATAGCGCTTTTGCAGGTCGGCATTGTCCGCCATCGGATCGGCCTGCGACTTGAGATCGTCGTTGGCCTTCTTGATGTCGGTCGCCGTGTAGGGCACGCCAACCCGGTAGAGGGCGGTCAGCTTGGCGCCCATGTCGCCCGGCTTCAGGTCGCGTTCGGACAGGAAGGCATAGGGCGGCATGACCGATTCCGGCACCACGTCACGCGGGTTCTTGAGGTGCTGGACGTGCCATTCGTCCGAGTACTTCAGGCCCACGCGGGCGAGATCCGGACCGGTACGCTTGGACCCCCACTGGAACGGGTGGTCGTACATCGATTCCGCGGCAAGGCTGTAGTGGCCATAGCGTTCGACCTCGTCCCGGAACGGACGGATCATCTGGCTGTGGCAGACATAGCAGCCTTCACGGACATAGATGTCGCGGCCGGCCTGTTCGAGCGGGGTGTAGGGGCGCATCCCCTCCACCTTCTCGATCGTGTTGTCGATCCAGAACAGCGGAGCGATTTCCACGATGCCACCCACGGTCACCACTGCAAAGGCGCAGACGCCAAGCAGGGCAACGTTCTTTTCCAGCTTCTTGTGCCGGGCCCAGGCTTCATTCTTGTTTTCAGAAGACATGTTGAATCCCCCTTATTCGGCCGGCACGGCAACCAGCGGACGGTCAGCCGCCTGGTCATAGGCAGCCTGACGCAGCGGCTCTTCCTGACGGAGATTGCCGGCAATGGTCTGCCACACGTTCCAGGCCATGATCAGCGCGCCCGAGAGGTACAGGATGCCGCCAAAAGCGCGGGCCAGGTACATCGGATGAAGCGCGGCAACCGTTTCGGCGAACGAGTTCACCAGGTAGTTGTCGGCGCCATATTCACGCCACATCAAGCCTTGGGTGATCCCCGCAACCCACATCGAGGCGGCGTAGAAGACGATGCCGATGGTCGCCAGCCAGAAGTGCCAGTTGATCATGCGCAGCGAGTACATCCGTTCACGGTTCCACAGGCGCGGGACCAGGAAGTAGACCGCCGAGAAGGTGATCATGCCGTTCCAGCCCAGAGCGCCGGAGTGCACGTGGCCAATCGTCCAGTCGGTATAGTGCGACAGCGAGTTGACCGACTTGATCGACATCATCGGGCCTTCGAAGGTCGACATGCCGTAGAACGCGATCGACATCACCATCATGCGGATGATCGGGTCGGTGCGGACCTTGTCCCATGCGCCGTTCAGCGTCATCAGGCCGTTGATCATGCCGCCCCAGCTGGGCATCCACAGGATGATCGAGAAGACCATGCCCAGAGTCTGCGCCCAGTCCGGCAGAGCCGTGTAGTGCAGGTGGTGCGGACCAGCCCAGATGTAGAGGAAGATCAGCGCCCAGAAGTGCACGATCGACAGGCGATAGGAGTAAACCGGACGCTCTGCCTGCTTCGGCACGAAGTAGTACATCATCGCGAGGAAGCCGGCGGTCAGGAAGAATCCGACCGCGTTATGGCCGTACCACCACTGCACCAGCGCGCCCTGCACCCCTGCCCACAGCGGGTAGGAAGCCGAACCGAACGGACTGACCGGCAGGTTCACGTTGTTGACCAGGTGCAACATCGCAACGGTGATGATGAAGCTGAGGAAGAACCAGTTGGCCACATAGATGTGCGGTTCGGTGCGCTTCATGATGGTCGCAACGAAGACCGCCAGATAGGCCACCCAGACCAGCGTGAGCCACAGGTCGACGTACCATTCGGGCTCGGCATATTCCTTGCCCTGGGTAACGCCCAGAATGTAGCCGGTTGCGGCCAGCACGATGAACAGCTGGTAGCCCCAGAACACAAAGCGCGCGAGGCCCGGCAGGGCCAGGCGGGCGCGGCAGGTGCGCTGGACGATGTAGAAGCTGGTCGAGATCAGCGCCGTCCCCCCGAAGGCGAAGATCACCGCCGAGGTATGCAGCGGCCGCAGACGCCCGAAGGTCGTATATTCAAAGCCCAGGTTCAGCGCCGGAAAGGCCAGCTGCAGGGCGATATACAGACCGACCAGAAACCCGACGCAGCCCCAGAAGGTGGTCAGGATCACACCGGCGCGAACCAGATTGTCGTCATAGCGCGACTGATCCACGGTGGGCCGCAGACCGGCCACCGCAAGTTTATAGTCGGCATTGCGCAGGCTGAGCACCAGCCCGGCAAGTGCCGCCAAAGCGAAAACCGCCATGTGGATCGCAAAGCCCGTATCCAGAGCATTTGCGAACATAAACATGGCGAACAGCAGCGCTACCAGCCACCAGCCAGCGCGGGCTACTAGAGATTCCATTGGCCCCTTCCCCTCAAGATGGGTTAATTCAGGATGTGCTAATACAGCAGTCCATTACCCGTTTCACCTTCCCACTGCAATGCGGCATTGACCGGGATCAATTTGCGCAGTGGAAACAAAAAATCCCGGAAATCAGAGCGAAATTGCTTTCGATCAATGTTTGCACCTGCAACATTGGCGCAAAAGCCCACGCAACGCCGCACGTAAGCCTGGCTGCAAGGGGCAGCCGCAGCGGCGTAATGAGGGACAAAATGAAGAAGCTGACGATCGCTGCGGCCCTTGCTGCCGCCACCATGCTTTCCGCCCCGGCCTATGCCGGCAACGCCGAAGGCAAGCTTCAGGTCAAGGTCATGGCCACCGGCGTGCTGCCCGACGGCAAGATCGACAAGATCAATTCGGCTGCTCCGGCTGTTGCTGCGGCACTTGGCACCACTCCGAACACCGTCGCCAACGACAACTGGGTTCCGACCCTGGCTGTCGAATACTTCGTCTCGCCGAACTTCTCGGTTGAAACGATCTGCTGCTTCACCCAGCACAAGGTTACCGGCACCGGTTCGATCGATGGCGCTAACATTGCCAACCACCTGCTGATCCTGCCCGCCACGGTGACGCTGAAGGCACACGCGAACCTTGGCCCAATCAAGCCCTACGTCGGCGTCGGCCCGTCGGTGTTTTTCTACTTCGATGAAAAGCCCGGCACGGTTCCGGCCAGCCTGGGCGCTGACAAGCTGAAGATGGACAACAAGTTCGGCGTTGCCCTGCAGGCCGGTGTTGACGTTCCGGTCAGCGAAAACGGCATGGGCATCAGCCTCGACGCCAAGAAATACTTCATGAAGGCGACCACCCACTTCTATGCGGGTGACACCGAAGTGCTCTCCACCGATCACAACCTTGATCCGTGGGTTGTCTCGGGCGGCGTCTACTACCGCTTCTGAGCTAATGGCGGTCGCTGCGGCGGCCGCCACCCGGCTCCCCTTTCGCAAGAACGGGGTTGGGGGAGAGTCTGCCAGGCTTTCGCAGGCGGTGCAGGCTCTCCCCCTTTGCATTGCAGCGGGTGGAGAGCGCCCTTTCCTCATCCGGCTTCTGCCATCAGGGCTTCGCGATCGACAATGGTCACTTCGCGCCGGGAAGGAAGATCGATCACCCCATCGGCCTTGAGCCGGGTGAACTGGCGGCTGACCGTTTCGATGGTCAGGCCCAGCACATCCGCCACCTGCTGGCGCGAAAACGGCAGGGCAAAGGTGTTCAAAGGCTGATCCGGCGCATCGACACAGCCCGGCTGGACCAGTCGCTCGGACATTTCCAGCAAGAAGGTCGCCAGCTTTTCGCCGGCCGATTTGCGGCCCAAGAGCAGCATCCAGCGCCGCGTGCGGTCCAGTTCGGCCAGAGTGCGCTGCAACAGCTTGTGCTCCAGCCCCGGATGTTCGCGGGCAAAGGCGTCAAAATCGCGGCGCGAGAAGACGCAGACCTTGGATTCGGTCAGGGCCGTCACGCCGTGCCCGGAAGTCGCGCCAAACGGGCGGCCAATGAAATCCGATGGATAGACCACGCCGACAATCTGTTCGCGTCCGTCCTCGGTGCCGGTGGAAAGTTTCAGCACCCCGTCGATCACGTTGGCGACCAGAACCGAGTCTTCACCCTCCCACATCAGCGCTTCGCCGGGCTCAAGAACGCGGCGGCGGCCAATCGCATTGAGGGCCTTCAGTTCTTCGTCATCAAGCGAAGAACAGATCGCACGGTTGCGGACAACGCAAGTATCGCAGGCGGACATGGGGCTTCAATGCGCTTACCTCGGCCAAAGTTCAAGTCAGATGATATCAGCAACTCCTGCCAAAGCGGCGCGCAGACGGTCGATCACCGGGCTTTCAACTGGTGCACTACTGGAACTGAAACACCAATATTTTCAGCAATTTCCGATAAATTTAACTCCTCAAGAAAATACAATTGGACGATTAATTGCAGCCGGTCTGGAAGTGTGGAAATCGCTATTGCAAGGCGTTCGCGCAGTTCTTCATCGGTAAGTATTGCGAATGCATCAGGCCCTTCATCAGTAAATGCCGACTCGCTATCAACATAGGTTTCATCCAGCGTTTCGAAGCGGGCCGGCTCTGCCGCCTGACGCAAAAGCCCAGACTTGCCTGAGCTGAATTGCGGCCCAGTTCATTACGCGGCCGCACCTCGGACTCTTTCATCAAGACGAGCGATGTCACGATCAATCTAGGCAAGAACGTTGCCTCCCGCTGCCGCTAAGCCACTATCGTCAGTCACTGACCCAGTCACGGCTGCGTGCCACAGCCTTTCTCCACTTGCCATAGAGAGCGCTCCGCCGCGTCACATCCATAGCCGGGCTCCAGCGCTTATCCTCCCCCCAGTTGCTGACGATCTGGCTGGGGCTATCCCAGTAACCGACCGCCAGACCTGCTGCATAGGCTGCGCCCAGCGCCGTGGTTTCAACCACTTTGGGCCGGACCACCGGCACGCCCAAAATGTCGGACTGGAACTGCATCAGCAACTCGTTGACCACCATGCCGCCATCGCTGCGCAGCTCGCGGATAGCCACGCCGCTATCGGCGGTCATCGCGTCCAGAACTTCGCGGGTCTGAAACGCAGTCGCCTCCAGCACGGCGCGGGCGAGATGGCCCTTGCTTGCAAAGCGAGTCAGGCCCGCGATCACACCGCGCGCACTGGCATCCCAATGCGGGGCGTAGAGCCCGGAAAAGGCCGGGACGAAATAGACGTCGCCATTGTCGATTACGCTGCCGGCCAATTCCTCGATCTCGCTGGCATGTTCGATCAGGCCCAGATTGTCGCGCAGCCACTGAACCAGCGCCCCGGCAATGGAAATCGATCCTTCCAGCGCGTAAACGGCCGGCGCTTCACCCAGCTTGTAGCCCAACGTGGTCAGCAAACCGGCCTTCGATGGGAACGGCTTTTCCCCAGTGTTCATCAACATGAAGCAGCCGGTACCATAGGTGTTCTTGGCCTCACCCGGCGTAAGGCAGGCCTGTCCGAACAGCGCGGCCTGCTGGTCACCAAGGACACCCCCCAGCGGCACCCCGTCCAGCACGCCAGTGCATTGGCCATAGACTTCACTCGAACTGCAAATGCGCGGCAGGCAGGCGCGCGGCACCCCGAATTCGGCCAGAATGACTTCGTCCCAGTCCAGCGTTTCAATGTCCATCATCTGGGTGCGCGATGCATTGGTCACGTCGGTCACATGCAGGCCGCCGTTTGGCCCGCCCGTCAGGTTCCAGGCCAGCCAAGTATCGATATTGCCGAACAGCAGTTCACCCCGCTCGGCCCGTTCCCGTGCGCCGGGAACGCTATCCAGCAACCAGCGCAGCTTCAGCCCTGAAAAGTAGGTGGCCAGCGGCAGGCCGGTGCGGGCGCGATAGCGGTCCTGCCCACCCTGTGCTTCGAATTCAGCCACCAGTTGCTCGGTCCGCGTATCCATCCAGACCAGCGCATTGTGGACCGGCTGGCCGGTCTGCCGGTCCCACAGCACGGTCGTTTCGCGCTGGTTGGTAATGCCAACGGCGGCCAGATCGTGCGCGGCAATATTGGCATGGGCCAGGGCCGCGCCGATCACATCGCGGGTGTTGGTCCAGATTTCCAGGGGATCGTGCTCCACCCACCCCGGACGAGGCATAATCTGCTCATGCTCGGTCTGGGCAAGGGCAACGATCTCACCGCGTGGATCGAACACAATGAACCGCGTGCTGGTGGTGCCCTGATCGATCGACCCGATATAGCCCTTCATCAGCTTTCCCTATGATTTTGTTTTGCCGCAGTATGCCAAATCCATCACCGGCCTCCAATCCGCCATTTCCGACGCAGTTTTACTTGGCCGGGGATTGGCCAAAGAAAGCGGCGATTTTTCGGACCATCATCCCGCGCAGTGTTGTGATGATAGCTACACTGCCCCTAATCCGGACGAAAGGCAGTGCGTCTGCGCAAAGCGTGTACGAGGCTACCGAGCAGAGCCGCACAGGAAGTACACGCTCGGCATAGATCCGCCCTGCCCGCACCCAAGCGTCAGCCAGACCTGCAATTGAAACTCTTTGCTGACCTGATGCGAACGTGAAGTTCTGCGATGCGTGGCCGATGGCCTCTCCAACCAGATGATCGGCGAACACCTGCAAATCAGTCCACGCACCATGGAAATCCAGTGCACCAACATGCTGAACAAGGTGGTGAGTGCAAGCCACACCAGCGAGACGATCCGCATCGCCATCGAAGCCTTGATCGTAGCTTAAATACCTCGGGATTTCTGCTTAATACCTCGTTACTCATATTAAACCCGGGCGGCGCTAAACAGTACTGGCACGGTTAATCGTAACCGCCCGATTGGAACCGCCTGCGATGGTTTGATGTGTGCTGCTAAGCGA
>CAZLPK010000070.1:0-8007 GCA_964561375.1 uncultured Novosphingobium sp.
TGAACCAGGCCATCTGCCAGCGCAGACCAACACAAGGCTCTGGATTGGTTCACCAGGCAGTGTCAAAAGGATTGCACCGCTAGCGATGGAAGAGCGCGGCGGGTAGAGTCCGGCCATGCCCCGTCCACGTAAACCCGCTAATCCGTTCCGGTATTTTCACTCCTCGCCCGAGGTCATCCGCCTTGTGGTCATGATGTACGTCCGCTTCCCGCTCTCGCTGCGGAACGTTGAGGACCTGCTGTTCGAGCGCGGGATCGATATCTGCCACGAGACCGTTCGTTTTTGGTGGAACCGGTTCGGGCCGATGTTCGCTGCTGACATCCGGCGGCAGCGGGTCAGCCGCATGAAAGGCTTCCGCCACTGGCGGTGGCACCTTGATGAGGTCTACGTGAAGATCAACGGCGAGGTGCACTACCTCTGGCGTGCAGTGGATCACGAGGGCGAGGTGCTGGAGAGCTACGTCACCAAAACCCGCGATAAAGCGGCAGCTTTAAAGTTCATGCGCAAGGCTTTGAAGCGCCATGGCCAAGCCGAGGAGATCGTCACGGACGGCCTCAAATCCTACCCCGCGGCGATGCGCGAACTGGGTAACGAGGCACGCCGCGAAGTCGGTCGGCACGCCAACAATAGAGCGGAAAACTCGCACTTGCCGTTCCGCCGACGAGAGCGGGCGATGCAGCGATTTCGGCAGATGAAGTCGCTCCAAAAATTCGCCTCAGTGCACGGCTCCATCTACAACCACTTCAACCAGGAACGTCATCTCGTCGACCGCCAGACCTACAAGCTTCGCCGCTCGGCCGCCCTGGCCGAGTGGCAAAACCTCATGGCCTAAGGTGCAGCTCAGGTAAGGGGGCATTTAACCAACGGAGAGCGTTTCGCATCAGACTGACACCTCCCGCTTGATGTATCGCGGCGGAGTGGAGAGCTGGAATCTGCGCGACCGGCACATGTTCGACACGCTCCAGACCCTGATGGCCCATACCAGGGACGCCGGCGCGGTTGTCTGGGCGCATAACTCCCATGTCGGCGATGCATCAGCCACGGCCATGGGCTGGCAGGGCGAATTCAACATCGGAGAACTGGTCCGCAAGGCCTACGGCGATCAGGCCGTACTGATCGGCTTCGGGACTGACCGTGGAACAGTAGCTGCCGCATCGGACTGGGGTGCCGACATGCAGATCATGAACGTCACGCCAGCCCGGGACGATAGCTGGGAAGGAGCGTTTCGCCGCACCGGCTTGGCCCGCAGCCTTACCGACTGGCGGGGCGGAAGGAATCGCGAACTTGTCTCTGCGCTTTCCCAGGCCCGGCTGGAACGGGCCATTGGAGTGGTCTATCGACCCCGGTCCGAATTGACGAGCCATTACTTCAAGGCCGTTCTGGCAGAACAGTTCGATGCCTGGGTCTGGTTCGAGGAAACCCGCGCGGTCACGCCACTGGGGCACCAGCGGCCGCAGGGGGCGCCCGAAATCTGGCCGTTCGGACTATGACGGCGCGCAGCCACAGTGGCGCTGTGCGCGAGATCGTCATTCCCGGCGATCCGCCGCTTGTCGCGCTTCTGGGTGTGCCGGATGCGGCCAGAGGCCTCGTCATCTTCGCGCATGGCAGCGGTAGTGGCCGGCTAAGTCCTCGCAACAATTACGTCGCCGCCTGCTTGCGCGAAGCCGGCATGGCCACGCTGCTGCTTGACCTGCTGACCCCTGCCGAAGAGCAAGACCGGCGCAATGTCTTTGACATCGCCCTGCTTGCATCGCGGCTGCGGGGGGCGGTGGACTGGGCGGCTGGATATACCGATACGGCGGGGCTGAAACCCTGCTACTTCGGGGCCAGCACCGGCGGCGGAGCGGCGCTATACGCAGCGGCCCAGGATCGCAGGATTGCGGCAGTTGTCTCGCGGGGCGGTCGGCCCGACCTGGCCGGAAAGCCTGCATTGGCGCAGGTCGCCGCGCCGACTTTGCTGCTTGTCGGCGGACTTGACGACGTGGTGATCGAACTGAACGCCCAGGCCCGGCAGGCCATGACCTGCGAATGCGAAATGACAATCGTTCCGGGCGCAACCCATCTGTTTGAAGAACCGGGCACGCTGGATGCCGTGGTCATGCAGGCCCGCGACTGGTTCCTGCATCATCTGGGAGAATGACCATGTCAGCCGATGACCGCTTTCCCGACCGGCGTGAGGCCGGGCGCTTGCTGGGTGAGGCGCTTACCAAGCTTGAACTGGATAATCCCGTGGTTCTCGCGCTGCCACGCGGCGGCGTCCCGGTCGGCTATGAAGTCGCCAAAAAGCTGGGTGTCCCCCTCGATGTCCTGCTGGTGCGCAAGATCGGTGCCCCGGGACACGAGGAATATGGCATCGGCGCCCTTGTCGACGGCGCCTCCCCGCAGGTGGTGATCGACGAGAAGGCAGCGCGAATGGTGGGAGCGGACAAGGCCTATATCGACCAGACCGTTGCGCGCGAACTTGCCGAACTGGAGCGTAGACGCGCCGCCTATTGCACTCATCCTCCAATGCAACTCGCAGGCCGTGTGGTCGTGGTCGTTGATGACGGCATCGCAACCGGTGGAACGGTCAGGGCGGCGCTCAAGGGCCTCGGCCAAGCAGGGGCGCAGCGGGTGGTGTTGGCCGTGCCAGTGGCTCCTGCGGATATTCTGCGCGAGCTCAAGTCGCTGTGTGATGACGTCGTGTGCCTGGCTGCGCCCGCGCCCTTCTACGCTGTTGGCGCCCATTACCGCGACTTTGGCCAAACCACGGATGACGAGGTCATTCGCTTGCTTGGTGAACAGCGGCAACGGGCGCCATGACTGCGGGAATACGCGTCGTGGCAGAGCGTATCTTAATGCACTTCGCCGGGATCGAGCGCCTTGCTGGGTTTCGGGGCCAGCCAGACTGACAGCATCGCCATCAGAAACACGCCAAAGCTGAGCGCGAAGACATAATGCGCCGCGCCGGTCAGGGCCTGAAGCTCCACAATGCCTTCCAGCGCTGCATAGCTTTGCCCCGGGGTCAGGCCAGCGCCTTGCATGGCACTTGCCGTGGTGCCGGCATCGTTCATCCCTTGCACGAACTCCGCCCGTTGCACGCGGGCATTGTCGACCCACAGGGTAGAGGCAGTGGCGGTAGCGATGGCCCCGGCCACCGTGCGGCTGAAGGTGACGATGCCAGCCGCCGATGCGACCTGATCACTACGCACCGCCGCGATGGAAAGCGCCGACAGGCCGACGAAGAAGAACGGCATGCCCAGCCCCTGCAACAGCTGCGGCAAGGCCAGCGCCCAGAAGGTTGATTCCGTGTTCCAGCCAAGGCGTAGCAAGGTGGTCAGGCCCAGCCACAGCATCCCCAGGCTGACTGTCAGGCGCACATCCACCCGGTTCAGCAGGCCTGCTGCGACAGGGGCGACAAGGATTGCCAGCACACCCTGAAAACCTGTTACCAGCCCCGCATTGGTCGCATTATAGCCCAGCGCCTGCTGCATCCACAGCGGCACCAGCACGACCGAGGCGAAGAACGCGGCATATCCCAGCGACATGGCCAGCGTGGAGGCGGCCAGCGTCCGATCGCGTAGCAGGCGAATGTCCACCACCGGGTGCGGTTCATACCATTCCCAGATTACAAAGGCGGCAAAGCCGATGGCAGCAACGATGCCCATCGCGACGACGAGGTCGGAATTGAACCAGTCATGCTCGCGGCCCGTTTCCAGCATGATCTGGAATGCGCTGACCCACAGGATCAACAGGAACAGACCGATCTTGTCGAGCGGGGGACGGGCGATATCGGTTTCATAGCGAGCAAGGCTGCGCATGAAGGTCAGCAGGCAGAAGGCGATGACCGGCAGGTTGATGAAGAAGATCCAGTGCCAGCTCCAGTTGTCGCTGATCCACCCGCCCAGGATCGGGCCAAAGATCGGCGCGGCAATCGTGGTGGTCGCCCACAGGCCCATTGCCATCGGCACCTTTTCCGGCGGGAAGATGCGCGTCAGCATGGCTTGCGTCAGCGGCATGATCGGCCCGCCTGACAGGCCCTGCAATACCCGGCTCAGCACCAGCAGTTCGATATTGGGAGAGATCCCGCAGAGGAATGATGACAGGCCAAACCCTGCCACGCAGAGAATCAGGGTCCGCACCGTGCCAAAGCGCGCGGCGAGCCATCCGGTCAGCGGCACGGTAATCGCCTCGGCCACGGCATAAGAGGTCAGCACCCACAGCCCCTGGCTAGGCGATACGGCCAGTCCGCCGGAAATGTGCGGCACGGAAACATTGGCAATCGTAATGTCGAGAACGACAATGAAATTGCACAGGGCCAGCGAGAAGGCTGCCAGAAACAGGGAAAGCCCGGTCAGCGGCACCGGCACTGCGGCGGTGCCGCCGTTCATCGTCTGGCCTTGCGTTGCCATTGGCTTCAGTCCCGGGTGTCGATCTCGGCCTCCATCGAGGCTCCGATCGGCAGCGGGTGCTTCTTCAGTTCAGCCGGATCGAGGGCGATCCGCACCGGAATGCGCTGCACCACCTTTACCCAGTTGCCCGTGGCGTTCTGCGCCGGGATCAGCGCGGTAGCCGCACCCGATGCCGCGCCGACGCCCACGACCTTGCCGCGAAATTCGATGCCCGAACCGTAGAGGTCCGAAGTCAACCGTGCGCTCTGCCCGATCCGGACATCACGCAGTTGCGTCTCGCGGAAGTTGGCATCGACATAGACCTGCGCCAGCGGGACAATCCGCATCAGCGGCGTTCCAGCGGCAACCTGTTGTCCGGCCTGAACCTGCCGTTGAGAAACGACACCGGCAATTGGCGCGCGAATTACCGTGCGCTCAAGGGTGAGGCGCGCGGCCTCGACCCGTGCCTGGGCCGCCACAACGTCTGGATCGGCGTCGATATTGCCGACCCCGGTGATCACGGCATTTGCCTCGGCATTGCCGCTGGCGGCGGCGCGGCCGGCCTCGGCAGCATTCACCGCGTTGAGGGCGGAATTGTAATTGGCCCGCGCGGCTGCTGCAGCAGCTTTCGCCTGAGCCAGTTCCTCACCCGCAACCGCACCCGTAGCAACCAGACCCTGACGCCGCGTCAGCGCGTCCTCGGCCCGGCGCAGTTCCGCCTCGCTGGCGGCAAGGCGGGCGCGGGCCTGGCCGATATCTGCCGCTGCGCCACTTACCCGGGCGTCCAGACTGTGGCCATTTGCCTGGGCTTGCAGGAAGCGTTGCCGCGCCTGACGCAGGGCTGCTTCGGCTGCGGCCAGTTCAACCCGGGCGTCGGAATCGTCGAGCCGGATAAGGATATCGCCCGCATTGACCCGCTGGGTATCCATCACCCGGACTTCGGCAACCGCAGCTGCAATGCGCGGCGTAATCATGGCGGAATCCGCGCCGACATAGGCATTATCAGTGCTGGCAATGCCGTGCTGGAACAGCGCATACCATCCGCCCCATGCGGCGGCGGCAATGCCGATGCCGATGCCAAGGCGCAGCAGCATGGTCTTGCGGCGGTCAACCGGCGGCGCGTCGCTGTCTTGCGCCAGAGGGGTTTCGCTGTCGGGATTGGTCATGGGTTGCTTCCGGTTTTGCGCTCAGGGGGTTTCGACAAAGCCGCCGCCAAGGGCCACGGCGAGGGCGATATCGGCCTGGTGGTTTCGGGTATTGAGAGCGGACAGGGTTGCCTTTGCCGCAAACAGGGCGCGCTCGGCAGAAAGAGCGCCGCGGCGATCCTCCAGCCCTGCGGCGTGGCGTTGCTGCACTGCCGCCAGTTGGCGCTCGGCGGCGGTCACCGCGCTTTCGGCGGCGGCAATCTGCTCGGCCAGACTGCGCTTGGTCGCAGCTGCATCGGCCACCTGGCGGATCGCGGCGATCAGGCTGGCATTATATAGTGAAACCGCCTCGTCATAGTCGGCGCGGGCCACGCGGTAACCCGCGCGCGCAGCCCCGCCATCAAACAGCGGCAGGCGCAGGGCCGGGCCGGCATTGGCGGTCAGCGAGGATTCCTTGAACAGGTTGTCCAGCCCGATGGCCTGAAATCCGAGCAGTGCCGCCAGATTGATGTCCGGGTAAAAGTTGGCGCGGGCCACGCCAATCCGGGCCTCGGCACTTTCGGCGCTCAGCCGGGCGGCAACCAGATCGGGACGGCGGCCAAGCAGATTGACCGGGAGGTCGGCGGGCAGTGCCAGTCCTTGCGGAGCCCCCAATTGTGGGCGCTGGATCGATTGGCCGCGTTCCGGACCTGCTCCAGCAAGCGCGGCAAGGGCGTTGCGGGTCAGCGAAATCGCTTCGTCCACGGCCTTCAGTTCGGCACTGGTGCGGGCAAGGCGGCCTTCCGCTTCGCTGACAGCGGCAATGTTATCCAGACCGCGCGCCTGGCGTGCCTTTATAAGGTCAAGTTCGTTCGCCGCGTTGGTCAGTCTGGCTGCGGCCAGATCGCGGCTGGTGAACAGCCCGTCCAGATCGGCATAGGTCGAGACAATCGCCGCCTGCAGCAACAGCCGCGCCTGAGCTAGATCGGCCTGCGCCGCCAGTGCCGCAGAGGTTGCCGCAGCAAGGGCCGAGCGCTTGCGCCCCCACAGGTCCAGATCGAAATCCAGCACGGCGCCAATCCGGCCCTGATCGCGCAGGTCGCCGGGGATCAGGCCGGGCGGAAACCCCTGGTTCTGGCTCTGTCTGATCGCGCCGGCGCTGCCTTCTATATTAAGTGTCGGCAGTGTCGCCGCTTTGGCCTGACCCTGAAAGGCCATAGCACGCCGCGCTCTTGCCTGTGCTGCGGCCAGATCGGGAGAAGCGCGCAAGGCTTCGTCGATCAACTGGTCCAGCGCGGCATCGCCTGATGCACTCCACCAGCGGTCAGCGGGGAACGCGCCATGGGCGGCAGCGGCCTGATCGCCCAGCGGCAGGCTGGCCGGATCTCGCATGGCAGGCGGCGCGTCCAGTTGCGGAATGGAAGCGCAACCGGCCAGTGCCAGCACTGCCAGTAATGAAGTGAATTGCCTGCTCATAGAACCGTACTGCCCAGTATCATGGCGTTTCGTTTCATTGAAACCAAGGCGGTTGTCAATGCAAATGATACTGCATAGTATCGTCACATGTCCAAAAATGAACATGGCGCGGGGGAGGTCCGCCGCAAGGCAATCCTGGCCACAGCGCGCGAGATGTTCCTCGGCCAAGGCTATAAGGCGGTATCCATGTCGGCCATTGCTGCCCGGCTGGGTGGGTCCAAGACGACACTCTGGTCCTATTTCCGTAACAAGCCCGACCTGTTCATGGCGGTGGCCGGGGATCTGGTCGACGAATATGCCGACTATATAAATGTAGCACTGGTGCTGGATCAGCCATTGGACCGATCGCTGACCATTTTTGGAGAGCGCTTGCTGGCTGCACTCACCTCACCACCGATTACCGCCTTGATGCGGATCGTCACGGGGGAGGGGCGCGAGGTTCCAGGTCTGGGAGAGATGTTCCATCAGCAGGGGCTTGCGCGCGGCTGGAGGATCACGGCGGAATACTTCACCGAACTCCAGCGTCGTGGCTATCTGCGCAGCGATGCAGATACCTTCCGTGCCGCCCAGCACTTCATCGCCTTGTGCGAATCCGGTTCCTATCAGGTCCACATGGTCAGCGGCGAAACCGGGCCCGGCACCGAGACGATCACGACGGACGTAGCAGAAGCGGTACGAGTCTTCTGTGCAGCCTATGGATCAGAGCCGCAGGTAGCTGGCCGCTAAAACCCCTTACAAATGGTGGGCGAGCAGAATCACTCCGCAGCCCGGCCCCGATTCTGTCTGAGTATGGGTAAGTAAGGCTTTTGAACCTGTCCAAGCGGTGCGTGCCACCAGAGCTGATCCTGACCGTAAGGGCCGACTTGAATAAATCCGACATCGAAAATCCCGGATTTCCGCCATTTTTACCGGAATATCCCTGGTCCGAAGGGGTAGATTGCGTTTTTTTGACTATTCCCTGTTGACCGAATCGGAAGCCCCCTTTAGAGGCCCGTTCACCGGACGGGAACGCCGCTTCAACGGTTTCACGGTTCGGT
>CAZLPK010000071.1:0-7997 GCA_964561375.1 uncultured Novosphingobium sp.
CTGACCACGCGCAGAGAATCAGAAAGCGACTGCAAATGCAACTGTAGTACTAATCGCACGCGTTACCGTAGCTGCTGGACGCACTAGGAGAGGGTCGTATGAGCAACGAAGACAGGATCACTCTGACTGTTGATGAACGCGTAATCTTGACCGTTTCGCTGAGCAAAACGTCATGGCTGGCAGTACAGGCCTTATTGTTCTTTTGTTTCGTGTCGTCGGCCATCGAAGTCGGCAGAACCCTGCACGACGCTCTCTGCATTCACTAAGGCCGGCCCCCCCTATGCCGCGCTGGAATCTTCCGCCACGCGGCTGACCAGAAGCTTGTCGATCTTGCGCCCGTCCATGTCGACCACTTCAAAGCGCCAGCCCTGTTCGTGGAAGTGCTCGCCTTCGTTGGGCAGCTTCTTCATCACCGAAAGGGCAAAACCAGCGGCGGTGGCATAGTCGCGGTCTTCCGGCAGATCGATGTCCAGCCGGTCGGCCAGCGCATCGGCAGGCAGCGAACCGGCGACCAGCAGACTGCCATCCTCGCGCTCGACCACCATGGGTTCGTCGCCTTCGTCCTGATGGCTGACGAAATTGCCGACAATCGCGCTGAGCAGGTCAGCCGGGGTCACCACGCCTTCCAGATGGCCGTATTCATCATGGACCAGCGCCATGGCGACATCGGACTGCTGCAACAGGCGCAGCGCATCCATCGCGTCCAGCTGATCGGGGATCACTTCGGCCTTGCGCATCAGGCGGGCCAGCTGAACCTTGCGGCCCGCCAGCATCGTCGCCAGCACGTCCTTGACCTTGACCACGCCGACGATGTTGTCCGGGCTGCCATCGGCAACCGGCAGCAGCGAGTGCGGGCTGTCCTTGATCGCGGCGCGCACTTCAACCTCGGTTGCGCGGCGGTCAATCGTGTCGAGCTCGGTCCGCGGGGTCATCAGTTCACGCACCGGGCGATCGGCCAGACGCATGATGCCGGTCATGATCTGGCGCTCTTCCTCCTCGATCACGCCAGAACGGGTCGCCTCGGCAAAGACGAGGTGCAATTCCTCCGCCGTCAGCGACTGCCCGCCCTTGCCGCGCACGCCAAGCACGCGGACGAGGAACGACGACGAACGATCCAGCAGCCATACGAACGGCGCGGCGATTTTGGCAATCAGGGCCATGGGCACGGCGGCCAGCATGGCAATCGATTCGGCAGAGCGCAGTGCAATCTGCTTGGGCACCAGTTCGCCCACGACCAGGCTGAAATAGGTGGTCAGGGCAATGACGATGGCAAAGCCCACTTCCTCGGCCCAGTCCGCCGGCATGCCCAGCGCCACAAGACGCTCGGCAGTCGGCCCGCCCAGGCTCGCGCCCGAATAGGCACCGGCAATAATCCCGACCAGGGTAATGCCGATTTGCACGGTGGACAGGAACTTGCCCGGATCGGCGGCAAGGGCCAGCGCAGTGCGCGCGCCCTTGTGTCCGCCCTCTGCCGCGACCTTCAGGCGCGCAGGGCGAGCGGAAACGATCGCCAGTTCCGACATTGCGAAGAGGGCATTCAGCAGGATCAGGCCTGCGATGACGATGACGTCGGTCCAAGGATACGGTGTCACGGTTGGTCCGGTAGCAGGTTTGTTCCCAAAGGATAAGAGCCTGCGCAGAAAAGGGTTGCCCGCACGGAACCGAGACCAGCCTAAGGCGTTGACATTTCGCCCTGTCAGGTTCCATTCATATGCACAAACACAGGGTCGAGATGACTTCCTACGAAGCGAAGGGGAACGAACATGATTAAGACCCGCTGGCTCACTTCCGGTATCGCTGCAGCCGCCCTGCTGACGACCTCGGCCTGTGTGACCGATCCCAATACTGGTGAAAAGAAAGTGTCCCGCACGGCCATCGGCGGCATCGGCGGTGTGGTTGCCGGCGGCCTGCTGGGCGGCCTGATCGGCGGCAAGACCGGACGCATTATCGGGGCCGGCATCGGCGGCGTCGCCGGCGCGGCGGTCGGCTACCAGATGGACAAGCAGATCAAGGAACTGAAAGAACAGACTGCCGGTTCGGGCGTCGACGTGACCGAAACCGACAATGGCAGCGCAATTCTGGTCAACCTGCCCGACGGCGTAACCTTTGACGTGGGCAGCGCCACGCTTCAGCCCGCATTCCGCGCCACGCTGGACCAGGTTGCGCAAAGCCTGATCCAGTATCCAAACAGCCTGGTCGACGTTTACGGCCACACCGATTCGACCGGTTCGGACGCGTTCAACCAGACGCTGTCGGAAAACCGCGCCCGTACGGTGATGAACTACCTGATCTCGCGCGGGGTGCCGGCGGCACGCCTGCGCAGCCAGGGCTTTGGCGAGACGATGCCGGTCGCATCCAACGATACGGCCGATGGCCGCGCCAGGAATCGCCGCGTCGAAATCAAAATCGTTCCGGTTACGCAGGACGATGTTGCAGCAGCCCGCTACGGACAGTAAGCGGAACGTAACTTGAGTTCACCGAGGAGGGCTCGCCTGCAAGGGCGGGCCCTTTTCCTATCCGGTCTCAACAATCTCCCGCGCGCGGCCCGCCAGCCGCTCAACCGCCGCCTGATGAATCGCCGAAGAGCAGACCAGCACGCCAAAGGCGCGCGGATCGCGCTTGTTATAGGCCAGCGGCTGGCCGAAAGCGTCAGTCACGGCCGCGCCTGCCTCGCGCGCGATCAGGGCAGCAGCGCCGATGTCCCATTCATAACCCCAGCGCAGGGTCGCCACCAGGTCGGCCTCATCCGAGGCGACCATGGCGATCCGCAAGGCAATCGAATTGGGTTGGTCCAGTGTCGTCAGGTCGGCATCGCCTTTGGGCAGGGCCTGAGCCGGAACCCGCGCGCCGGGCAGATGCTGGCGCTGGCTGGCGACCAGACGCTGGCCATTGCGCCATGATCCCTTGCCCGCCTCGCCATGCCAGAATTCTCCGCGCGCCGGGGCATCCAGCATGCCCAGCAGGGGCCGCCCGGAACTGACCAGCGCGACCGACACCGCCCAGCCGGTCCGCCCGCGAATAAAGTCTCGTGTCCCGTCAATCGGATCGACCAGCCAGATCAGCCCGCCCTCGAGTCGTTCCGGCGCATCGATGGTTTCTTCCGACAGCCAGCCGGCAGAAGGCAGCAATTGCCCCAGTTCGCGCTTCAGAAATTCATCAACCGCCAGATCGGCTGCGCTGACGGGGCTGCCACCGTGCTTTTCCCAGATCGTCGGCGCATGGCCGTGGCCGGGCCACGATCCCAGCGCAATCTGGCCCGCTTCACGCACGATGGCTTCAAGGCGCGCACGGTCGATCAAGCGGCTGCTTCCGGACTAATTGAGAATAACTCGCAACTGGCGTTCATATTTCTTACCTTGGGAGGCGTTCTTGGCCTTTTCAAGGCCGCTTGCCTGTGCTTAGGGCATCCGCATTCCCGGTGCCAGCACCACACCCCACGGAGCCAATCACCCATGAACATTCACGAGTATCAGGGCAAGGAACTGCTCAGCCGTTTCGGCATCGCCATCCCCAAGGGCATTCCCGCCATGACCGTCGCTGAGGCCGTTGAAGCCGCCAAGCAGCTTCCCGGACCGCTTTATGTGGTGAAAAGCCAGATCCACGCTGGTGGCCGCGGCAAGGGCAAGTTCAAGGAACTCGCCCCCGATGCAAAGGGCGGCGTCCGTCTGGCCAAGAGCCTTGAGGAAGTCGAATCGCACGCCAAGGAAATGCTGGGCAACACCCTGGTCACCATCCAGACCGGCGACGCCGGCAAGCAGGTGAACCGCCTCTACATCACCGACGGTGTCGACATCGGCAAGGAATACTACCTGTCGATGCTGGTCGATCGCGCCACTGGCCGCATCGCCATGATCGCGTCGACCGAAGGCGGGATGAGCATCGAAGACGTTGCTCACGAAACCCCGGAAAAGATTACCACCATCACCATCGACCCGGCCCAGGGCTTCATGCCCCACCACGGCCGCGCGCTGGCATTCGGCCTCAAGCTGAAGGGTGACCTGAACAAGCAGGCCCAGGTTCTCGGCAAGCAGCTGTACGACGCCTTCGTGGCGCTCGACTGCTCGATGATCGAAATCAACCCGCTGGCCGAATCGGATGGCAAGCTGCTGGTGCTCGACACCAAGATGAGCTTCGATTCGAACGCGCTCTATCGTCACCCGGACGTCGTTGCCCTGCGCGACGAAACCGAAGAAGATCCAGCTGAAGTCGAAGCCAGCGAATACGACCTCGCCTACATCAAGCTGGATGGCAACATCGGCTGCATGGTCAACGGCGCAGGCCTGGCCATGGCAACCATGGACATCATCAAGCTGAACGGCGAATTCCCGGCCAACTTCCTCGACGTCGGTGGCGGCGCTTCGAAGGAAAAGGTCACGGCCGCGTTCAAGATCATCCTCAAGGACCCGGCGGTGAAGGGCATTCTCGTCAACATCTTTGGCGGGATCATGAAGTGCGACATCATCGCCGAAGGCATCGTTGCCGCGGCGAAGGAAGTGAACCTCTCGGTTCCGCTGGTCGTCCGTCTGGAAGGCACCAACGTCGAACTCGGCAAGCAGATCCTCGAAGGTTCGGGCCTGCCGATCGTTTCGGCCAATGATCTGGGCGATGCCGCCAAGAAGATCGTTGCCGAAGTGCGCAAGGTCGGCTGATTTCAGCATAGCCCTTTGGGCCAGACAGGGCCGGCTCTGCACCCGCGGGGCCGGCCCTTTGCTTTTCCGGGCGGGATTCCCGATTCGCCACTTGACCGCATAGGAATGCACGGCAATGGCAGGCTCGGTTGCGGCGTTTAACCGTTCGTCTAACGACGGGTTGACGTTTCCGTAAACGTAAACTAGGCGCAGCAGCGTCAATTCAATGGGAAAGGCTTGAACCTCATGAAAGCCCTGGTCTGCGTGAAGCGCGTGATCGACTATAACGTGAAGCCGCGGGTTAAGTCCGACGGCACCGGCGTCGACCTCGCCAACGTGAAAATGAGCATGAATCCCTTCGACGAAATCGCCGTCGAAGAAGCGATCCGCCTGAAGGAAAAGGGCGTGGTCACTGAAATCGTCGCGGTTTCGGTCGGCCCGGCCAAGGCCCAGGAAACGCTGCGCACCGCCCTCGCCATGGGTGCGGACCGCGCCGTGCTGGTCCAGGTGGGCGACAACGACGAGGTTGAGCCGCTGGCCGTTGCCAAGATCGTCAAGGGCGTCGCTGAAGAAGAAGTCGCCCAGCTGATCATCACCGGCAAGCAGGCCATCGACGACGATTCGAACCAGGTCGGCCAGATGGTCGCCGCGCTGATGGGCCGCCCGCAGGGCACCTTCGCCAACGAAGTCGCCGTCGAAGGTGACAGCGTTGTCGTGAAGCGCGAAATCGACGGTGGTCTGGAAACCGTAAAGCTGGCCCTGCCGGCCGTGGTCACCACCGACCTGCGCCTGAACGAGCCGCGCTATGCCTCGCTGCCGAACATCATGAAGGCCAAGTCCAAGCCTCTCGCCACCAAGGCTCCGGCTGACTACGGCGTCGACATCGCGCCGCGCCTCAAGACCCTCAAGGTCAGCGAACCGCCGGTCCGTTCGGCCGGTATCAAGGTGGCCGACGTGGACGCCCTCGTCGCCAAGCTCAAGGAAATGGGAGTAGCGTAATGGCCAAGACGCTCGTTTGGGTCGAACACGACAACGCATCGGTCAAGGACGCTACCCTGGCCGCCGTCACCGCCGCTGCACAGCTGGGTGAAGTCCACTTGCTGGTCGCTGGTTCGGGCTGTGGTTCGGTTGCTTCGGCTGCCGCCCAGATCGCTGGCGTGGGCAAGGTTCACGTGGCTGACGATGCCGCCTATGCCAATGCCCTGGCCGAAAACGTCGCTCCGCTGGTCGCCGCCCTGATGGCCGATCATGACGCGTTCCTGGCCCCCGCCACCACCACCGGCAAGAACATCGCGCCGCGCGTCGCAGCCCTGCTCGACGTGATGCAGATCTCGGACATCCTCTCGGTCGAAGGCCCCAAGACCTTCACCCGTCCGATCTATGCCGGCAACGCGATTGCCACCGTTGAATCGAACGATGCCAAGCTGGTCATCACCGTTCGCGGCACTGCCTTTGCCAAGGCCGATGCCACCGGCGGTTCGGGTACGGTGGAAGCCGTTTCGGGTCCGGGTGCCGCTGGTACCAGCACCTTCATCAGCTCGGAAATCGCCAAGAGCGAGCGTCCGGAACTGACCAGCGCCAAGATCATCGTTTCCGGTGGTCGCGCGCTCAAGGATTCGGAAACCTTCCAGCAGGTCATCACCCCGCTGGCCGACAAGCTGGGCGCCGCCATCGGCGCCAGCCGCGCTGCAGTCGACGCGGGCTATGTCCCCAACGACTATCAGGTCGGCCAGACCGGCAAGATCGTGGCTCCGGAAGTCTACATCGCCGTCGGCATCTCGGGTGCGATCCAGCACCTCGCCGGGATGAAGGACTCCAAGACCATCATCGCGATCAACAAGGACGAAGACGCCCCGATCTTCCAGGTCGCGGACATCGGCCTTGTCGCTGACCTGTTTGCAGCCGTGCCGGAAATGACCGGCAAGCTCTAAGCATCAGCGCAACACAAAACGGAAAGGGCCCTGCTTCGGCGGGGCCTTTTTTGTTGCCTACCACCGATTGTGGACCTTCTCGGCAAAGCCGGTGAGGTCGCTGAATTCCAGCACCTCGCCATCGTCGGCAATCGCGCGACCAGAGAAGCGGCCAAATACCTGATGCTGGGCGGTGCGGAACAGGCCGAGATCGACCTTGTCGTGGCGATCGACGATGGGGTCAAAGCGCATTTCCAGCCGTCCGTCATTGCTGGTGAACTGCCACGGTGCGGAGTCCGGCCGGCCAGCGGGCATGTGAAAGGTCACCTGGTCCAGCTTGTGCGCCCGGCCATCAAGGAACAGCATGTTCTCGCTGGCGGCGGAAGTGTCTCCGAAACCGTAGCCCAGGTTGAAGCCAAAGCGCCGCTGGCCCAGCAGGCCGGATGCCGAGGCCCAGTACCAGGTGTTGTCATAGGTCCAGACCCCGCGCCCCCAATCGAGCACGGCGAAGGCGGAGTCCGGCTGGAACGCAATGCGCTGCCCACCCAGCACCACTTCCCCGCTGGCAGGCATGCAGTTGACCTTCTGGTTATAGTAGAACGCGCGCGGTGCGTCGGCGAAGGGCGTGGCAATGACCATCCGGTCATCGGCGGGCTGGTCCAGCCGCAGTTCACCGGACAGGCCCGCGCCCTTGTCAAAACCGGGGGCATCAAAGGACAGCACCCGCGCACCCTGCTCCACCTTGAAAGCCAGATGCACGCCGCCGTGATGTTGGTCGATGTCGCCCCGGTCAGCACTGCCTGGCAGATTCATCCGCCCGAATGGAAAAGGCCGGACCGCGCCATGGTTGATCGCCGTTCCCGCCTCCAGATCCATCCACGACAGCCCCAGAAAACCGAGATAGCCATTATCTGCAACGGTCAGCGCCAGGGCATGGCGGTCACTCGCAATGCAATAGTAATCCCATTCCTTGATCCGCCAACCGCTCGCCTTGATCGCCTTGCGGTCATAGCGGCGCACTTCGGCCGTTGCCCAGCCGCGTTCGATCAGGTGGCCCGTGGCATCCAGCAGGTCGCCCTTGCCCATGCGGTGCTGCATTGCTCTCTCCCCCGGTTCAGGGGCACCGCTCATAAAGGATGATCGGCGGCGCTCCCTCGCTCTCTTGCCGAGCATATCGCACAAAGCCGAAGTGCTGCGCCAGCCTGTCACTTGCTGCGTGGCCGTCCTCGATCATGCAGGCGATACGCTGCGGCCCGTGGGTGGCATCGAACCATGCCAGTGCGGCCTCGATAACCTCGCGCGCCACGCCCTGCCCCCATGTCAAGCGAAGTGCAGATTTGACCCCTTGGGCGAACTGAAGAACTGACCCCCCTTTGTTATTGAGTTGCCGTTGCAGGCTCATTCAACGCAGATCCGGCCTTCTGCAGAAGGCCGGATCTGCGTTTTTCGCGAAGTCGGT
>CAZLPK010000072.1:0-7376 GCA_964561375.1 uncultured Novosphingobium sp.
GTCGCGCTGGTGCCGTCCGGCGCGACCGGCAATCTGGGCCATTTCGCTGGTGGTCAGGCGGCGCTGGCGCACCCCGTCAAACTTTGACAGGCCGGCAAAGGCGACATGGTCGATGTCGAGATTGAGGCCCATGCCGATGGCGTCAGTGGCAACGAGGTAATCGACCTCGCCGTTCTGGTACAAGGCGACCTGCCGGTTGCGCGTTTCCGGGCTGAGCGCGCCCATGACCACGGCGGCCCCGCCGCGGAAACGACGCAGCATTTCCGCCAAGGCGTAAACCTGCTCTACGCTGAAGGCGACGATGGCACTGCGCGGCGGCACGCGGCTGAGCTTTTTCGCACCGGCATGGGACAGGGTGGAAAAGCGCGGGCGGCTGACAATCTCGGCATCGGGCAGCAGCGCCTTGACCATCGGCTCCAGCGTGGCCGAACCGAGGATAAGCGTTTCATCGCGGCCTCGGGCGTGGAGCATCCGGTCGGTAAAGACATGGCCGCGCTCACGGTCGGCACCCAGTTGCGCTTCGTCGATTGCGGCAAAGGCGACATCGGCCATGACCGGCATGGCCTCTGCCGTGCAGAGCAGGTAGCGCGCGTGCTTTGGCTCGATCCGCTCTTCACCGGTGATCAGCGCGACCTGTTCCGGCCCCTTGATCGCGCAGACCTTGTCATAGACCTCGCGCGCCAGCAGGCGCAGCGGGAAACCGATCATGCCGGATGAATGCGCGCACATCCGCTCAATCGCGAGATGCGTCTTGCCGGTGTTGGTCGGACCGAGCACTGCCTTGAGGCGTGAAGTATGGGCGGCTTTGCGCTGGGCCATGGAGCCGATGTGGCAAGCGGCAGGGCAATCGGCAAGGTGGCGGGGCAGAGATTTCCCCGCGCCAATCAAACCAGCGGAAAAACGCGGCAGTCTTAGGCGAAGATTAACCACGTACGATGCAGGTAAGCCGCAGTTCCGCACCTTGGGGGCCTGACTTGTCGAATCCACGCCAGATTGCGCCTGCTTTTGCCGGTACGGCTGTGGCCGATGGTGGGGTGCGTCTGTCGATCCGGGACTGGCGCGGCCAGGTGGCGCAGCGGCTGGAAGGGTTTGACTGGACGCCGGACCTTGCCGAGGACATTGGCAGTGCGCGCTGGTTTCGCGGGTTGGCGACGCTGGTCGGCCTCAGCCTGACCGCAATTTCCTTCTGGCCCAGCTATACGGCGATTGCGGTGGCTCCTGCGGTTGCGCTGGATGAAATCGCGCGTGACGAATTTCGCAGCCAGATGGTCCAGCCGCTTGCCTTTGGTGCAGACAGCGGGCGGCGCAGCGGCGCGACTGCTGCCGTGGTGCAACTTGCCGCCGCGCCGGAGCGGACCAATGTCCAGCTGACCGCGACCCTGGGGCAGGGAGACAGCTTTGCCAGCATGTTGATGCGGGCCGGGGTCAGCGAGGCAGATGCCGGAGCGGCGACCCAGCTGGTCGCCCAGGTTCAGCCGACCAGCCAGATTGCGGCTGGCACGCGCGTCGACCTGCGTCTTGGCGCGCCGCCGGCTCCCGGCATTGCGCGGGTGCTGGTGCATCTGGCTTTCCGGGCGCGGTTCGATCTCGATCTGGCGGTCAGCCGGGTCAATGGCCGTCTTGTCATCAGCCAGCAGCCGATTGCGGTGGATGCAACGCCGCTGCGCATTCGCGGGGTGGTGGGCAGCGGGCTTTATCGCTCGGCCCGCGCGGCAGGTGCGCCGATCGAGGCGATCCAGCAGTATCTGCAGGCGCTCGACCAGCACCTCAGCCTCGATACCGCGATTGAGCCGGGCGATACCTTTGACATTATCGTTGCCTATCGCCGCTCGGCCAATGGCGAGGCGCAGGTGGGCGATCTGCTGTTCGCCGGGCTGGAAAAGGCCGGAAAGCCAAAGGCGCAATTGCTGCGCTGGGGCAAGGAAGGGATATTCTTCGAAGCATCCGGCATGGGCGCCCAGCGCACCGGCCTGATCATGCCGGTCTATGGTGGCCGCGTGACGTCAAACTTTGGCGCGCGCCGCCATCCGGTGCTGGGTTACACCCGGATGCACGCCGGGATCGATTTCGGCGCCCCGCATGGCGCCCCGATCTATGCCGTGGGCGATGCGCGGGTGATCTATTCCGGCTGGCACGGTGGCCATGGCAATTACGTGAAGCTGGACCATGGCAGCGGCTTTGCCACGGCCTATGCCCATATGAGCCGGATTGCCGTGCCCAATGGCGCGCGGGTCCATGCCGGGCAGGTGATCGGCTATGTCGGATCGACCGGCCTGTCGACCGGACCGCATCTGCACTACGAATTGTATCAGAACGGCCGCGTTGTGAACCCGCTGTCGGTGCGCTTCACGGTGACCAATCAGGTCGATCAGAAGGAACTGGCCGCCTTCCGCGCGCGGATGGCGCAGCTCAAGGCCGTGTCGCCCGGCGCGGCGACGGGCAGTCTGGCTCCCCGTCAGGCCGAATCGGGTCCGTCGCCCCGGCGCGAGATCGATCGATTGAAGAGTTGAGGTGGCCGGGCGCGCGGCCTATGACCCTGCCCATGTCATCCTATCCAGCTACTCGCCTGCGCCGCACCCGTGCCTCTGCCTGGAGCCGCGCCCTGCACCGCGAAACCATCCTGACTCCGGCCGACCTGATCTGGCCGCTGTTCGTCACCGAAGGGTCGGGGGTCGAACAACCGATCGGTTCGCTGCCCGGCGTGTCGCGCTGGTCGGTCGATGGCATCGCTGCCCGGGCAAAGGAAGCGGCGGCCCTGGGCATTCCCTGCCTGGCCCTGTTCCCCAATACCCCTGCCGGCCTGCGTAGTGAGAATGGCAAGGAAGCGCTTAATCCCGACAACCTGATGTGCCGCGCGATCCGGGCGATCAAGGATGCCTGCGGTGACGATATCGGCGTGCTGACCGATGTCGCGCTCGACCCCTATACCAGCCACGGCCAGGACGGCCTGATCGATGAACGCGGCTATGTCCTGAATGACGCGACGGTCGATGTTCTGGTCGGCCAGAGCCTTAATCAGGCTGCCGCCGGGGCTGACGTCATTGCGCCATCGGACATGATGGACGGCCGTATCGGCGCGATCCGCGATGCGCTGGAACAGGACGGCCACGTCAATGTCCAGATCATGTCCTATGCCGCCAAATATGCCAGTGCCTTCTACGGTCCGTTCCGCGATGCGGTCGGTTCGCGCGGCCTGCTGAAGGGTGACAAGAAGACCTATCAGATGGACCCGGCCAATGCCGAGGAAGCCCTGCGTGAGGTCGAGGTGGACCTGGCCGAAGGCGCGGACAGCGTGATGGTCAAGCCCGGCCTGCCCTATCTGGATATTGTCCGGCGGGTAAAGGAAGCCTTCGAGGTTCCGGTCTTCGCCTATCAGGTCAGCGGCGAATACGCGATGATCGAACACGCGGCTGCGGCTGGCGCGGGCGACCGTGATGCGCTGGTGCTGGAAACCCTGCTGGCGTTCAAGCGCGCGGGATGTTCGGGCGTGCTGACCTATCACGCGGTTCACGCCGCGCGCTTGCTGAACGGCTGATCTGTTACATAATTTTGCGTGACAGGCATCTGACGAAGTGTGGCAAGCAAGCCGCGCCGATGCCAACCACGTGACGGATTGCGAAGGGGGGATTGGGACGATGAACGCAGCGGGCAAAGCCAGGCGGACGCTGTTCGTCGCCACGATCCTGACCGGCTCGTTCCTGCTGTTCCTGGTCCAGCCGATGATCGCGCGCATGGCCTTGCCGCAACTGGGCGGGGCGCCGAACGTGTGGAACAGCGCGATGCTGGTCTATCAGGCGCTGCTGCTGGCCGGATACTGGTATGCGCACCGCCTGTCGCGCTTGCCGTTCAAGCGGCAGGCGCGGATTCACCTGATCCTCTATGCCGTGGTGCTGGTCACCCTGCCAGTCGGGCTGGTCGCCTTGCCCAGTCCTGCGCCGGGGACCGAAATCTTCTGGGTTCCGGCCCTGCTGGCGCTGAGCATCGGGCCGGTTTTCTTCCTCGTTTCGGCTCAGGCCCCGCTGATGCAGCGCTGGTATGGCCTGCATCCGCAAGCGGGTGAGCCATGGGCGCTCTATGCGGCATCGAACCTGGGCAGTTTTGCCGGACTTCTGGCCTATCCGATTCTGGCCGAACCGCTGCTGTCGCTGCACGTCCAGTCCTGGGTGTGGAGTGGCGGTTATGTCCTGCTACTGGTGCTGATTGCGCTGTGCGCCCGGGGCCGCTGGACCGAGGAAGCGGTGCAGGTCGAACCGGTAGCAGAAAAGATTCCGCCGCGCCGTCTGGCCCTGTGGATTGCTCTGGCGGCGGTGCCGTCGGGCCTGATGCTGTCCACCACGACCCATCTTACGACCGACATCTTCGCCATGCCGCTGCTGTGGGTGATTCCGCTGGGGATCTATCTGTTCAGCTTCGTCATCGCCTTTTCCGATCACCGCGCCCCGGCGCGGGTGATTTCAGCAACGGTCTGGCCCGCCCTGTTCTCGGTCGGTGCTCTGGCCATGACCTCACATGGCGAGAGCGGACTCCTGCCGGTTGTGGCAAGTGTCGCTCTGTTATTTCTGATCTGCGTGGCGCTTCATTCGCGCCTTTATGAATTGCGGCCGGAACCGGCGCAGCTGACCGGGTTCTACCTTGCCATGTCTGCCGGTGGTGCGCTTGGCGGGCTGTTCACCGCACTGATTGCGCCCATGGTGTTTGACTGGGTGTGGGAACATCCTCTGCTGGTGCTCATGGCTGCGATGCTGGCGCCGCGCAGCGAATTGCTCGACTGGACCCGGCTGCGTGGTCTGCAGCCAGAGTTGAAGAATCTTGCCCTCGGCGCGACTGTGCTGACTGTGATTGGCATGATCTGGATGGTCTACGATGCCAGTCAGTATGAAGGCGGCCAGACCCGCCTCAAGGTAGTCAGCGCCCTGTTTCCGCTGGTCGGCCTGATCCTTGTCCCATGGCGCTGGCTGGCGGTTGGCTTGGTGGCTGCACTGATGCTGGTGCTGGGCGGAATGCAGACCCTTTCCGATAGCCGCGATGGCGTGCGCATCCGCAGCTATTTCGGCGTCTATACCATCCGTGACCATCCAGAGCGCAAGCTGCGAACCCTGGCCCACGGCACGACCCTGCACGGCCAGCAATCGCTTGATCCGGCGCTGAAGTGCATGCCGCTGTCCTATTACGGACCGGGATCAGGCGTGGGGATCGGCTTTGCCAATGCGTCGCAGCTTTATCCGCGCAAGCCGAGGCTGGGCGTGGTCGGGCTCGGCACCGGCTCGCTTGCCGGACTGGCGCGGCCCGGCCAGGACTGGACCATGTTCGAGATCGACGAGGCGGTGCTCAACCTCTCGCATCAGGGGAAGTTCACCTATCTGCGCGACTGTGCGCCGCAGGCAAAAGTCGTGTTGGGCGATGCGCGGATCAATCTGGCCAAGGTCCGGGCGGGCAGCTTTGACCTGCTGGCCATCGATGCCTTTTCTTCCGACTCCGTGCCGCTCCACCTGCTGACCAGCGAAGCCTTTGGCGTCTATCTTGATGCCTTGGCGCCGCAGGGGATTCTGTTCGTTCACATTTCCAACCGCTACATCAACCTGGAGCCGCCGATTGCCGCTGAGGTAAAGCGGCGCCAGCTTCATGCCGCAGCGCGCGAGGATCATCCGCCCGGAGAAAGCCCTTGGACCGCGTCCACCTGGATTGCGATCACGCGCGATCCGGGCCAGCTCAAAGCGCTTTTCGCCGTGGCTCCGGCCATGGCATGGCGTCCGCTTCAGGCTCCGGCCAAGCAGCCGTGGACGGATGACCACGCCTCGATTCTGCCCTATGTTACCTGGGCCAACTTTCTGGGATCAAAATGACCAAGCAGCGACCCGACACGACGATCATCGGCATCCACGGCAAAAGCCCACGGATTCATGACAGCGCCTTTATTGCCCCCGGCTGCCGCATCATTGGCGATGTCGAAATCGGGCCGGACGTTTCCATCTGGTACAATTGTGTGCTGCGCGGCGATGTTAGCCGCATCGTGATTGGCGCGCGCAGCAATGTGCAGGACGGCACCGTAATCCATTGCGACGGCGCCCAGCCCGGTAATCCCGATGGCTTCCCCACCCTGATCGGAGAGGACGTGCTGATCGGCCACATGGCGATGGTTCACGGCACCATTATCGAGGACAAGGGCTTCGTCGGTTTTTCCGCGCAGACGATGAACGGCTGCGTGATCGAACGCGAAGGGATGCTGGCGGCCGGGGCCCTGCTGGCCCCCGGCAAACGGATTCCTGCGCGGCAACTGTGGAGCGGTCGACCTGCCACTTTCATGCGCGATCTGGATGACCGGGCGATTGCCGGCCTGCAGATGGGCGTGGCCCACTATGTCGAGAACGCAAAGCATCACGCCGCCCTGTTCGATGGCCAAGTGGATGGCACGGCCGAAGCCTGATTTTCCTCCTGCCGAAGCGATCCGCGCCCTGGCTGATGCCGAAGGGCGGCTGATCCTGCGCGTTACCCCCGGCGCGCGGGTCGAGACGGTGGAACTCGGTGATGGGGTGGTTCAGGTAAAGGTGCGGGCCAAGCCTGAAGGCGGCAAGGCCAATGATGCCGTGCTGGAACTGCTTGCCGATGCCCTGGGTGTTGGAACCTCGCGGCTGCAATTGTTGCGCGGCGCAACTGGCCGCGACAAGCAGGTCCGGATCACTTGAGCGCAATGCGCCGGGCGACGAAGGCCAGAACCAGCGCCCAGATCGCCGGTAGCCACAGCGCGTAACCCGGCCAGGTCAGCAGGGTAAAGGCCCCCGCAACTGCGCCAAGTGCGAGGCCCAGCCACAGCATCAACCAGCTATCCCAGCCTGCCCCGCCATTGCCCAGCGCCTTGGCCGCCAGCCCCTGGGCAAAGCGGACCAGCGCCCCGGTCATGTAGGTCAGGCCGACCGAGACCTCGCCATCGCGCTGGAAAGTGTTGTTCAGCGCGCCCATGGCAAAGACCAGGCAGGCCATGGCCAGTTCGAGTTGCTGCGCCGATGCAGCCAGAGCCGCTGCCGCCAACAGCCCCGCGACGAGCAGCAGCACGGAAAATTTGCGCTGCTCGCCTGCCTTTGCGGCCAGAATGGCCCCGCCAAACACGCCGATCACAAAGCCGATGATCAGCAGCGCCGGGACAAAGGCGGTCTGCGGACTGGCAATGATGTCGACCCCCAGCCGGGTCGTATTGCCCGACATGAACGAGACGAAATAGCGATTGGCCGAGAGAAATCCGGTTGCATCGACATAGCCGGCCAGAGCGGCGGCGGCGATGGCCAGACGGCGGCGCGAGCGGTCGATCGAATTCATGCCGCGCCGGTCTAGTGGATTGATTCCAACGTTTGGTGCCCGCGCCTGACGGCGGCGATAATTTC
>CAZLPK010000073.1:0-7239 GCA_964561375.1 uncultured Novosphingobium sp.
TCGTAAAGCCCGGCGGGACCGGCAAACCAATCCCCGCCATCTCGGCAAGGTTCGCCCCCTTGCCTCCAACCACCGTCTTGTCCTTCGCGCGGGGGTCGGTGCTGGTTGCATCGCCCCCGAAGAGGTAGACCTTGCTCACTTCTCTTCCTTGCCCACCAGATCGAGTGCGATGTCGACGATCATGTCTTCCTGACCACCAACCATCTTGCGGCGGCCCACTTCGGCCAGGATCGTGCGGGTATCGATGCCGTAATCGGCCGACGCCTTTTCAGCATGACGCAGGAAGCTGGAGTAAACCCCGGCATAGCCCAGCGTCAGGGTTTCGCGGTCAACCCGAACCGGACGGTCCTGCAACGGACGGACCAGTTCTTCAGCCGCATCCATCAGTGCGAACAGGTCACAGCCGTGGTTCCAGCCCATGCGGTCAGCCGCAGCAATGAACACTTCCAGCGGAGCATTGCCCGCACCTGCACCCATCCCGGCCAGCGAGGCATCGACGCGAACCGCGCCGTTCTGCACCGCGACGATCGAATTGGCGACGCCCAGGCTGAGGTTGTGGTGGGCGTGAACGCCGCGTTCGGTTTCCGGCTTCAGCACCCGGTCATAGGCCTGCAAACGCGCGGCATATTCGTCCATGTTCATCGCGCCGCCGCTGTCGGTGACATAAACGCACTGCGCGCCATAGTCTTCCATCAGCTTGGCCTGCTGAGCCAGCGCATCCGGCGTGGTCATGTGGCTCATCATCAGAAAGCCGGACACGTCCATGCCCAGACCGCGCGCGGCTTCGATATGCTGCTTGGACACGTCGGCTTCGGTGCAATGGGTCGCGATGCGGACCGAGCGGACGCCCATTTCATAGGCGTGCTTCAGATCGTGAACCGTGCCGATGCCGGGCAGCAGCAGGGTGGTCAGGACCGAATGTTCCAGCACTTCGGCCACGGCACCGATCCAGTCCCAATCGGTATAGGCGCCAAAGCCATAGTTGAAGCTGGAGCCTTGCAGACCGTCGCCATGGGCGACTTCGATCGCGTCCACCTTGGCCCGGTCAAGCGCGCGGGCAATCGCCTGAACATGATCCAGACCATACTGGTGGCGGATCGCGTGCATCCCGTCACGCAGGGTGACGTCCTGGATGTAAAGCTTTTGCTGGGTCGGATCGAAAGTCATGCCGCCGCTCCTTCGTGCATACGGTTGGCGATCTTCTCTGCCGTCTTGAGCGCGGCAGAGGTCATGATGTCGAGGTTACCGGCATAGGCCGGCAGGTAGTGGGCCGCGCCTTCCACTTCGAGGAAGACCGAAACCTTGAGACCGGTGAACTCACCGTCCATTTCCGGAATGCGCAGCGGGCGGTTCGATCCGATATGTTCGAACTGCACGGCCTGCTTCATGCGGTAGCCAGGGACATAGCTCTGCACTTCGGCCACCATGTCTTCCACCGACTTGCGGATCGCTTCCTGATCGGCGTCTTCGCACAGGCAATAGACCGTGTCGCGCATGATCAGCGGCGGCTCTGCCGGGTTGAGGATGATGATCGCCTTGCCGCGCGTCGCACCGCCAACGTCCATGATCGCCTGGCTGGTGGTTTCGGTGAACTCGTCGATATTGGCGCGGGTGCCGGGACCGGCGCTCTTCGACGCAATCGAAGCGACGATTTCGCCGTAGTGGACCTTGGCCACGCGGTTCACTGCAGCCACGATCGGAATGGTCGCCTGACCGCCACAAGTGACCATGTTGACGTTCTTGGCATCGAGGCACTTGTCGCCATTGACCGGCGGGATCACGTAGGGACCGATGGCCGCCGGGGTCAGATCGACCATGCGCTTGCCCGCGGCCAGCACCAGTTCGCTGTTGCGCTTGTGCGCGCCGGCGCTGGTTGCGTCGAAGACGATTTCCACGTCGGCAAATTCCGGCATCTTCAGCAGGCCGTCGATACCTTCATGGGTGGTAGCAACGCCCATCCGCTTGGCGCGGGCAAGGCCGTCCGATTCCGGGTCGATCCCCACCATCACGCCCATTTCCAATACGTTGGACAGGCGCATGATCTTGATCATCAGGTCGGTGCCAATATTGCCCGAACCGATGATCGCTACCTTGGTCTTGGCCATTTTCAGGCTCCCTTGAATGAGAAGGAACAGGTGCCGATACCGGCAACGTCGGCGCGAACTTCATCGCCTGCGGTCAGCACCACCATCGGGCCGAGCGCGCCGGCCAGCAGAATGTCGCCGGCCTTCAGCGGATCGCCGCCAGCCGCCAGCGTGCGGGCCAGCCAGGCCGCTGCATTGAGCGGGTTGCCCAGCGCCGCCGAGCCGATCCCGGTGGAGGCGACATTGCCATTGACCGTCATGGCCATGGCCGCGCCTTCCAGATCGAGACCAGCCAGCGGCAGGCCCTGATCGGACAGGACGAAGAAAGCCGAAGAGCCATTGTCGGCCACGGTATCGGCAAAGGTGATTTTCCAGTCGGCAATGCGGCTGTCGACAATCTCGATCGCGGCATGGACCGATGCGACCGCAGCAGCGACCTGCTCAGCAGTGGTATCCGCCGAGGGCAGGTCCGCGCCCAGCACGAAGGCGATTTCGGCTTCGGCCTTGGCCTGGATGCAGCGCGCCGGATCAAGGTTGCCGCCATCGGCAATCTGCATATCGTCAAACAGCACGCCAAAGTCCGGCTGATCGACGCCCAGTTGCTTCTGCACGGCTTCGGCGGTCAGGCCAGCCTTACGGCCAACGATACGGCGGCCTTGGGCCTGCCAGTAACGGGTGTTGATCGCCTGAACGGCATAGGCCCCGGCGGCGTCGGTCGGCTCCAGCCAGTCGCGCAGCGGCGGCAGGGCATTACCACTATAGGCTTCGCGCAGCATGGCCGCGACCTGTTCGAATTCGTTGCTCATTTGAGGCTCTCCCTTCGCAGGGTGCCGATATGAACAATAAGCGGCCTTGCGGCGAGTCCGCAGCGCGCCTATTTCTCACTATATGAGACAGGGGACACCCATCATTGGCGCGCTGGGCCGCAGTCTGGCCATGCTGGAGGCCGTGCTGGCCGACCGCGAGGGGCGCAGCATCGATGCAATTGCTCGCCAGCTGGGCCTGCCCCGCGCGACGGCGCACCGGCAGGTCCACTCCCTGTTGCACGAAGGTTATCTTGTCCGGCTCCGCTCTGGCCAATTGGCTGCCGGACCGCGCCTAATGAACCTGCTGCAACTGGTCGATAACAAGCAGCTGATCGTGGCGGCGGCAGCACCGGTCCTGCACCGGCTGGCGGCGCGGGTTGGCAGCGTGGTTCAGCTGGGCACGCTGGAAAACGACATGGTGACTTACCGGATCAAGACCGGCGACGGCGCGGGTGAGCTGTTCACCAAGGTCGGCTTGCAGCTAGAGGCCTATTGCACCGGGATCGGCAAGGTCCTGCTGGCCCATCTGCCCAAGGCCGACCGCGAGGCCTATCTGGCCAATGGCCCCTTCCCTGCGCTGACCGAGCACACCATCACCAGCCCGGACCAGCTACGCAGCGAGCTGGACGAAATCTATCAGCGCGGCTTTGCGATGGACTCAGAAGAGATCGCGCCGGGGCTGTTCTGTCTGGCCGTGCCGGTGCGTGGACCCGATCAGAGCGTGTCAGCGGCGATATCCGTATCGCGCCTGCTGGCAAATGCCGCAGCGGCGAAAAACCAGCCTTTGCTGGAACTTATGCAAGAGGCTGCAGGCGAGATCGAGCAGAATCTCGCCTCTGCCACCTGAACCTCAAGCAGGCTTGAGGTCGCGGTAAGCGCCGTCGAAATAGATCAGCGGCTCTTCGCCATCAGCCATGCGGATGCGCTCCACCTCACCGATGCAGATCGTGTGGGTGCCGAAGTGAACCTTCTCGACCAGGCGGCAAACGAACGAGGCATTCGCCGGTTCGAAATAGCGTACGCCCGCCTCGTCCATCTTCCAGTCGTCGCTGGCAAAGCGCGTCTCGCGCTGCGACGGATCGGAAAACTTCTGCGCGGTTTCGATATGGTCGCGGCCAAGGATGTTGACGGTGAAGTGCGATGCCGAGGTGATCGCGGAATGCATCGAGCCCGACTGGTTGACGCAGACCAGCAGGCTGGGCGGATCGGCCGAGAGCGACGAGGCCGAAGTCACCGTCATGCCGACAGGTTCGGTACCGTCGACCGTGGTGATGATGCTGACGCCGCCAGGCAGGCGGCGCATGGCTGCACGGAAATCTTGAGAGGTCATGCTTTCAGGTTCCACAACTGGATTGGCGGCCACTTCAAGGGCATTTGGCAAGTGCCATAAAGCGCCCTGTTGCTCCGCTCGCTATTTGATTTTCGGCTAGACCAAACGGGGCAAAATATCAAGACTATTACAGTCGCCACTCTATTTGGTGATTGGCGGAAAGGCGCAGCCGGTTTAGACCTGCCGGCATGGACCCAAGCACTTCCGACAGCCCCCCCGCCAGCGGCGAGAAAGTCCAGCGCCGCACTCGCTTGCAGCCAGAGATGCGCAAGGCCCGGATTGCCCAGGCCGCTGCCGAAGTCTTTGCCCGCATGGGCTTTGCCGCAACCGGATTTCGCGATGTGGCCAAGGCCAGCCGCACCTCGGAAGCGCTGGTCTATCGCTATTTCCCGACCAAGGTAGAACTGTGGGATGCGGCGCTGGAAACAGTGCGCAACAATGCTGCATCGCAATTCATCCTGCAGGGCGAACCGAGGGAGCCGTCCACTGCGCGGCTGGTTGAACTGACCGTCGAACTGGCCCTGCGCTTTCTCTCTGCGGCAGAAACGATGCAGCCGCAGAACCGCGAAACGCTGAACCGGATGCTGCTGCGCAGCCTGTCTGAAGACGCCAGCTTTGCCCGCCATATGTTCGGCGCGCTCGACACCGGTCTGTCGCGTCATTTTCAGGACTGTCTGCAAGCGGCTCGGGACAGCGGTGACATGGAGCCAAGCGCAGGAAATCATACCCTGCTGACCACCCTGTTCTTCAACCTGTTCTTTCTGGCCAGCTCATTGCAGATGCACGGGCTGTTCGCGCAGGGGCGAGGTGATCTGAACGCGGCGATCCTTGATCTGGTCGAATTCCAGCTGCGAGGCATTGGCCTACGCCCGCAAGTAGTGGCGCAGGAAATAAAGCGTATTCGCTCCTCGCCATTTCAGCTTGGCGAACAAGTAAATGCCAAGCACGACACGATTGCCTGACCGCGATGACTGACCTAGAGCGATCGGGGGAGATCACCATGACTTCGGAAAAAACCAGCCGCGTCCGCCCGCGCGGAGAGCATCGCTCATCGCCGGCCAACCGCCAGCGCATCCTGGATGCCACGTTGGAAGTGGCCAAGGAATTCGGCTATCAGGGCACGACCATTCCCCGCGTTTCGCAGCGCGCCGAACTGCCGACGGGAAGCGTCTATTGGCATTTTGAAAGCAAGGACATCCTCTTTGCCTCGCTGATGGATCAAAGCCGCGAATGGCTGGACGCCTTTCACCAAAAGCGCCGCCCGCTGCCGGGCGAAACCACCCGCCAGCACATTGAGCGGATCTATTGCAACGTGCCGGAATTCGAGCCGCTCGCCACGCAAGACTTCTGGCGGCTCGGGATGATCCTCAGCGTGGACCAGTCAGTACGCGAACAGATTTCGCGCCAGCGCTTCCTTGATCTGCGCAAGGCCGTGGTTGAGGAATATGCATCCTGGTACCGGATTACCCTGCCCGCCGAAATCCAGCAGAAATGCCCGGGCCGGGTGGAAAAGCTGGCCAAGTTCACTCTGATCTGCGCCGACGGCAACCTGATCATGAATGCATCGGGCGATAGCCTGCCGGATTACCTGCGGATGGCCGGGATCAGCCTGATCAGCCTGGCCGAAGCCGATCCCGCTGTCTTTCCCTGAGCTGGTTCAGCTCTCGCACAATTTCGCCAGCTCATCGGCAGCGCGGCGCAGTTCGGGAATGTATTTCGAGCAGGCTTCGTCCACCGCGATGGCCGAGGTCGGGAAAGTGGTGCAGAGCGCACCGACCGCAGTGGAATAGACGATCACCGGCACGGCCAGCGTCGTGGTCCGCTCCGGCTCTCCCCCGGCGCGCAGGGCAAAACCCTTTTCCGCGGCATTGGCGATGCGGTGGCGGGCATTGGCCAGGACTTCATCGAACATGTCGTCCATGTCGCCGCCTTCGGAATGGGCGCGCAGCCGGGTGAAGATCGCCTCACGCTCGGCTTCGCTGCAATGCGACAGATAGACGCAGCCGATTGCCGTGGTCAGGAACGGCAGCTTCATGCCGGTGCGGCCCCGATCGAACACAAACGGGTTGTGCTGCCGCGTGGTGGCCTGAATCACCATCATGTCGCTTTCCGGCGTGGCAAAGGTATGCGGCCAGCGGATGCGGGTCTGGAGCTCTTCCAGAACCGGCATCGCGCGTTCTGCCATCCGGTTTTCCGGCTTGTAGCCGGAACTGAGGGCCAGGATTTCCGAGGTCAGGCGGACCGAGCTGTGGCCGTTGACCCGCTCGACATAGCCAAAAGTGCAAAGGCTATCGACGATACGGTGAACCGCAGGCCGGGAAATGCCGGTGGCGCGATGCAGATCGACCACCGTACAGATTCCCAGCTCGTTGATCGCCCTGATTACCGTCAACAGACGCCCATCAATGGCCATGTCCTGATTCCTCCCCCGGCCCTCACCGGTGTTTTGTTTTTAGGAAACCGGATTATCCTCAAGGAACCGGTGAACCATGGTGTTGAATTCCTTGGCGTGCTCCAGCTGCAGCCAGTGGCCGCAACGGTTGACGATCAGCGCGCGGGAATTGCGGATCATGCCAGCCAGACGGATCGCGTGCGAGAAGGTCGTAACCCGGTCATCGCGGCCATGCATCAGCAGGGTCGGCGCGGTGATGGTCGGGATCAGTTCCTGGTTGAGCCGCACCATCGGACCCTTGCCGTGGCCACCGATCCAGTTGTCGACGTGGGCCTTCTGGGCCAGCGTGTTCTTCAGACGCTCGGCGATCAGTTCGTCGGTGACGTTCGAGTGATCGAAGGTCATGATCTCGGTCAGGGCCCGGATCGTTTCCATGCTCGGTTCGAAATAGGCGCGTTCCAGCACCTTGACGCCTTCGGTCAGACCGGCCGCTTCGAACAGGCCCGGTACGCCCGAGGGCGAGCCCATGGTGATCAGGTGCGAGACGAGATCGGGACGCTCATAGGCCAGGCTGATGAGTAGCGCTAAGAATTGACCCGGGATTATCATCGAGAATTGACCCGGGTG
>CAZLPK010000074.1:0-7188 GCA_964561375.1 uncultured Novosphingobium sp.
ACGTGGTTCGCTATGAAGCCGAAATGCTCAGCTTCATGCGCGACAAGCACGCCGACACGCTGAAGCTGATCCGCGACAGCCGCGACTTTGGCGATGACGCCAAGAAGCAGACCGTTGCCGCGCTGGACGCTTTCGCCAAGCAGTTCGCCTAAATTGAACGTCGCCCCGGGCTTGACCCGGGGCCACGGGCCGCAAGGTCCGGGATGACGAGGAAAGAGAGAAACGAGAGTGGCTTCACTCAAGGAACTCAAAGGTCGGATCAACTCGGTCAAATCGACCCAGAAGATCACCAAGGCCAAGCAGATGGTTGCGGCGGCAAAGCTGCGCAAGGCGCAGTCCGCTGCCGAAGCTGCACGCCCCTACGCCAGCCGTCTGGCTGCGGTGATGGGCTCGATCGCCAGCAAGGTGACCGTCAGCGAAAGCAGCCCCAAGCTGCTCGCCGGCACCGGCAAGGACCAGGTTCACCTGCTCGTCGTCGCCAACAGCGACAAGGGCCTGTGCGGCGCGTTCAATTCGAACATCGTCAAGGCGGCCCTGTCCGCTGCGCGTGAACTGGAAAGCCAGGGCAAGACCGTGCTGTTCTACCTCGTCGGCCGCAAGGGCCGCGCGGTGATCCGCCGGACCTACCCCAAGGCGATCCTGGCCAGCTACGACACCACTTCGGTGCGTGAACCAGGCTTTGCCGAGGCGGAAGCCGTGGCCAACGAGCTGCTGGCGCTGTACGACGAAGGCAAGTTCGACGTCGCGCATCTGTTCTACTCGCGTTTCCAGAGCGCGCTGGCCCAGATCCCGACCCAGCAGCAGATCATTCCGGTTCCGGCCCCCAAGGTCGCGGAAACTTCGGAAGCTGGCGGCGCTTCGGTGGATTACGAGCCGGACGAGGAAGAAATCCTCGCCGCGCTGCTGCCGCGCTATCTGCGCACTCAGCTGTTTGGCGCGCTGCTTGAAAACCAGGCCTCGGAACAGGGCGCCTCGATGACTGCAATGGACAACGCAACGCGCAACGCGGGCGATCTGATCCAGAAGCTGACCATCCAGTATAACCGCAGCCGCCAGGCCGCGATCACCACCGAACTGATTGAAATCATCGCCGGCGCGGAAGCGCTCTAAGGCATAGCAGGCAAGGAAAAGACCATGGCCACCGCCGCTCCCAAAACCCGTAAGAAGGCTGCCCCCAAGGCCGCCGTTTCCGGCACCGCCACCGGCAAGATCAGCCAGGTCATCGGCGCCGTCGTCGACGTCACCTTCGAAGGCGAACTGCCGGCCATTCTTTCGGCACTCGAAACCGACAACAACGGCAACCGTCTGGTGCTTGAAGTTGCGCAGCACCTCGGTGAAAACACCGTCCGCACCATCGCCATGGACTCGACCGACGGTCTGACCCGTGGCCAGCCGGTGGTCAGCACCGGTGCGCAGATCTCGGTTCCGGTCGGTCCGCGTACCCTGGGCCGCATTCTGAACGTCGTCGGCGATCCGATCGACGAGCGTGGTCCGGTCGACACCGACATGCGCGCTCCGATCCACGCCAAGGCTCCGGAATTCATCGAACAGTCGACCGAAGCTGCGATCCTCGTGACCGGCATCAAGGTCATCGACCTTCTCGCTCCCTACGCGAAGGGCGGCAAGATCGGTCTGTTCGGCGGTGCAGGCGTCGGCAAGACCGTTCTCATTCAGGAACTGATCAACAACATCGCCAAGGGCCACGGCGGTGTGTCGGTCTTCGCGGGCGTCGGTGAACGCACCCGTGAAGGTAACGACCTGTACCACGAATTCCTCGACGCCGGCGTTATCGCCAAGGACGCCGACGGCAACGCCACGCCGGACGGTTCCAAGGTGGCCCTGGTGTTCGGCCAGATGAACGAACCGCCGGGCGCCCGCGCTCGTGTCGCTCTGTCGGGTCTGACCATGGCAGAATACTTCCGCGACCAGGAAGGTCAGGACGTTCTGTTCTTCGTCGACAACATCTTCCGCTTCACCCAGGCAGGTTCGGAAGTGTCGGCACTCCTCGGCCGTATTCCTTCGGCCGTGGGTTACCAGCCGACTCTGGCAACCGACATGGGCGCCCTGCAAGAGCGCATCACCTCGACCACCAAGGGCTCGATCACCTCGGTTCAGGCCATTTACGTTCCGGCCGACGACCTTACCGACCCTGCTCCGGCAACCTCGTTCGCTCACCTTGACGCCACGACCACCCTGTCGCGCGCGATCTCGGAACTCGGCATCTACCCGGCAGTTGACCCGCTCGACTCGACCAGCCGCGTTCTGACCCCGGCCGTTGTTGGCCAGGAGCACTACGACGTTGCTCGCCGCGTTCAGGAAACGCTGCAGAAGTACAAGTCGCTGCAGGACATCATCGCGATCCTCGGCATGGACGAGCTTTCGGAAGAAGATAAGCTCACCGTTGCCCGTGCTCGCAAGATCCAACGCTTCCTGTCGCAGCCGTTCCACGTCGCCGAAGTCTTCACCAACATCCCGGGCAAGTTCGTCCAGGTTGAAGACACCGTGCGTTCGTTCAAGGCAGTTGTGGACGGTGAATACGATCACCTGCCGGAAGCAGCCTTCTACATGGTTGGCGGTATCGACGAAGCCGTCGAAAAGGCCAAGAAGCTGGCCGAAGAGGCGTAATAGATCATGGCACTGCACTTCGAACTCGTCACGCCGGCACGGCTCGTGCGGTCCGAGGACGTCCACATGGTGGTCGTCCCCGGTACCGAGGGCGAGTTCGGCGTGCTGGAGGGCCACGCGCCCTTCATGTCGACCGTCAGCGACGGTACGCTCAAGATCTACAAGACCAACGGCGCTCAGCCTGAGGAGATCTTGGTCCAGGGCGGCTTTGCCGAAGTTGGCGAAAATGGCCTGACTGTGCTGGCTGAGCACGTCGAAGGCTAACGACCTTTGCGTTACGAATTAAAGGGCGGCCCTGGTGCCGCCCTTTTTCGTTTCAGGACCGGATAAAGTGCGTGGCGCCGCTGAGCCGCTGCTCCGCTTCAGCAGCGATCTGGCGCAGCACATCACCCGCAGGCGGCAAGTCACGGATCAGCCCGGTCGCCTCCCCCACGGTGACATTTGCCCCGCTGAAATCACCAGCGGCAACCGCAGCATCAAACGCCGCTCGTGCGGCTTCGGGATTGGCGCGCAATTCGTTCTCGCGCCCTTCCCACTCACGGTGGAGCGCATTGCGCAGCGCCCGGAAATCGTATTCGGCTGGCCAGTCCTTGCGGCGCAGGACGTCGAAGATCGGACTGCGTGCCGTGTCGTCACCACCTGCGAGTACCGCTTGCTGCTTGCCCGCGTCTGAAGGCAGCGCTTCCTTGCTTGCCCACAGCCGCGAACCCAGCAGCGCGCCATCTGCGCCCAACATCAGCAGCGCCGCCAGCCCGCGCCCATCGGCAATTCCGCCCGCGCCAAGCAGAAGCACATCTGGCGCATGGCCAGCCAGCCAGTCCGCCGCCTCAGGCACGAAGACCATGGTTGAACGTGCCGTTGCCGCCGTGGCGCCATGCCCACCCGCCGCAGCGCCTTGAGCGACGATGATGCTGGCACCGGCCTCCACCGCTTGGGGCAACTGCGCCATGCTCTGGATCTGGCAGATCAGCCGCGCGCCTGCCTTGGCAATTCGCTCGGCATAAGGTCGCGGATCGCCGAAAGAGAGGAAGATCGCCTTGGGCTGGAGCGGCTGGTCGAGCACCCAATCGAGCGCCGAGGCGTCCTGATCCAGCTTCCAGGTGATGAAACCGCAGCCAATGCGCTGCGCCGCTGCCGTATTGGCAAGGCGCTGTGTTGCAACACCCCATTCGCGCCGGGTCCATTCGAGATCGCCATAGCCTCCGCCGACCAAGCCGAATGCGCCAGCTTCAGCGCAGGCAGCAGCCAGCGCGCCGCCACCAGCCAAAGCCATCGGCGCCAGCATGAGCGGCAGTTCCAGACCCAGGCGCTCGGTCAATCTGGTGGCAATCATAGCGTCACGCTCCCTGTGATGCAGGTCACGCATTGGCCGCCGACGTGGATGTCCGCGCCTTCGATCCGGATCGTAATAAAGCCATCGCGGCCGACCTGTCGCCCCTGGCTGGCGACGTAGCTGTCCCCTGCCCCGATCTGCCCGGCAGCCAAGCGGAACGCCGCCGCCGCACCATTGCCGCTGCCACAGACCGGGTCTTCCGCAATCCCGTCACCCGGCGCAAAGCTGCGCACAACCACGCGGCCCGCTTCGGCGGCATAGATCGTCGCGCCGGTCATCCCCTTGGGCATGTAATAAGCGGCAAGGCGAGCCGCATCATGGTTCAGCCTTTCGAGGTCGGCGATGCTTTCCAGTTCGGCGACCAGCCAGACCGGGCCGACATCGACAGCCTGCGCCTTGCCCTTCACCCGCGCACCAATCCAGGCCGTGGCTTCGGGATCGCTGAGTTCAGTCAAGGCATAGCGCGGCAATCGGAAGGACAGGCCGCTGTCCGCAACGGTCAGGTCGACCAGGCCGACCGCGCATTGCTGCACCAGCCGCCCCCCCTTGGGCTGCGCAAGGCCAGCCTGTATCACCGCATGGGCCGTGCCGAGCGTTGGATGTCCGGCAAAGGGCAGCTCCGCCTTGGGCGTGAAAATCCGCACCCGGTAATCGGCCCCCGGATCAGTCGCGGGCAGGACGAAAGTCGTCTCGGAAAGATTGGTCCAATTGGCGAAAGCCTGCATTTCCGCGTCGGAAAGCCCCTCGCCATCCAGCACGACGGCAACCGGATTGCCCTTGTAAGGCACTGCCGTGAACACATCGACCTGAACGAAATCACGGCTGCGCATCTGTCTACTCTCCATCGTCACGCGGGGGCACGACCGGGCGATAGTTCCAGCGCGTTACGTCGCTGCCGTCAATCCGCGATGCTTCGGCCATCAGCAGCCGGCCCTGCCGCCAATAGCGGATACGCTGGGGATAGGCGTGCGACGGATTGGCAAATTCGATCGCTTCCTCGCTGATCAGGACCAGCGGAAATTCGACTGCACTGCGCCCTTGCGACTGCACGAACAGGCTGATTCGCCCGTCCGGCTTGAAGCGGATCTGCGTGAGGTCCCAGCGTTCCAGTTGCGGGCCAAAGCCAGAGCGCGAGATGCCGAACATGATCCCGCCGCGCGGATCGGTCCACACTTCATCCGACCAGTTCGCGCCGTCCTCCATCATCCAGGTTCCGGCCATCCAGTCCGGCAGAGCGGGTCGGGCGAGCGTCTGGGCACCGAGCGGAGCGGCAAGCAGCAAGGCAGCGGCGGCGAGCAGTTTCTTCATTGGAATGCCATTGTGCAGACCGGAATGAACCAGCGATTTAGAACGGAGATAGTCATGCGCCCGGCTCACCTTCCGCTGCGGCGCGGCTTTGCCCGGCACGCCAGAGATAGAGCCCGGAAGCGACAATGATCCCGGCGCCCAGCAGGGTCATGGCGTCAGGGTGGCTATCGAAGAAAAGCCACCCCAGCAGGCTGGCGACGAGGAGCTGCACATAGGTCATCGGCGCGACACTGGCCGCCCCGGCGCGGGTCGTGCCCAGGTAGATCAGCCAATGCGCGGCGCTGGCAGAAAGCGCCACGATCAGGCAGCGCAGGACGATGCTCCAGTCCGGCCAGTCGATCCGGAACCGTTCGATCCCGCTGAAATGGAAACCGGCGGCAATCAGGATCAGCACCGGAGTCGCCATGGCGGCGATAAAGGCCTGCATGGCCAGCGGCGATGCCTTGCCCGCGACATAGCGATTGGCGATCATCAGCACCGAGAGGCCAAAGGCGGACAGCAGCGGTAGCAGTGCCGCCCAGCCAACCGCGCCGAAATTGGGCCGCAGCACGATCAGCACCCCGGCAAAGGCCGCAAACGAGGCGATCCACGTCTCACGCCGCGCCGGTTCCCCCAGCACTACGGCGGCCAGAATCGCAGTGATCATCGGGCTGGTGAATGTCAACGAAGTGGCCGCCGCCAAAGGCATGACAAAGACTGCAGCAAAGAAACCGGCCGTCGCGAGGCCGACCGCAATCCCGCGCACCGCCTGGATATGCGGCACGGGCATAGCGAACGCAGAGCGTCCCTGCCGCGCCAGCAGCAGCGCGCCCAGCCCTGCGGCTCCCAGCAGATAGCGCAGCGCCGCAATGCCAGTTGGCGCCCACTGTCCCGCCATCGATTTGACCACGGCATCGCCGCACGAAAGCAGCGAGAACCCGGCCAGCGCAAACAGCAGACCCGAACGTTCCTGATGGCGCAAACCGGCACTCCTGAACTGAAACCTTGCCATGGCGGCACGGGAATAAGCTGATCCCGCATCTAGGAGGACTGGCAGCCAAGCGCCAGAACTTTGCCCTGAATCCGGGCCGATCTGCCTGCGGGCAGACGGCCAGAGCGGGCCGGATGATTTGCCGGGGCGCATTAGGAATTAATCAAAGTTTCTCCCTTATTCACCATTCCTGTAAGCCCGCCAGTATCCATCAACTGGCAGATCGACCTTAGTTTTTCGGGGGATTTAGCCACAATGAGCGCATTTGGCCGACGCAATGGTCCGGGCGGAATGGTAGCCGGGGCCCGTCCGCAATTTGGCGTTGCGCGCCCGATGAAGGGCTTTGAAGCCCCGCGTCCGCAAGGTGGAGAGCAATTCCCGCCCTTGCCGAGCGAAGAACCGGTAGCGATGCCGAGCGGCGATCCGCAATCGCCCGTGTCCGATGCAATGGCCCGTCTGCAAGACCGCGTTAACGGTGTGGTAGAGGGCAATTATCAGGCCGAAGGCTTCGAAGCCTCGGTCCACAAGATCAAGGAACAGGTCCTCCCGCGCCTGCTTGAGCGCGTCGATCCCGAAGCCGCCGCCACGCTGACCAAGGACGAACTGTCCGAAGAATTCCGCCCGATCATCATGGAAGTGCTGGCCGAACTGAAAGTCACGCTGAACCGGCGTGAACAGTTCGCGCTGGAAAAGGTGCTGATCGACGAACTGCTGGGCTTTGGCCCGCTGGAAGAGCTGCTGAATGATCCCGACGTGTCCGATATCATGGTCAACGGCCCCGACCAGACCTACATCGAAAAGAAGGGCAAGCTGCAGATCGCGCCGATCCGGTTCCGGGACGAATCGCACCTGTTCCAGATCGCCCAGCGCATCGTGAACCAGGTCGGCCGCCGCGTTGACCAGACCACGCCGCTGGCCGACGCCCGCCTGAAGGACGGCAGCCGCGTCAACG
>CAZLPK010000075.1:0-6863 GCA_964561375.1 uncultured Novosphingobium sp.
ACCACGGGGCAATGATCACCGCCACGAAGAACGAGAAGATCATGGCTGCCGAAGCGTTGATCGGGATCGGCGCCATATAAGGGCCCATCAGACCGGAGACGAACAGCATCGGCAGCAGCGCCGCGACCACGGTCAGCGTGGCGATAATCGTCGGGTTGCCCACTTCGGCTACGGCTTCCACCGCGGCGTCGATGCGGCTTCGCTCATCCCCCATAGCCCAGTGCCGGGCGATGTTTTCGATCATGACGATGGCATCGTCGACCAGGATGCCGATCGAGAAGATAAGGGCAAACAGGCTGACCCGGTTGATGGTAAAGCCCATCACGTTCGACGCGAACATGGTCAGCATGATCGTCGTCGGGATGACGATTGCGGTCACCCCGGCCTCGCGCCAGCCGATGGCAAAACCGATCAGGGCAACAATCGAGACCGTCGCCAGAGCAAGATGGAAGATCAGCTCATTGGCTTTTTCATTGGCGGTTTCGCCGTAGTTGCGGGTTACAGCCACTTCGACGCCGACGGGGATGAGGCTGCCTTTCAGGCTCTCGACCCGTTCGACCACCTGCTGCGAAACAGTCACGGCATTAGCCCCGGCGCGCTTGGCAATGGCCAGACTGACGGCGGGCGCCATGTTCCACTGCCCCTTATCGTCCTTGGCCCAGCGCCATGACCGGGCCTGATCCTGTGTTGGGGCCTGTTCGACGCGAGCAATGTCGGACAGCAGCACCGGCGCGCCGCGGGCGCTGCGGACCTGAAGGTTAGCCAGTTCCTGAGCGTCACCCAGGCTCTGTCCGGCAACGACCAGGGTTGCCTGGCCTGCCTCGCGCACGTTGCCGGCCGGGAAGGCGCGGTTGGCCTGGGTCACGGCTTCAATCAGATTGCCCAGCGGCACGCCATAGGTCGCCAGCTTGCCCGGATCAGGCACGACCCGCAGTGCCATGCGCCGCCCCCCGGTCAGAAAGGTCAGGCCAACGTCATCGACCTTGGCCATTTCCGTGCGCAGCTTGCCGGCCAGTTCGGCCAGAGCCTGATCGTTCCATTGCCCTGCTGCCCCTGGTTTGGGCGTCAATGTCAGTACGACAATCGGCACATCGTTGATCCCGCGCACGGTGACTTGCGGGAACGGAATTCCGGTCGGAATACGATGCTTGTTTGCCTCGATCTTTTCATTGATGCGGATCGCAGCATCTTCCGGATTGGAACCGACCAGAAAGCGGGCGGTGACCATCACGCCGTGATCCTGCGCCTGGGTATAGACGTGCTCCACGCCGTCCACACTGCGCACGATTGTCTCAAGCGGCTTGGCCACCAGTTCCACCGCATCGGCAGCGGCAAGGCCGGGTGCCTGGACCATGATGTCGACCATCGGCACCTTGATCTGCGGCTCTTCTTCACGCGGGATGGAGATGGTCGCAAGCAGGCCGACGATGATCGCGGCGAGCAGGAACAACGGCGTCAGCGGCGACTGGATCGTCGCCCGGGTCAGCTTACCCGAAATGCCAAGACTCATGGGTTCAGCCCCCCTTGGCAGGTGCGATCAGCGTATCGCCCGCACCGACACCTGAAATCAGTTCGATCTTGCCCGCTTCTGCGGTCGGTGCAGTTTGCACCGGAACCTGCGCCGCACTGCCGTCCTTGGCGAGAACCGTGACGTAATCGATGCCATAGCGGCTAATGACATAGCTGGCTGGAACCAGCAGCGCCTTGCGGGTGCCGGTTTCGACCTTGGCCGCCACGCGGCGTCCGATCGTGCTGTTGTCGATGCCGGGCATGTCGACATCGGCAATGACCTGCCCGGCAGTGATCGCCGGATAGACTTTCACCACGCGGCCAGCCCGTCCATCGGCCATAACCTGCGCGCCGGGGTGGACCTTATCGGCCAGCGATTCCGGCATGGTCAGGCGCACAATGGTTGGACCGGCCGTGATCACCGCGATGGGCATGCCCGGCGCAACCGGAGAACCGGCGGGAACGTCGGCGCGCAGCACCCGGCCGTCTGTCGGGGCGACAACAGCGCCTTGTCCGGCAACAGCGCCCACGGCGGCCTGCTGGGCGCGCGCCGCGCGGACCTGGGCCTGCGCAGCCGAAGCTGCCGCCTGGGCCTGTTCAAGCCGCGCCTTGGCATAAACGCCGTTCTGGTGAAGGAAGCGCACACGCTCTAATTCAGCTGCGGCCTGGGCGGCCTGCGCCTGTGCCGCAGCAGCCTGGGCGCCGTAGGCTCCGGACTGATAACCTAGCTGGCTGTCGACAATGCGTCCGATCACCTGCCCCTTGCGCACCAAATCCCCCTCACGCACGGAGAGAGAGGTAAGAATGCCGGGAATACGGGCGAGGACCTGCGCCTGATCGACCGTGGCGATCTCTGCCGCCACATCTTGCCACGCAGCGGCATCGGTGGCAGCCAGAACCAGCCGCTGTCCTGCGGGGGCTTTTTGAACCGCTGCGGTTTCTTCGCCAGAGCTACATCCTGCCAAAGGCAAGGCCAGTAGCAGACCGATTGCCGCAATACCGTTCAGTTTGATTTGCATGGTTCAGCCCCCGCCAGCATTTGTGATTAACGTTCGACCGGCAGGCCGGCCGACACCCAGGCCCCAAAACCGCCCGCCAGATGGGTATCTACTGCTTCTTGCGCGACGCTGCATTTGTCCAGCGCCATGCCCGAACGCTTGCCGCCCAAGCAGTTCAGGATGATGGTTTTGCCTTCCGCCTTGGGCAGCTTTGATGCCTGAAAGGTAGAAAGCGGCATGTTCACGGCGCCCGGGATGTGGCCATCGGCAAATTCGTTCACTTCACGCACGTCAACGACCAAGGCTTCGCCCTTGCCGATCAGCTCTGCCAGCTGGGTGGCGGTGATTTCCTTGTGCTTTGGTTTTCCGAAACCAAACATGCTGTGACACTCCTGTAACTATCTGCGCCTAACCGACCGGATCGGGTGGACACTTTATTCACTTGCTTATATCGTTTCTATCTTATATAAGTCAACACTGATATCGCATCCATACCACTTCACTATTACAGCTTGAGGCTGTGCTGGAGGGGGTAAACGGGAGGAAAACGATGGCGTTGCCGAAGATCATCATTCTGGGTGCAGGGCTGGGCGGAACCATTGCCGCCTACGAGATCCGCGATGCAGTTAAAGGCAAGGCAGAGGTCATGGTGGTCAACGACCAGGAAGACTACTGGTTTGTCCCCTCCAATCCGTGGGTCGCAGTGCGCTGGCGCGAACCGGATGCGATCAAGGTCCATCTTCCGCCGATCATGGAAAAGAAGGGCATCGGCTTTACCTCCGTTGGCGCCAAGCGGGTCCACCCTGCCGAGAACAGGGTCGAGCTGAACGACGGAACCTCGCTCGACTATGACTACCTGGTCATCGCCACCGGTCCCGAATTGGCCTTTGACGAAGTGGTCGGACTTGGGCCCGACGGGTTCACCCAGTCGATCTGCCGGACCGACCATGCGGCGCACGCTGCCGATGCCTTTGACCGGTTCTGCGAAGATCCCAAGCCGATCGTTGTCGGCGCAGCGCAGGGTGCGTCCTGCTATGGTCCGGCTTATGAATTCGCGCTAATTCTCGACACCGAGCTGCGTCGGCGCAAGATCCGTGACCGAGTGCCGATGACCTATATCAGCCCTGAACCCTATGTCGGTCATCTTGGCCTCGACGGGGTGGGCGACACCAAGACCCTGCTGGAAAGCGAACTGCGCAACCGCCACATCAAGTGGATCACTAACGCCCGCATCGCCAAGGTCGAAGATGGTACGATGCATGTCGAGGAAGTGGCCGAGGATGGTTCGGTCAAGGCCGCCCATGATCTGCCTTTCGGCTATTCGATGATCCTGCCCGCGTTTCGCGGAATTGCGGCGGTCCACGGGATCGAAGGCCTGACCAATCCGCGTGGATTCATCCTGGCGGACAAGCATCAGCGCAACCCAACCTTCAAAAATGTCTATTCGCTAGGCGTTTGCGTGGCGATCCCGCCTATTGGCCCGACGCCGGTTCCGGTTGGCGTGCCCAAGACCGGCTTCATGATCGAATCGATGGTCACCGCCATTGCCGCCAATCTTGCGCTGGAACTGGCTGGCAAGGAGCCGGCCGAAGAAGCAACCTGGAACGCCGTTTGCCTTGCCGACTTCGGCGATGGCGGCGTCGCCTTCGTCGCCCAGCCGCAGATTCCGCCGCGCAACCTCAACTGGTCCTCCAGCGGCAAGTGGGTCCACCTGGCCAAGGTCGGGTTCGAGAAATACTTCCTGCACAAGGTGCGGCGCGGCACCAGTGAACCATTCTACGAAAAACTGGCGATGCACATGCTTGGCATTCGCAAACTGCGTTTCAAGTAAGGAGACAAGGACATGACCCTAGATGCTGCTGTGCTGCGCTTTGCCGGCTTTGTCGTGCTGCTAAGCGTCGTGCTTTCAATTTATGTCCACCCGTGGTGGATCGGCCTGACGATCTTTGCCGGGCTGAACATGCTGCAAGCCAGCTTCACCGGCTTTTGCCCGGCCGCGATGATCTTCAAGAAGCTGGGCATTCGCCCCGGCACTGCGTTCAACTGATCCGAGAGAACCATGCGCTGGCCTATTACTTCGCTTTTCGCCCTGTCCTGCGCCCTGCTCGCCCCGGCAGCACAGGCGCAGGATCTGGCTTCCGCAATCTCTGGTGCCTTGGCTAACGCTCCGGCGCTTGAAGAGGCAAAGGCCGGGGAAGCGGCTGCCAAGGCACGGCTCGACCGCGCCAGGGCAGAAGGCAATCCGCTGCTGCAGGTCGAAGGCTCCTATGGCGCAGGCCGGATCGACAATGGTGGCTTCTTCGGCATTACCGCTGACAATGTCTCGCCGCTAGCCGCGCAGGCGACGGCGGAAGTGCCGCTCTATGCGGGAGGGCGCATCTCCTCTGCAATTGCTCAGGCGCGCAGCGGCGCTGATATCGCGCGCCTCGGTGCAGAGCAATCCCGGCTTCAGACGATCGTCAATGCCGTCAGTGCCTATACCGAGCTGCTCACCGCCCGGAAACTGGAAGAGCGCTATAACAAACTGGCCATTGCCCTCGCTGAAACCGAACGGCAGGCCGGATTGCGCTACCGCACGGGCGAGATTGCGAGCTCGGAACTCGCCCAGGCGCGAGCACGCCGGGCCGAGGCTGATGCAGGGCTTGCCCAGGCGCAAGGCCGCCGCATTTCAGCCGAAGCTGCATACCAGCGTCTAGTTGGTACGAGCGCGGGTGAGATGGCTCCCCTGCCAAGCCTGCCGATTGTCCCGCCATCGCTCGATCATGCGCTGGATATGGCGCGTGCTTCCAATCCCGCCATGCAGCAGGCACGAGCCGGGGTTGATGCAGCGCGTGCCGGGGTTCAGGCTGCAAAAGCCGAAGGCATGCCCTCGGTTGGCGCTTTTGCCGAAGCCGCCCATGTCCGCGACCAGTTCTTCCCCGGTTACAAGGCCGATTCCGTAGCGGTCGGCGTGCGTGGTCGCTGGACGCTCTGGGCCGGTGGCCGGGTGGCCGCGCAGACCCGGGCAGCCGATGCCGATCTTGCTGCCAGCGAGGCGAGGCTGCACCAGGCCGATCAGGCACTGGAAGGCATGGTCATCGACGCCTGGCAAGGCCTGATCACCGCGCGCCGGATGACCGATGCTTCGCGCCTGCGGCGTGATGCAGCGGAAGAAGCGCTGCGCGGCACCCGGCTGGAGGCTCAGGTCGGAGCACGACCAACGCTGGCTGTGCTCGACGCAGAGCGCGAGGCGATCGAAGCTGAAGCTGCGCTGCTTCAGGCTGAAGGCATGCAAACTGTCGCCGCTTGGCGGCTTAATGCCCTGACAGGGAATATACAGCCTTGAGAGCAAAGCGATGGCAAGGTCTCACCAAAGCCGCCTGCCAAATTCACCTAATCGCCAACGCACAAAACCTGAAACGGACCTTCAATATTGTTCAAACATCGGTGTGAAGTTGGAGCCGACAGCGCGTAAGACGTTCTCGCCGTCCGCCGGCAACCCTGTGTACCGAAATCGCAAAAATACGGAAGATCTGCCGCTCAGGCCTACCCGCCCACAGGTCTCATTAAACCAGCCTCGCGCTCATATCTTCGTCCCCGCCCGCAAACTAACCGTGCACGGTTTTGGCGCCTGGGTCCGACCGTTTTGTACAGATACAGGCAATCAGCTCTGTTTTGAATACTGGAGTGCCTTCTGCGAGGCTTGGAGGGCGCGGACTGGGGTCTCAATTTAACGAAATGCTTGGGGGCTGAGTTTGCTCTGCCCCCTTGATTCCTGCAGAAACTCGGATCTATCCCAATTTATGAGATCGAGTCATAAATCGGATGCATTCAGGAAAAAGGTCTGAGTAGGCCAAAGCACATGGTGCCTGCCCTTGCGCTCATCTGCTATGGTACAGTTCTTCCGCGATAGGTGGTGGATCCCATCGCTATCGATCAATGAAATTCGGTTTTCGCTTATTTCCCCGATGCAGGTCCAATGATCATGCTTGCCGCCCATTCCCAAGATCACTGAGCCTGCGCCATAATCGCCTATGTGGGCGGCTACGGCGTCCCAGAATTGAGCTAGTCCGTCCGGGGCAGATTTAAAGGCCATTTTGCGACGTAGGTCTCCACACCCCTCTTCCTTCAGGTATGCGGACGAGGCATCTATCAGCCTCCCCAATGTTCGAACCGTCATTCCATCGAAAAGAGCATCGTCCAATCGCCCTTCTTGAGCCAATTGACTGCATAATTTACGGAAGAGATTCTTTATTTGATCCTCAGTCAATCGCCTGCGACTCAAATGAATTGATGAATTGACAACTGAATATACGCCGCAAAGGGTGGTGTAACTTGATGTCTGGAAATTCGCTGCTGGGTGCGTGAAGCCCGTGC
>CAZLPK010000076.1:0-6119 GCA_964561375.1 uncultured Novosphingobium sp.
CTAGGGGCGGATGGGCGAACAGGCAGAGATACAGCACGTTACGAGGCCGAAGGAAAGCCATGGCTGCCAGATATATACCCACCTCTAATGCCAACCGTCAGCAGTCTGGCACCCGCCAGGTTCTGCTGGGCAACCCGCGCGGATTCTGCGCCGGGGTGCAGCGCGCCATTGACGTGGTGGAACAGGCGCTGGAACGGCATGGTGCCCCGGTCTATGTCCGCCGCGCAATCGTTCACAACCGCAGCGTGGTCGAAGGGCTGGAGCGCAAAGGCGCGGTCTTTGTACAGGAACTCGATGAAGTGCCGGAAGGCGCCATCACGATCCTGTCCGCACACGGTAGCGCGCGAACGGTTCGCCTTGCCGCCCAAAGCCGCAGCCTGCGGGTGGTCGATGCGATCTGTCCGCTGGTGGCCAAGGTCCATGCCGAGATCGAAGCCTGGTATCGCGCCGGGCGTCACGTCCTGCTCATCGGCCACATCGGCCATCCTGAAATCGTCGGCACGCTGGGTCAGGTGCCGGCAGGGGCGGCTTCGGTCGTTTGCCACCCGTCAGGCCTTGACGCGCTGGACCTGCCGCCGAACACAGCCATTGCCTATGCCGTCCAGACGACCTTTTCGGTGCGCGACGCGGCCGAGATGATTGAGGCAATTCAGCAGCGTTTTGCCGACGTCGCAGGGCCGCGCTCCAGCGATATCTGCTATGCAACCACCAACCGTCAGGCGGCGATTGAGGCGATTGCGCCCCAGTGCGATCTGGTGCTGGTGGTTGGCGATGCGATATCTTCCAACGCGCGGCGGCTGGTCGAAGTGGCGCTGGCCGCAGGGGCTGCCGATGCCCGGCTCATTGCCGATGCTGATGCCCTGCCGCAGGACGCCGTGCTGGCCGCCAGAACCATCGGCCTGACCGCAGCGGCATCGACGCCGGAAAGCTCGATTTCAGGTGTTTGTGCAGCCCTCACCGCGCTTGGCTGCGAAGTGATCGAGGCCGAGGGCGAGCCGGAGCGGGTGCGCTTCAAGCCCGTGGCGCTCGATGGGCTGGAGAGCGCCGGTCTGGCCGGATCGCTGGAGGACCGCCTGTCCCAGCTACGGCAGGATATCGAAAGCGAACTGGACAAGGCCATCGGGCAGGCACGCGGCCGCGACCGGCGTCTGGCCGAGGCGATGCGCTATGCCACGCTTGGCGGGGGCAAGCGGTTCCGGGCGCTGCTGGTTGCGGCAGTCAGCGAACTCGTTGGCGGTTCCTATGCCCAGGCCCTGCGCGTCGGCGCGGCGATTGAATGTGTTCACGCCCAGTCGCTGGTGCATGACGATCTGCCCTGCATGGACGATGATGACTTGCGCCGGGGTCGTCCCACCCTGCACCGCAAGTTTGACGAGGCAACTGCTGTGCTGGCGGGCGATGCGCTGCTGGCTCTCGCCTTTGAAATCCTTGCCGAGGAAACCACACACCCGGATGCAACCGTGCGCGCCGCGCTGGTACTGGCCCTTGCCCGTGCAGTCGGTCAGGATGGCCTGGCCGGCGGGCAGATGATGGACCTGTTCCCACCCGCCAAGCCGACCGCGCAGGACGTGTTCGAATGCGAAAGCCGCAAGACCGGCGCGCTGATCCGTTTCGCGGTAGAGGCAGGTGCGATGCTGGGCAGCTGCTCAGCCGAAGAACGCGCCCGCCTGCTGCGCTTTGCGGAAAATCTGGGGCTGGTCTTCCAGATCCGCGACGACATGCTGGACACGATTGGCGATGCCAGTGTGGTCGGCAAGGCCGTGGGCAAGGATGCCGATGCCGGTCGGCGCAGCGCCACGGCCCTGCTCGGCATAGACGGTGCGGCGCGTCATGCCAGCCTGCTGGAAGAAGCCTGCAACGAAGCGCTGGAAGCCTTTGGCGCAAAGGCCATGCCGCTGCGCGACCTGACCCGCTTCGCCGTCAGCCGGATGCATTAAGCGGCCACCCTCACTGGCTCCGCACGTGATCTCATCGTCGTCCCCGGCTTGACCGGGAACCGCTTACGCCCTGCCACACGGCTAACGATCCCCGCCTTCGCGGGGATGAGGGCGATTGCTAGAGACCAGCCTCGATCGCGATGCGGATCGCCTCGGCCACGGTGCGGACGCCCAGTGCGCGCAGCATCGCGGCGCGGTGCATCTTGATGGTCCGTTCGGTCAGGTCCAGCTCATAGGCGATCTGCTTATTCAGCCGCCCCTTGGCCAGTGCCTCAAGAATCTGGCGCTGACGCCGGCTCAGTCCTTCGACCAGAGCGCGCGCCTGCTCGTGACGGCTGGCCCCGCTATCGTCGATCGCCATCTGCGAGCCGAGGAAATAGACCAGCTCACCCTGTTCATCGAACAGCGGCGCGATCATCACCGCGTTACGGAACGGGGTGCCGTCCTTCTTGTAATTGATCAGTTCGACCATGGTCGGGCGGCTTTGCGCCACGGCCTCGCGTAGCATTGCGGTCTGCTCCGGCTCGGTCCGATCACCGCGTAGGAAACGGCAATTGCGCCCCAGGATTTCCTCTTTGGAATAACCGGTTAGCTGCATAAAAGCTTCGTTACAGGCAACGATCGGATTGTCCGGCTGACGCGGGTCGCTCACCACGGCTGCGACCTTGCTCGTTGCTATCAGGGACTCCGGCGACATCAACACTCCAGCATTTCCCTAGTCACTTCACGTAAGGCCATATCGCAGAACATAACGCAAAAGCCTAGTTCAATAAGTGCCGGCCATCGCTACGCCCAAACCCCCTCCCGACGGTGGCCGGCAAAACCAACAGAACAGGGGAATACCATGAACGTTATGCATGGCCATATTGTGCCGGAAGCCGTCGGCGACAAGCTCCCCGTTCCGGAAGAAGTTCAGGAAGCTGTCCGTACCCTGCTGCGCTGGGCAGGCGACGATCCAGAGCGTGAAGGCCTGATCGACACCCCGGCCCGCTATGGCCGCGCGTGGAAGGAATACTGCGCGGGCTACGAAGAAGACCCGGCCGTTCACCTGCAGCGCACTTTCGAAGAAGTCGCCGGTTATGACGAAGTCGTTCTGCTGCGCGATATTCCATTCCACTCGCACTGCGAGCATCACTTGGCCCCGATCGTTGGCACGGCGTCCATCGCCTATCTGCCGACGGACCGCGTGGTCGGTATTTCCAAGCTGGCCCGCGTCCTTCACGGCTATGCCCGCCGCCTGCAGATTCAGGAGCGCCTGACCGCCGAGATCGCACAGTGCATCTGGGAAAACCTGCGCCCGCAAGGCGTTGCCGTGGTGATCAAGGCCCAGCACGGCTGCATGACCGGGCGCGGTGTGCGCACCCACGGTGTCGACATGGTAACCAGCAAAGTGCTGGGCGTGTTCCGCGACGATCCGATGAGCCGCAAGGAAGTGCTCTCGCTGATGGGCCACGGCTGAGTCAGGGTTCGGGTCGTTATGAAGGTCGCGATTATCGGAGCCGGAATTGCCGGCCTGGCCTGTGCGGAACGGCTGAAAGCCAATGGGCTGAAGCCGGTCCTGTTTGACAAGGGCAAACGTCCGGGCGGACGGCTTTCCACCCTGCAACTGGATAACAAGGCGTGGGATTTTGGCTGCCAGTATGTGAAGCCCGGCAGCGGCGCCTTTGCACAGCAAGTGGCAGAATGGACCGAATCCGGCTTGCTCGCGCCATGGGCTGACGGTCCGGATGGCGCCATGGTCGGCACGCCGGGGATGAACGCCCTCGTCGCCGCGCAATGCGCGCAGCATGACGTGCGGTTCAATGCGCTGGTCCAGCGGATCGAAAGCGACGGGCTGTCGTGGTTTCTCTCCGGCCCGGGCCTGTGCGAAGGCCCCTTTGCCGCCCTGGCCATTGCCATTCCGTCAGAGCAGGCCGCGCCGCTGCTGTCGCTTCACGATCTGATGATGGCGCGTGAAGCGGCCTCGGCCCGCTCGCAGCCATGCTGGACCGTGATGGCCGCCTTTGACCAGCCGCTGACGGGCGTTCCCTCCTATCTGCGTGATCGCGGCGCCATTGCCTGGGCCGCGCGCAACAATTCCAAGCCGGGCCGCGGTGAGACGGAATGCTGGGTAATTCAGGCCGGAGCGGAATGGTCGCAGCAGCACCTTGAACTGGATCGCGAGGAAGTGGCGCAGCAGCTTTTCGCGCTGTTTCAGGCCGAATGCGGCACCACCCTGCCCCAGCCCAATTTCCTGAAGGCGCACCGCTGGCGCTTTGCCCTGGCCTTTGGTCAGCACGGCGCAACTATGTGGAACCCGCAATTGCGGCTTGGCGCCTGCGGCGACTGGTGCATGGCCCCGCAGGTCGAGGGCGCGTGGCTGTCTGGCGTGGAACTGGCAGACAAGATCACTGCACGCCTCAGCGAAGTTGCCGACCAGCCGAAATATTCGGCCGCCGGTTAATCAGCCAGCGATCAGGGTCAGGGCAACCGTCAGCACGCCCAGTCCCGTGGCCATCATCGCCCGCAACTGCAACCATGCCGGGGATACCGGCACCACGGCAGCCAGCTTGCGATCGACCAGCGGACTAAGCAGCACGGCAAGGCCCAGCAGGGCCATGGCCGGTCCCGGCCAGGTCCAGCCAAGGCACCACGGCATCAGCGCCGCCCAGCCCAGCAGGCTAGGCACCACGGAAAGCAGATAGGGCGACCAGCGCCGCTCATCGCGCAGCAGCGCCTGCATCCACCACAGCCCGCCCAGAAACGAAAAGATCAGCGCGGCATAAAAACAAGCAGCCACCAGCGCGACCCAGCGCCACTCCGGCCAGAACAGGACGACCGCGAAAGAAGCGATTTGCGGCAGGATTCCGGCAAGGCCAAGGATCACAACCGGACGGGGCAAGGCGCTGATCAACATGGCCCCTGCCAAGCCGGAACGACGCCGTCATTCAACATGGACATTGGGCCACTGCCCGTTTCGGCAGGTCGCGGCGCCGCCTTGGCGCGGCCATGGCGAAAGCATGAACGACAGCGAGCAGAACCCCAGTCCCGCAGTGGTATTCGGCGCAAGCGGTGCGATTGGCGCAGCGCTGGTCCGGCGCTTGTTGGCTGACGGAGACTGCAGCGCAGTCCATGCCGGAGCACGCGATCCGGCCAAAGTGCCAACGGGCGCAGTGCCGTTCGCCTTTGACCTGACCGACGAAGCCTCGATTGCCGCTGCCGTCGGCACCCTGCCCGACAATCCGGCGCTGGTGATCGTCGCCACCGGCCTGCTGCATGACGATGCCCATGGCGTCGCCCCGGAAAAATCGTGGCGCGCCCTCGACGGCGCAGCCATGGCGCAGGTCTTTGCCGCCAACACCATCGGCCCCGCCCTGATCGCCAAGCACATCCTGCCCCGCCTGCCGCGCCGCAGCCGCGCCGTGTTCGCCGCGCTTTCGGCCAAGGTCGGTTCCATCGAGGACAACCGGCTAGGTGGTTGGCATTCCTACCGCGCCAGCAAGGCCGCGCTGAATATGCTGATCCGCAACTTCGCGATCGAACTGTCGCGCAGCCACCCACAAGCGATTGCCGCCGCCTTGCACCCCGGCACGGTCGACAGCCAGCTTTCCGCCCCGTTCCAGCGCGGAGTGGCCCCGAAAAAGCTGTTCTCCCCGGATCAGTCAGCCGGCTATCTGCTCGACGTGCTGCACGGCCTGACCCCAGCGGACAGCGGCGGCCTGTTCGCGTGGGACGGCACCCGCCTGCCCTATTAGGTTCCCCCATGCCCAAGATGCGCAAGAAATCCGACCTGCCGACAAAGACCTGCCAGGCCTGCGGCTTGCCCTTTACCTGGCGCAAGAAGTGGGAGCGCGACTGGGAAAACGTCCGCTATTGTTCGGACCGCTGCCGCTCAGGCAAGGGTAGCCATAAAGCCCCCGGCATCGCGTCGTAACTGCTCCTGCTTGTCCGGCGCAAACCGATCCCAGGTGCGGACCATTTGCGCCATGCGCGGATTGCGGACCAGCCGCTCACGGTGGCGGGCAATGAAATCCCAGTAGAGCAGGTTGAGCGGGCAAGCCTTTGGCCCGGCCTTGGCCTTCACATCATAGGCGCAGCCCCGGCAATAGTTGCTCATCCGGTCGATATAGGCCCCGCTGGCGGCATAGGGCTTGCTGGCCAGCAAGCCGCCATCGGCAAACTGGCTCATCCCCACGGTATTGG
>CAZLPK010000077.1:0-5768 GCA_964561375.1 uncultured Novosphingobium sp.
CGGTGCGCAGGGCCAAAGGGCAAGGAGTCTGCGGCATGGCTGAGGATTTCCAGTTTACTGAAATCGGCGCGACCGGCCCCGGAATCGTCACTGCCGCGTTTGACAATCAGGTGGCCTACTGCACGGCGGCCAATGCGCCCGTGACTGCGCGGATTGTTGCGGCGGTGCGGGACCTGCTGGAACGGGGTGAGCAGGGCGCGCTGCTCGATCAGGTGCGCGGCTGGGCTGGCGCACCGCTGGCCGATGCGCTGCCGCTGCGAGTGGCCGGCGGAATTCACGCGCTTCACCTGAAGGGCCGCGAGCCGCCGCTGGCCGCGATTTACGAGGGCCGCAGCGGCGTCGACGATGCCGCAGTGGTCGCCGCCGCAATCCATGCGCACGAAGCCGAACTGTTGCCGTGGCTTGATGGTCCGCCCCAGACCAACGAGGCAGGTCGCTCGGCCAATTTTATCGCGGCGATGCTCTGGCTGGCCGAACAAGGCCTGCCGCCGCGCTTTCAGTGTCTGGAGATCGGTTCCAGCGCGGGAATCAACCTGATGCTGGACCGTTATCACTACGATCTTGGCGGAGTGCAGGTCGGGCCTGAGCCGGGCGCAATGCGCTTTGCTCCGGAATGGCGCGGGCCGCAGCCGCCGGACCGGAAAATCGAGATCGTTTCGGCGCGGGGCTGCGACGTTGCGCCGGTTGACCTTACCGACCCGGATCAGGCGTTGCGGCTCAAAGCCTATATCTGGCCAGAGCACAGGGTGCGCTTTGAACGGATGGCAGCGGCCATTGCCGAAGCGAAGAAGGCTGCGCCCGACCTGGTGCAGATGAACGCGGCGGACTTTATCGAGACGGAACTGCAAAAGCCGCAGGAAGCCGGGACCACGCGGGTGCTGATGCACTCGATCGTGTGGCAATATGTCCCTGCCGATCAGCAAGCGCGCGTCACCGTAGCGATGGAAGTGGCAGGCGCGCAGGCAACGCCGGAACGTCCGCTGGCTTGGATTTCGCTTGAGGCAAACCGGGTGCTGCACAATCACGAGCTGCAATTGCGCTACTGGCCGGGTGGGGCCAATCCGTTGCGGCTCGCGCGGGCGCACCCGCACGGGGCATGGATCGACTGGAACCCTGCCTAGGCCTCAGCTTGTCCTGGCGAGGAATTGATCCAGCGCGGCATTGACCGCAGCGGGCGCTTCCCATGGCACGAAGTGGCCGCAATCCGGCACTTTGACGAGGGTCATGTCCGTCACCATGTCCTCCAGCCCGTCGAGGTTTTCGGGCGGCAGGGCCAGATCGTCCAGCGCCCAGATCACCAGCGTCGGGATGGTCAGCGGCGGCAGGACGGGTGGGGCGCGGTCGGCCGGGATTTCGTAGGGTTCGTCCATTTCCGGCACATACATCGGGCTGGCGCGGTACCAGTTGATCATGGCGAAGGCAGATTCGCGGTTTTCCCAGTCCTTCAGCAACTGGGCGCGCTCTTCCGGCTCCATTTTGTCGTCAGTGCCAAAGCGGCCTTCAAACCCCTTGATCAGCATCCCGACCAGGCCGTGGTCGCGGATCAGTTGATCGTTCGCCGTATCGCGGAAGACACGCATGTACTGGCTGGATTCGCGCTGGTGGCGGTTGAGCCAGACCAGCCGGGCAAAGCCCACCGGGTGCGGGGCATTGGCGATGACCGCGCGGGTGACGCGGCCATTGGCCTGCCCGGTCAGAGCCACGCCCCAGGCGATGGCGCCGCCCCAGTCGTGACCGACGATGGTAAACTTGTCGATGCCCAGCGCGTCGGCCAGTTCGAACACGTCGCCGATCAGCTTGTCGGGCGTATAGCTGTCGACATCCTGCGGTTTCGACGAACCGCGATAGCCGCGCTGGTCGGGCGCGACGCAGCGGAACCGACCTTTCAGGTGCGCTATCTGGTGCCGCCAGGTGCGGTGGCTTTCCGGAAAGCCGTGCAGGAAGATCAGCGCAGGCGCGTCCCTTGGACCCTCGTCGACATAGTCCAGCTCGATCCCGCTGGCCAATTTGGCGCGGTTCATGGTCATTGTTCGCTGACGCCCATGCGCGCGGCATAGCCGGAATGGAAATTCTCGATCATCTTGTCGAACATTTCCTCTGGCGTGCGGCGGACTTCGGCGATCCACTTTTCCATGCCGTGTTCGGCAATCGCGACTTCGCGCTGGCCTTCGTCAATTGCGGTCAACATCAGTTCGGCAAAGATGTCGGGATCGATCCCGGTTTCGATCGCCTCGTCGCTGACCCCGCGGGTTGAACCGTCGGCAGTCATGGCATTGCGCGAAACATCGGTGCGGATCGAACCCGGCGTCACCCCGATTACCGAGATGCCATGCCCGGCCACCTCGATCCGCAGGGCGTCGGCATAGCCGATCAGGCCGTGCTTGGCCGCGCAATAGGCGGTGCGCAGCGGCGAGCCGACCTTGCCTGCCAGGCTGGAGATCATCACGATCTGGCCGGTCTTGCGCGCAACCATGCGCTTCAGCAGGGCCTGGGTCAGGCAGATCGGGCCGAGCAGATCGACGTCGATCATCTTCTGATAGACCGAGAAATCGGTATCGACGGCAAGTGAGCGCTGGCTGATCCCGGCGTTGTTGACCAGCACGTCGATCCCGCCGCTCCATTCCCACGCCTCGTCCGCAGCCTTGGTCGCAGCGGCAAAGTCGCCCGTGTCGAATGGCAGGATCAGGTGGCTACCGCCGCACTGGGCGGCGACTTCGGTCAAAGCGGCCTGATTGCGTCCAGAGAGGATCAGGCGGCAGCCGCGCTTGGCATAGGCCCGCGCCAGTGCTGCGCCGATGCCCGAAGATGCGCCCGTGATCCAGACTGCCTTGCCGCTCATGTTGTTTCCTCTCCAGTTGTTCTTTTTGATTTAATTGTCCGGGTCGCCCGGCACAGCAGGAAAACGTCCTTCCTGCCAGTCCCGCGTGGCCTGCCGGATTCGCTCTTGCGATGAAGCCACGAAATTCCACCAGATGAAGCGCGGCGTGTAAAGCGGCTCCCCGCCCAGCAGCATGACCCGCGCGCCATGGTCGGAAGTGAGGCGCATTTGATCGCCCGATGCCAGCAAGTGCAGGCCGTAGAGCTGCAGTGGCTCATCGTTCAGGCTGGCGCCGCCTCTGACCAGCATCACCGCCCGTTCGGTTGCCTCGGGATCGATCGGGATTTCGCCGCCAGCCGACAGTTCGATATCGGCATAGATCGTTGGGCAGTGGCAGGTGGTGGGCGCTTGTTCGCCCCGCAGCTTGCCCATGATGACGGTTGCCCGCGCGCCGCGTTCCTCAATTACCGGCAAGACCTGTTGCTGCTCGAACGCTGGCTCCATTTCCTCTAGCCCGTCGGGCAGGGCGAGCCAGGTCTGCATCCCCCAGATCGGCTGGACTTGCCCGCGCAGGTCCTCGGGCGAGCGTTCGGAATGGGTGATCCCGCGCCCCGCAGTCATCAGGTTGACCTGTCCGGGCCGGATGATCGCATCGGTGCCAATGCTGTCACGGTGATGGATTGCCCCTTCGAACAGCCAGGTAACAGTGGAAATGCCGATATGCGGGTGCGGGGTTATGTCCATCGACCGCCCGGCGGGCAGTTCGGCCGGGCCGAACATGTCGACGAAGATGAACGGCCCAACCATGCCTACCCCGGGAGAGGGCAGGGCGCGGCGTACCCACAGGCCGCCCAAATCATGCTGGCCGGGGTTAATGGTGTAAAGGATGGGGCTGCTCATTCCCCCGGGGCCCTGGCCTTGATCGCCATGGCATGGACGCGCTGGCCGGGGATGTCGCCCAGCGCGCGGTTGACCATGCGCTGCCGTTCCAGCCGGGAAACGCCTGAAAAGGCAGGGCTTTCAATCTCGATGGTAAAATGACTTTCGCCCGAGCCATCGTCCCCGGCGTGGCCGTGGTGGCGGGCGCTGTCGTTGATTACGGCAAGATGGCTGGGGGCGAAGGCTGCAATCAGCAGGCGTTCGATTTCGGCGGCAAGAGTTCCGGTCATGGCTTCCATTCTAGCCGATCAATCGCCATGTGGAAGGGATGAAGCAGGATCGATTTCACGGACGCGTCGGCAGCGGCGAACGCGCTTGCGAACGCCCGGGCTGTGCAGAGCGGGGCGAATTTCGCGCGCCCGGTCCGCGCGGGTCCAGCTTTGATGGACCCGGTGATTACCGCTGGTTCTGCCTCGATCACGTGCGCGAATTCAACGCCGGTTATGACTGGTTCGAAGGCATGACTCCCGAAGAAATCGTCCGCGCGCAGAACCCGATTCACGGCTGGGAGCGCCAGACCCGCGCCTTTTCCCCGACCGCCGGAATCGATGCCGCGCCGCGCTGGGCCGATTATGCCGATCCGCTGGAAGCGATCAGTATGCGGGCAAGGGCGCGCAAGCCCGCCCAGCGCAGTGATGGCCGCCCGGTTACGCCGGAAGAACGGCGCGCGCTGGACGTGCTGGGGCTGGAACTGGATGCGGACCGTCGCGCCCTGCGCAAGCGCTACAGCGAACTGGTCCACTCCCTTCATCCGGACCGCAACGGCGGCGACCGGTCGAGCGAAAAGCGCCTGCAAGCGGTGGTCGAAGCCTATCAAGTGCTGCGCAAGGCGGCAGCTTTCGCCTGACTCTTGCCAAGGCTGCGCCGGGTGCCGGCTTAACCGCGCGGTTGAAATTGTCCGCAACCTGCGTGCAAAGGCAGTTGCAGCACGGCGTGTGCCCGTATAGGCGGATGGATGAAATGACTGACAAGAGCGCCATGACCGAAACCTCGAACCAGACCGTCCTGCCTGCGCCCGACATCGAAGTTGATGCGCGCGAAATGTTTGGAATCGATATCGACATGAAGGTTCCGGCCTTCAGTCAAGCGGATGAACGCACGCCCGATGCGGACGACACCTATGTGTTCGATCCGGACACGACGCTCGCGATTCTGGCTGGCTTTGCCTATAACCGCCGCGTCATCGTGCAGGGCTATCACGGCACCGGCAAGTCGACCCACATCGAGCAGGTTGCGGCGCGGCTGAACTGGCCCTGCGTGCGAATCAACCTCGATTCGCACATCAGCCGTATCGACCTGGTTGGCCGCGATGCGATCGTCCTGCGTGATGGTCTGCAAGTCACTGAATTCCGCGAAGGCCTGCTGCCGTGGGCGCTGCAGCATCCGGTTGCGCTGGTCTTCGACGAGTACGACGCGGGCCGCCCGGACGTGATGTTCGTGATCCAGCGCGTGCTGGAAACCGAAGGCAAGCTGACCCTGCTTGACCAGAACCGCGTGATCCGCCCGGACAAGTATTTCCGCCTGTTCGCCACGGCCAACACGGTTGGCCTCGGCGATACCTCGGGCCTATATCACGGCACTCAGGCGATCAACCAGGCGCAGATGGACCGCTGGAACATCGTGGTTCAGCTGAACTACCTGCCGGCCCAGGTCGAAAGCGAAATCGTACTCAAGAAGGTAACCGATTGCGCGGCTGACGTGGTGGCCAACATGGTCAAGGTGGCCGATCTGACCCGTCAGGGTTTCATCAACGGCGACATTTCGACCGTGATGAGCCCGCGTACCGTCATTACCTGGGCGCAGAACACTGCGATCTTCAAGGATCCGGGCTTTGCGTTCCGCCTCTCGTTCCTCAACAAGTGCGACGAGACCGAGCGGATGCTGGTGGCTGAATACTATCAGCGCGTCTTCGGCACCGAACTGCCCGAAAGCGTGGTGGGGAAGGGCTGAGCCGCCGGTTCAGCCCACCCTCAAACCGTTCCTACAGGATAAAGTGATCGCCGGCTGCGCG
>CAZLPK010000078.1:0-5408 GCA_964561375.1 uncultured Novosphingobium sp.
GAAAACAGCATCTTCTGGACCTGGACCTGACCAAAAACGTACAAAGTCGAGCTAATCTAATGTCCGCAAAACGGAATAACAGCGATACTTATAAGTGCGTTATTTTATGACATTATAACAAAGGGATATTTTACAGCAGCTCGATCCGAAACGACAGATCGCCGCGATAACCACCTTGGTTCAGCTCAATCTCAACTCTGTGTTCGGCCACAGCCGCGCCAACAGATCGAGAAACCGTTACCGAGCCGCTGCCATCAAGGGCCACCGCGCGTCCATCTACAATCAGCCTGCCCGACTCCATCGCGGACGGATAGTTCATCACCACGCGGTAACCACTGGGATTGTTGCAGAACTCTTTCATCGTCCCGACCTGGGCCCGCCCATCTGCATCGGACAGGACCGCCGCATCAAGCGAGACCCGGCAGATCACTGGCACCTGCCCGGTAATTCCAATCCGCATCTGTGCAGCGCCATCCTGACCAATCCCGTTGGCAAGGGCAGGACTGGCAGCGAACAGGGCCGCAAAAATTACGAGAGAGGATAGACCGTTGAACTTTTTCATATGCCGCTCGAACTTGGGAGTTGCCAAATCTGTCGAGCCACATTGGGAAATCCGCCGGTCAGAGTCTTGACCTAGGACAAAAATCTTTGCTTATTTTACAGCCACTTTGTCGCCACTTTGGCGATATTAAATCTTACCTGAGTTAAGTTTTGAACGGGCGAGGCAGGCAAGCCTAAAGAATATAACGGATTTTGATGGACAGAAATTCCGCACTTTTGAGAGCAATTTCCGCCTCTGCCCATTTCGGGGCACGTGGGCGGAACGGGGGATTGCGGGAAAAGCCATAACCTTCCTTCGGAATCCCGACGAATGTATCCAGCTTGCCGTTGCCATTGGCATCATGAAACACACTGACTGCGTAGGTTCCGACGGGCAGGCCGGTGAAGGTCATCCGTGCCGTGCCGTTTTCGATCGGCAGAGAAGCCGTGCGTACGGCCTTGTCCTTGCAATCGGGAAAGCCAGTGTCGGGCGGGCAGATGGCCAGCCGGATCACCCCTTTTGCGGACTTGATGCCGCTTATCGTCACGTCCAGCGAGGCCGTAGCAGCTTGCGCCGTTCCGGTCAGCGGCATCGCCCAAAGCGACAGGACCGCAGCGGCGGCAAGACGGGATCGGGCGCGGGCCTTTGACATGGCGGCACGATAGGCGACAGCGTCCACGACTCAACCCCCTCAAACAAAATACACCTTGGGGACACTTGGACCCTGCCCCTGCCTCGACTAGGTACGAAATATGACGCAGGAATTGCCCGTGGTGATCGCAGGCGGCGGGCTGGCAGGCGCGCTGGCGGCGCTGCGTCTGGCCGAGCGGCATCCCGACGTGCCGGTGCTGCTGCTTGAAGGTGGAGACCGCTTTGGCGGCGATCACACCTGGTCCTTTTTCGATAGCGACGTTCCGGCAGATGCGCGCGATCTTGTTGCCGCGCTGCATCCGGTGCGCTGGCCGCGTCACCGGGTACGCTTCACCAGCCGCGAGCGTGAATTGCCGGTTGCCTACAATTCGGTCCAGTCGGGCTCGCTGGACGATCTGGTAAAGGCACGGTTGCCGCAAGACGCATACCGCCTGAACGCCCGGATTGCACAGCTGACTGCCCAAGGCGTCACTCTGAACAGCGGCGAGCAGATTGCCGCGCGCGTGGTGATCGACGCACGAGGGCCGCAAGGGGCCATGCCGGGGCTGGAACTGGGCTGGCAGAAATTCGTCGGGATCGAGTTTCAGGCAGCGGCCAGCGAACCGGATTGCGCGACGATCATGGATGCGACCATGCCGCAGATCGACGGCTATCGCTTCGTCTATGTCCTGCCAATGGGGCCTGACCGGGTGCTGGTCGAGGATACCTATTACAGCGATGGGCCGAAACTGGCGGTGGACACGATCGCCAATCGGGTGCGTGCTCTGGCCGCCGAACGTAGGCTGGCCGGCACTGAACTCCGTCAGGAAACCGGCGTGCTGCCAATCCTGATCGGCGGCGATCCGGAACGCTTCTGGCCCGCTGGCGAGAAAGTGGCGCGCCTTGGCCTTGCTGGCGGGTTCTTTCACGCCACCACCGGCTATTCCTTTGGCCTGGCGCTTCAACTCGCAGAAGAGCTTTCCGCCCTGCCCGGCGCGTTTGACGCTGAAACGCTGGCCCGGTGGAGCCGTGAACGCTTTCTGCGACACTGGCGCGAGACGTGGTTCTTCCGCCTGCTCAACCGGATGCTGTTCCGCGCCGCCGCACCGGAAGAACGGCACCGCATTTTCGCCCATTTCTATCGCCTGCCGCCCGAACGGATTGCCCGGTTCTATGCAGGGCACCTCAACTGGAGCGACCGCGCCCGAATCCTTTCCGGCAAGCCGCCCGTGCCGGTACTGGCCGCGATGAGGGCGCTGATGCAATCATGACCGAACGCAACCTGATCATCACTGCCGCCCGCGACACTATCGCGCAAGGCTCACAAAGTTTTGCCGCCGCCAGCAAGCTGTTTGCGCCGCAGACCAGAGAGCGGGCCTGGCTGCTCTATGCCTGGTGCCGCGCGGCTGACGATCTGACCGACGGGCAGGAACTGGGCCACAACGCCGCGCCGCAAGCCAGTCCGGACGCGGCCCAGGCTGAACTGGAAGTCCTGACTAAGCTGGCGCTCGACAGCGACAAGCCCGTGCCGCCTGCTTTTCAGGCGCTGCGACTGGTCGCGCAGGAAACGGCCATGCCGCGCCGCTTCATTGCCGATCACCTGGCCGGGTTCGCGCTCGATGCGGCGGGCTGGCGGCCGGAAACGACCGCAGACCTGCTGCAATATTGCTATCACGTGGCCGGAACGGTCGGCTGCATGATGGCCGTGGTCATGGGCGTAGATCCGGGCGATGACGACACCCTGGACCGCGCCTGCGACCTTGGCCTTGCCTTTCAATTGGCCAACATTGCCCGCGACATCGTGCCCGATGCACTGGTCGGGCGCTGTTACCTGCCCGCCGAATGGCTGCGCGAAGAGGGCCTGACCGAACGCGACCTTGCCGATCCGCAGCAGCGCGACAAGGTGGCCCGGCTGGCCAAGCGACTGGTCGAACTGTCCCGTCCCTATCGCCGTACCGCACGGGTCGGCGCGGCGCGGTTGGCATTCCGCTCGCGCCTTGCCGTGCTCGCGGCGGACGGGATCTATGGCGCGATTGGCGAGAAGGTCTTTGCACTGGGAGCAAAGGCCTGGAACCAGCGGGTGCGGGTCAGCAGTGGGGGCAAGCTGGGTCTGCTGGGGCTTGCCACGCTGCGCTCGATAGCACCTGCTGCCGATGCGTCCCGCAAAGGGCTATGGACCCGGCCGCGTCAGTCCTGAAGGCTGGGTGCGCGCAGGCGGCCCTCACCTGAGGCGCGCAGTTGCGCCTTGAGCTCTTCGACCGGCGGGGCCCAGAGAAAGCCGAAGCTGACCGTGCCGTGCCTGCTTTCCACCACGTGGTGCAGGCGGTGGGCCTGGACGATACGCTTGAAGTAGGCGCTTTTCGGCACGATCCGGTGCGGCAGGCGGCGGTGGACGATCCAGTCGTGAAAGCCGAAATAGATCGCGCCATAGGCGGCAATCCCCGCACCTATCGCGGTCGCCCAATCGCCCCAGCCCTCTTGCACGCCCAGCCACAACATGGCGATGGACGGCACGGCAAAGATCGCGGCGTACAGGTCGTTCCACTCAAATGGGCCAGTCCGCTCGCGGTGGTGGCTGGCGTGGAGGAACCAGCCCGGTCCGTGCATCACCCAGCGGTGCATGACATAGGCAAACAGTTCCATCCCCGCGACAGTGGCAAGGAAGATCAGGCTAGGCACAATCCAGTTCATCGCTGCGTCCATAGCACCGGTTTGCGGATTAGACGATCAGGCTTGCAGTCGCCTTGGCGCTGCCGACCACGCCCGGAATACCGGCCCCCGGATGAGTCCCCGCGCCCACGAAGTAGAGGTTGGGGAAATGGTCATCGCGGTTGTGGCCGCGGAACCACGCGCTCTGCGTCAGGACCGGTTCAAGGCTGAAAGCGCTGCCCAGATGGGCGCCCAGATCGTCATGGAAGTCCTGCGGGCTATAGTGGAAGCAGGTGTCGAGCTGCTCATAGAGATCGGGGATCAGCAGGTCGCGCACCCGGTTCAGCACCACTTCGCGGTAACGATCGCCTTCCCTGGCCCAGTCGACCGGGGCCGTCCCCATGTGCGGAACCGGGGCAAGAGCGTAAAAGGTCGACTTGCCTTCCGGGGCCATGCTGGAATCGGTGGCGCTGGGATGGTGCAGGTAGAGCGAGGGGTCCTCTGCCAGAGTGCCCTTTTTGTAGATGTCATCCAGCAGCGGGCCATAGCGATCGGAAAACAGGATCGAATGGTGCGCCACTTCCGGATAGCTGCCGTTCAGCCCGAAATGGACGACGAACAGACTGGGCGAAAACCGCTTGCGCCGCAGCGAGCGGACCTTGCCAGCGGCATAGCTGGACCCTTCGATCAGGCCATAGGAGTGGACCAGATCGCCGTTGCTGGCAACCATGTCGGCCTGCAACGCCTTGTCCGATGCGGTAACGACACCGGTAACGCGCTTTCCCTCATGGGTAATGCGCGAGACCTTTTCGCCCAGCAGCAGCTGACCGCCAAGCCGCTCGAACAGGGCAACCATGCCGTTTACCAGCGCATTGGTACCGCCCTTGGCGAACCAAACTCCGCCCAGCTTTTCCAGGCGGTGGATCAAGGCATAGATGCTGCTGGTCTGCATCGGATTGCCGCCGACCAGCAGGGTATGGAACGACAGCGCCTGGCGCAGCTTGTCGTTCTGGACGAAGCTGGAAACCATCGAATAGACCGAGCGCCAGGCCTGATGCTTGGCCAGGGCCGGTGCGGCCTTGAGCATCGAGGTGAAGTCGAGGAACGGCACTGCGCCCAGCTTGAGGTAGCCTTCCTCGTAAACGCCCTTCGAATATTCGAGGAAGCGGGCGTAACCGGCCACATCGGCCGGATCGAGCCGGGCGATTTCAGCATTCAGTTCGGCTTCGTTGTTCGAATAGTCGAACTCGGTCCCGTCATTCCACAGCAGGCGATAAAACGGATGGACCGGCAGCAGGGTGACGTCGTCCGCCATGTTGCTGCCGGACAGGCCCCACAGTTCCTGCAGGCAGGCCGGATCGGTGATGACCGTCGGCCCGGCGTCAAAGGTGTAGCCATCGCGCTTCCACACATAGGCGCGGCCACCCGGCCGATCACGGGCTTCGACAATGGTGGTGGAAATCCCGGCGCTTTGCAGGCGGATGGCAAGTGCCAGCCCGCCGAAGCCGGAACCAATGACGATAGCAGAACGCGGGGAAGTCATATAAGCCACCTATGGACTGGACACTGCCAAACAACCTGTCCCTAG
>CAZLPK010000079.1:0-5268 GCA_964561375.1 uncultured Novosphingobium sp.
CGTGGCCATGGCCACGCGCGTTACCAAGCGGAAGAAGGCGGTGCTCTGCTCGGGCCTGCACCCGCACTATGTCTCGACCATCCGCACTATGGCCAGGTTCACTGGCGACGTGATCGAATGGGCCAGTCCGCGGCTTGAAGCCGAACCGGATACGGCTGGCGTGATCGCGGCCATCGATGGCGAGACAGCTTGCGTCATGGTGCAGTATCCGGACATTCTGGGCCGCGTCACCGATCTGGCCGCCATTGCCGAAGCAGCGCACGCTGCTGGGGCACTGCTGGTGGCGGTCGTGACCGAGCCGGTTGCGCTGGGCCTGCTGGAAGCGCCGGGCAATCTGGGCGCGGACATTGTCGTGGGTGAAGGGCAGTCGCTGGGCGTCGGACTGCAATTCGGCGGGCCTTACCTTGGCCTGTTCGGCTGCCGTGAAAAGTTCGTGCGGCAAATGCCGGGCCGCCTCTGCGGTGAAACGGTCGATGCCGAAGGGCGGCGCGGTTACGTGCTGACGCTTTCGACCCGCGAACAGCACATCCGCCGCGAGAAGGCGACCAGCAACATCTGCACCAATGCCGGTCTGTGCGCGCTGGCCTTCAGCATTCACATGACCCTGCTGGGCGGGGAAGGGCTGGCCAAGCTGGCCCGCGTCAACCATTCCCGCGCTCGCCAGACGGCGGAGCGGCTGGCCCGCGTCCCCGGCGTGAAGGTGCTGAACAGCGCCTACTTCAACGAATTCACCGTGATCCTGCCCAAGGACGCGCGCGATGCGGTGCGCGCCATGGCCGACCGCAAGGTGCTGGGCGGGGTGTCGCTTGGGCGACTTTACCCAGACGCGCCGGAACTGTCCGGGGGCCTGCTGGTCACAGCCAGTGAACTGACCACGGACGAAGATATCGAAGCGCTGGCTGCAGCGCTGGAAGGAGTGCTGGCATGAACGCCCCCAACGCATCCGGATGGCGCCCCGAAATGGGCAGCGCACAAGGTTCGGCTCAGGCCACCGCCAGCGGCGACCGCGCGCTGATGCTGGAAGAGCCGCTGATCTTTGAACTGGGCCGCCCGGGCACTTGCGGCGTCGATATTGACGATGCCGCGCTGGAACCGCTGCCCGCACTGGGCCGCTTCCTGCGCAAGGACGCACCCGCGCTGCCGGGCCTGTCGGAACCGGAAACGGTGCGCCACTACACCCGCCTCAGCCGCCAGAACTATGCGATTGATCTGGGGCCGTTCCCGCTCGGTTCGTGCACGATGAAGCACAACCCGCGCCTCAATGAAAAGGTCGCGCGTCTGCCTGGCTTTGCCGACGTTCACCCGCTTGCCCCGCAGCAGACGGTTGAAGGCGCGCTGGAAGTGATCAACCAGCTTTCGCACTGGCTGATCGAGCTGACCGGTATGCACGGCGTGGCGATGAGCCCCAAGGCTGGCGCCCACGGCGAACTGTGCGGCGTGCTCTGCATCAAGGCTGCGCTTGAGGCTCGCGGGGAAGACCGCAAGGTCATGCTCGTGCCGGAAAGCGCCCACGGCACCAATCCCGCCACGGCGGCCTTTGCCGGGTTCAGCATCGAGAATATTCCCGCCACTGCCGATGGCCGCGTTGATCTTGCCGCGCTGGAAGCCCGCCTTGGGCCGGACGTGGCCGGGGTGATGATCACCAACCCCAACACCTGCGGCCTGTTCGAACGCGACATGAAGAAGATCGCTGACGCCGTTCACGCGGTTGGCGGCTACGTCTATTGCGACGGGGCAAACTTCAACGCGATCGTTGGCAAGGTGCGCCCGGGCGACCTGGGCATCGATGCGATGCACATCAACCTGCACAAGACCTTCTCCACCCCGCATGGCGGTGGCGGTCCGGGTTCGGGTCCGGTGGTCCTGTCCGAAGCGCTCAGCCCGTTTGGCCCGCTGCCGTTCACCACGCGCACGGCCGATGGTTCGGTGCGCTTGGTCGAGGAAGAGAATGCAGTGGCAGAACACCCGCAGGCCTTTGGCCGCATGGCCGCTTTCCACGGGCAGATGGGTATGTTCACCCGCGCGCTGGCCTATATCCTTAGCCACGGGGCTGATGGGCTAAAGCAGGTGGCCGAAGATGCCGTGCTGAACGCCAACTATGTCCTGCGCAGTCTTGAGGCGGATCTGGACGCGCCGTTCGGTCATGCCGGTTCGTGCATGCACGAGGCGCTGTTCAGCGATGCTGGTCTGGCCGAAGGCTTCTCCACGCTCGACATTGCCAAGGGGCTGATCGACGAAGGGTTCCACCCGATGACGGTCTATTTCCCGCTGGTGGTTCACGGCGCGATGCTGGTTGAGCCGACCGAGACCGAAAGCAAGGCTGGGCTCGACCGCTTCATCGGCTCGCTGCGCAGTCTGGCCCAGCGGGCCAAGGCTGGCGACGAAAGCCTGAAGAGCGCACCGCACTTTGCCCCGCGCCGCCGTCTGGACGAAACCCAAGCTGCGCGTAAGCCGGTACTGGCGTGGAAGGGCGACGCGGCCTGATCGGCTCGCTCTTTCCACCAAGGCCATAAATGGACTAGACCCGTCCCACAGGGAGGAAATGCCATGTGGGACGGGTTGTTCGGATTTACCAACGGATTGGCGCTCATCGGCTGGCTGATGCTGGCCTTGCTGCCGCGCAAGCCGCTGACCCACAGCGCGATCCTCTATCTCGGGATCGGCCTGCTCTGCCTGATCTATGCGGTCAGCTTTGGCCTGTTCCTGTCAGGCCGGGTCGATATCGGCGCAGTGCCCGGCGCAGGGCAACCGGGATTTGGCTCGATTGAGGAAGTCCGCGCCCTGTTCATGTCGGATGGCGGGGTGGTGATCGGCTGGACGCACTATCTGGCGTTTGATCTGTTTACCGGCCTGTGGATCGCCCGCGATGCCGACGCCAAGGGCTTTTCCCGCGTGGCGCAAATTCCGTTTCTGGCCGCGACTTTCATCGCTGGGCCGGTCGGATTGCTGTCATGGCTGGCGGTAAGGGAACGCCGCGCCCGGGCGACCGGACGCGGCTGAAGTCTGTTTCGTCAGGAAGCGGAATTACTTGACCGCGCGGTCGCCAGCTTCCCCGACGGATTCAATATCGCGGCCCAGACCCTTGACGGTGTTGCAGGCCGTCGCGCCCAGAACCAGGCTGGTCATGGCGCATGCGAGCAGGATTTTGCGGACCAATGGATTCTCCATTCGTTATTCAAGGGAACGTAATAACGTGAAAACACGCATTACTGAGTGAAGGTTCCGAAGTCGACGCTTATTCCGTGCTGTTGGTCGCAGTTGGCGAGATGGCGCGGTTATGCAGATGTTCGCGCCAGGCAATGATCGCCCCTGCCGCAATGATTGCCGGAGCGCCCAGCCAGGTTGCCGCAGGCGGCAGTTCATCCCAGATCAGCCAGCCATAGATCGTCGCCCAGACCAGCGCTGAATAGTCCATCACGATCACGCTGGCGACCTGACCATAGCGCAGCGCGGCGGTCAGCAGGATCTGGCCCAGCAGGCCGAGCAGGCCGCAGGAGATCAGCAGGAACCACTGCCACGGCGTGTGCGACGTAGCGTAAAAGGGCAGGGCAACCGCCAGTATCGGGGCGGAGAGGGCCGAAAACCAGAAAACGATCGACAGCGATTCCTCGGTCCGGCTGAGGTCGCGGACCTGAATCGAGATCAGCGCGACCATGAAGCCCGCACCGATTCCCACTGCCGCGCCAAGCAGGGGAATGGCCGCATGGCCGGGCTGGGCGATGATCAGCACCCCGGTAAAGCCAAGCACGACCGCCAGCCAGCGCACCGGCCCGATCTTTTCCCGCAGCAGCAGGGCAGACAGGATCACGGCAAAGATCGGGGTGGTAAAGCCAAAGGTCGTCGCCACCGCCAGCGGCAGCAGGATCGGAGCGCCAAAGGTGAAGAACATGCCGAGCAGGCCCAGCATCGCGCGGCGCCCATGGGTGGGCAGGCGATTGGTCCGCAGCCGCGCCACTTCGCCGCGCATGGCCAGCCAGGCAAAGATCAGGATTCCCGATGGAACCTGCCGCCAGAACAGGATTTCAGGCAGGGCGACGCCGCTTTCCGACGTCAGCTTGACCACCATGATCAGCGAGGAAAGGGCAAGGGTTGCCAGCAGCCGCAGGCCAAGCGCGTAAAGGGGCTTCTGGACAGGTTCCACATTCCCGCTCTAACGACAGGATATGGACTGGCAAGCGACCATCTCGAACTGGCTGGACGATCCCTCGGTGCGATCCGGGTTGGTCGCCTTTGCGCTGGTCTGCCTTGGCATCGTCGCGTGGCGCGGAGATCGCCGCCGCATGACGCGCAGCGATGCCGACGCCGTGGGCTGGGTGCCGTGGCGCGACATCGCTTTCTGGTCGGCGTTTGCAGCTTTCCTCGTCGCGATTTTCGGACCTTACTTCCTCTGACGGATCAGAGGCAGGCTTCCAGATAGGCCTGATCGAAACCGAACTGACGGGCCTTTTCAAGGGTGTAGGGGCGCAGGCCGGACGAGCGGAACTCGCCGATGATCTTCCCGTCCTCGCTTTCGTCGAGATACTCGAACTTGAACAGCGACTGGGTGACGATCACATCGCCTTCCATGCCGATCACTTCCGTGATTTCGGTGGTGCGACGCGAACCGTCGCGCAGGCGCTTTACCTGCACGATCAGGTCGACCGATTCCGCGATCTGGCGGGAAATCGCTTCCTTCGGAATCTTGATGTCGCCCATCAGAATCATGTTTTCCATACGGCCCAGGCACTCGCGCGGGCTGTTGGCGTGCAGCGTACACATCGACCCGTCGTGGCCGGTGTTCATCGCGGCGAGCAGATCGAAACATTCCGCGCCGCGAATTTCGCCCAGGATGATCCGGTCAGGCCGCATACGCAGCGCGTTCTTCACAAGGTCGCCGATGGTGATTGCGCCTTGCCCTTCCAGGTTTGGCGGGCGGGTTTCCAGCGGCAGCCAGTGCGGCTGTTGCAGGCGCAGTTCGGCGGCGTCCTCGATGGTCAGCACGCGTTCGCCCGGGTCGATCATTTTCGACAGGGCGTTGAGCATGGTCGTCTTGCCCGAACCGGTACCGCCCGAAATGACGATGTTCATCCGGCAGGCCCCGGCGATTTTCAGGCAAGTCGCCATCTTCTCGCTCATCGAACCAAAGTCCTTGAGCATGTCGATGGTGATCGGCTTTTCGGAAAACTTACGGATCGAGATGGCCGTACCGCGAAGCGACAGCGGCGGCACGATCACGTTGACGCGGCTGCCGTCCTTCAGGCGGGCGTCGGCCAGCGGCGTGGTCTGGTC
>CAZLPK010000080.1:0-5122 GCA_964561375.1 uncultured Novosphingobium sp.
CTGCGCCGGCGCAGCCTTGCTCTTGGCATAGGCCGACCACAGCGCAGCAATCGGAGCGCGCAGGCCGGTCACCTTGGCAAAGGTGGCCTGGGCTTCGGCAGTCTTGCCGAGGTCGGTCTGGGCAATGCCCAGACGGGTGAGCAGACGCGGCGCATCGGCACCCGGCTTCGTCAGGGCGATCTGGTACAGTTCTTCTGCCTTGGCGGCCTGACCATAGCTCAGGTAAGCGTCACCGCCGGCCATTGCAGTCGCTGCCGTGGCGTTTGCGGCGCGGGCATCGCGCTCCAGACCGGCCAGCGAGGCCTTGTCCGCAGCAAGGCGGCTTGAAGCAACAGTGCGCGCGTCCGAAACGCTGACGTCGCTGGTCTGCAGCTTGCCTGCAGCCACGCCCAGATCAATGATCTTCAGCGCTTCAGCCGGCAGACGGCGCGGGTCGGCAGCCTGGATATATTCGAAGTAGTCGCGCGCTTCCGACCAGCTGCCGGTACGCTCCATCAGGCGCATCAGGTCCAGCTGTTCCTGGTTCTGGAACTGCACCATGTCACGCACCACGGCGATGGACAGCGCCCAGTTATCCTTGCCCGGATAGCCCTGCACCAGCTTGGTCGAGAAGCTGACAGCTTCGTTGGCCAGCTTCGCCCGATACGCCGTGACGATACCCTTGCGGATCCAGTCTTCCGGAGCAGAGGCACCGCGCTTGGCGATGGCGGCATCCAGCACCTTCAGGCCTTCGGCAGCCTGATTGTCGCTGATGTAGGCATCGGCCAGCAGGGCATCGACCCCGCCTTCGGTGTAGCCGGCAGCAATGGCCGCCTGGAAGGCCGCACGCGCACCGGCATAGTCGCGCATGTCAAAGGCCAGACCACCGACGTAATAGTTATACTTGCCCACATCGGCAGCCGGAACCTTGCCGCTGTCGATCATGGCCTGAAGGCCGCGACGCTGGAACTTCTTGTCGAACGAGAGCTGACCGAGGTTCAGGGCAAGCTGGCCAGCGACAAACTTGTCGTCCGGCGAAGTCGCAGCGGCAAATGCGGCTTCGACCAGCTGGGCTTCACCGGCAACGACGCCGCCCAGAGCGGCGATATCGGCGTCATACTTGGCGCGGGCGGCATCGCGGGCAGTCTTGCCCTGGGCGCTGCGATAGGCGTTTTCCGCTGCCGTCACGGCTGCGCGGCCATCGACCACGTTCTGGCGCTTGGCTGCGGCATCGAGCCCGCCCTTGGCGGCCTGGTAGGCCGACATGAAACCCTTGGACAGGGTGATCTTGGGGGCAGCTTCCTTCTTCTGGGCCATGGCCGGAGCAGCAACGCCGCCAGCGGCAACGCCCATAGCCAGGGCCAGGCCCAGCGCAGTGCGGGCGAAAAACTTGGCACGAACCATACGAACTCTTCTCCTTCGCAGCCCCCTGTCGCGCACAACTGCGCTTTGGCAGGCAACTTCCTCTGCTCTGCCATAGGGCGTCGGACGCCCGCTTGGCAACAGGTCAGCGAACTAGCCGCGCCCGGTTGAACGGGGATTGAATGACGGCAGGCGCTGCGGTTCAGAAATGTTCCCCAAAGTGTGGAAAAAACGCCCTTGCATTCCCCTTTGACCATGGTTGCGCTGGCCTTGTCCGGGGCATTGGCCTAGGGCCATTGGCACGTTTGCAGTGCCAACAGAACAAGTGACAGAACCGCGTGAGCGACGACACCGAAATCCTTGAACCTTCATCCGAACCGATCGGCCCGCTTGGCGAATTCCAGCGGATCGACATCGTTGAGGAGATGAAGACCAGCTACCTCGACTACGCGATGAGCGTAATCGTGAGCCGCGCCCTGCCTGACGTGCGCGACGGGTTGAAGCCGGTTCACCGCCGTATTCTCTTCGCCAGCCAGGAAGGCGGCTTCGTCGCAGGGCGGCCCTATCGCAAGAGCGCCAAGATCGTCGGTGACGTGATGGGTAACTATCACCCGCACGGCGACTCCGCGATCTATGACGCACTGGCCCGCATGACGCAGGACTGGTCGATGCGTCTGCCGCTGGTCGACGGTCAGGGCAACTTCGGCTCGATGGACCCCGATCCGCCAGCCTCGATGCGTTACACCGAAGCGCGTTTGGCCCGTGTGGCCAATTCGCTGCTTGAAGACCTCGACAAGGATACGGTCGATTTCGTCGACAACTATGACGGCTCGCGCAAGGAACCGTCGGTCCTTCCCGCCCGCTTCCCGAACCTGCTGGTCAACGGCGCAGGCGGCATTGCTGTCGGCATGGCGACAAACATTCCGCCCCATAACCTGGGCGAAGTGATCGACGCTTGCCTTGCGACAATCGAAAACCCCGCGATCAGCAATGATGAACTGATCGCCTTTGTACCGGGACCCGACTTCCCCACTGCCCCGCTGATCCTTGGCACATCAGGCGCACGCAAGGCCTATACCGAAGGGCGCGGCTCGATCATCATGCGCTGCCGGCACGAGATCGAGGAAGGCCGCGGCGACCGCCGCTCGATCGTCCTCACCTCGATCCCCTATCAGGTCGGCAAGTCCAACCTGGTCGAGAAAATCGCCGAAGCCGCGAAGGAAAAGCGGATCGAAGGCATTTCCGACATCCGCGACGAATCCAGCCGTCTGGGTATGCGCGTGGTGATTGACCTGAAGCGCGATGCCACGCCTGAAGTCGTGCTCAACCAGTTGTGGCGCAATACTCCGGCGCAAAGTTCGTTCCCGGCAAACATGCTGGCAATCCGGGGCGGCCGTCCGGAAGTGCTGACGCTGCGCGACATCATCACCAGCTTCATTTCCTTCCGCGAGGAAGTGATCACCCGCCGCACCAAGTTCGAACTGAGCAAGGCGCGTGACCGGGCGCACATCTTGCTGGGTCTGGTGGTTGCCGTCACCAACCTTGACGAGGTGGTGAAGATCATCCGTGGCGCGTCCAATCCCGCCGCTGCGCGCGAAGCCTTGCTGCGCCGCGAATGGCCGATTGGCGACATCGCCCCCTACATCAAGCTGGTCGAAGCCATCGAGCCGAGCGCCGAGCAGGAAGGCGGCACCTATCGTCTTTCCGAAATTCAGGTGAAGGCGATCCTCGACCTGCGCCTGCATCGCCTGACCGCGCTGGGCCGCGACGAAATCGGCGACGAGCTGAAGGAACTGGCCGCCGCGATCGAGGAATACCTCTCGATTCTGGCCGACCGGGTAAAGCTCTATGGCGTGATGCGTGACGAGCTTGTCCTGATCCGCGAGGCCTATGCCACGCCGCGCATGTCGGAAATCACCGCCGCTGCCGACGGGATCGACGATGAAGACCTGATCGAACGTGACGAGATGGTCGTTACCGTCACCATGGACGGCTATATCAAGCGCACCCCGCTCTCCACCTTCCGCGCGCAGAACCGTGGGGGCAAGGGCCGCGCCGGCATGGCGACGAAGGACGAAGACGTGGTCACGACCATGTTCGTCACCAGCACCCACAATCCGGTGCTGTTCTTCTCGACCGCAGGCAAGGTTTACCGGCTCAAGGTGTGGAAGCTGCCCGAAGGCGGACCGGCCACGCGCGGCCGTCCGATCGTCAACCTGCTGCCCGCACTCGATCAGGGCGAGACGATCCAGACCGTGCTGCCCCTGCCCGAGGACGAGGCCGAATGGGGCAAGCTCTCGGTCGTCTTTGCCACGGCCAAGGGCAATGTCCGTCGTAACTCGATGGATGCCTTCGCCAACATCCCGTCGAACGGCAAGTTCGCCATACGCTTTGACGAAGACAGCGAGGACCGCCTGATCGGCGTCGCCCTGCTGGAATCGAGCGACGACGTGCTGCTCGCCACCCGCGCGGGCAAGGCGATCCGCTTTGCCGCCGATGAAGTGCGCGAATTCACCAGTCGCACGTCCACCGGCGTGCGCGGCATGACGCTGAAGGGCGACGACGAGGTGATCAGCCTCTCGATCCTGCACCGTGTCGGCACCTCCAGCGAAGAGCGCGAGGAATACGTCAAGTTCGCCCCTTGGAAGGGAGAACGCGAAGGCGAACCGACCATGTCGCCGGAACGCATGGCCGAACTGACCGAGCACGAGCAGTTCATCCTTACCGTCTGCGCCAATGGCTATGGCAAGCTCAGCTCTGCCTATGAATATCGCCGCACCGGTCGCGGCGGCCAGGGCATTACCAATATCGACAATATCGCCCGCAACGGTCCGGTTGTCGCCAGCTTCCCGGCCACCCAGGCCGACCAGCTGATGCTGGTGACCGATCAGGCCAAGCTGATCCGCCTGCCGCTGGAAAGTTTGCGCGTGATCGGTCGCGGCAGCGCCGGGGTACGGCTGTTCAACGTCGCCAATGACGAACTGGTCGTCTCCGCCGTGCGCCTGACCGACGATGGCGAGGATGAGGGCGAAGCAGTCGAGACTGGTGAACCCGCAGATCTCGATTCCACCGAGAATTGAAACCCTGACCTCAGCATCCTGAGCTTGTCGAAGGTGTCTTCGAGAGGCTCAGGATGATCGGGATACGCGGGAGCGGCCTATCGCCTGTCAGCCGGTTGCACTGCGGCGATGCAGTTCTCCAACCACGCCGGTGCAGATCAGGAACTGACCGAAATAATAGAGCGGCCAGATCAGCAGATCCGGCAGCGCGCTATGATCCAGTGGTCCCATGCGCGAAAAGATCAGCAGGTCAGACAAGGCGAACATGACCGCACCGATCCCGACGCGGTAGCGTGAAAAGCTGCTGGTCCATGCCGCTGCTGTCATGACACCAAGGCCGAGGGCGTAAAGCGCCACGCCCGGAGCCGCCGAGCGGTCGGTCGGAAGCAGGAAGCTGATCAGCGGGATCAGTACGGCAAAGGCCACCGCAGCGAGTTTCTGGCTGGGTTCCAATCGGGCGCGGCGGTGCCGCCAATAGAGCCGGATCGCAATCAGGTGCCCGATCAGAAAGGCAATCGCGCCCCATTCCAGCACCAGTTCGATCAGCACGTCGCCCAGCGCGCCAAAGGCCATGACGGCGCCAATCTGCCGCGAATCCGCGCCCTTGTGCCGGGCCAGAGCATAGGCGGCCAGCAGGGCCACCCCCGCCCCTTTCCACGCCATCAGGTAAAGTCCCGGAATCTCGCCATTGCGGACGAAATAATAGCTGATCCCCGCCAGCA
>CAZLPK010000081.1:0-5026 GCA_964561375.1 uncultured Novosphingobium sp.
TCCTACGTCAAAATGTCAAGCTGACACCCAGTACGGGATCTACGCATCGCTTACAACTCTTATAGCGCCGCTTATTGGCTGGGAGCGCCTTGAGGCCCGCAAGTTTGGCGGCTTCAAAGCGATGATGGCCGTCGACGATGTACAGCTTCCTCCCAATTTGCGCCAAATGGAGCGGGGGGAATACATCGCCTTTCTTCATGGAGGCGGCATAAGCATTGATGGTTCTGTCATCTGTGCCTCCGCGAGGCTGGAGACGGGGGTGCCTGTCGATGGCTTGGAGAGGGATGGGGCTAGGGGCATCTTTGGACATAATTATATGTTACAATCCATAGTCACCAAAAGTCTAGTAAAAGCTTGCTTTTAGGCTCCATCAAGTGTCGCATTGCGACGTTGGTAAAGGCGCAAATTAAGGCGGCGGCGGGTATTTTATTGCAATTCGTTCGCAATAAGGAAGCCCGCTTGAATCCTAGAGAAAACCCCTCTTTAGGCTATGGCTCTATCATGCTTTCCGGATGGGTATATCGTGAAGAAAGAGGCACTTGGGACTTAAGCCCACCCTATGAAATCTACCCACCTAAGAGTGAGGTCTTTAAAAGATAACCTTAGCAGGTTGTGGCCGCCCGCCGCCGCGATCTCCAGCGCACGCTTGGCCACCTCCTGCCCTTTCACCTGCCGCAGGTCCGCAACCAGGCGCGGCTCCTCCGCCTCGCCGGGGCGCGGCGGGGGCAATTGCTGCGTGCCTTTCAGGTGATTGAGCAGGCTAATCAGGTTTGGCGCGGGGATTACCGAAACGCCGCTGGCCCAGGCCGCCTCGCTGCCCTGCGCGGCGGGGCAGATCAGCCCCTTGTCCTGCCCACTGGCATGAAGCGCGGCCAGCAGCACACCCGGCGTTGCCACCACGCGGCCATCCAGCGCCAATTCGCCCACCGCAACGAAATCGACCAGCTGCTCGGCATCGGTCACGCCCATTGCAGCCAGCAGGGCGAGCGCGATGGGGAGATCATAGTGCGAGCCTTCCTTGGGCAGGTCGGCGGGGGACAGGTTGATCGTGATCCGCTTGGGCGGCAGCGACAGGCCCATGGCGGCAAGCGCGGCATTGACCCGTTCGCGGCTTTCATTCACCGCCTTGTCCGGCAGGCCAACCAGATTGAATCGCGGCAGGCCCGGCGCGATCTGGCACTGCACTTCCATCGCGCGTGCCTCCAGCCCCAGATAGGCGACCGTCTGAACCAGTGCGACCACAGCAACGACCCCGATTTTTCTTTGTAAAATAAGCTGATGGCGCGTATTTTTGCTTATGTCGACCCTCTTGGCCGATGATTGATCGCAAGCGGATATGCCCGAATCTGTTGACTCGTCCCTGCACCCCCTGTAACGGCCCGCGTCTGATCGGGGCTTGCTCCGCCAACAAACAGATTTTTCCGAGGTTTTGAAATGAAGCGCACCTTCCAGCCCAGCCGCCTTGTTCGCGCCCGCCGCCACGGCTTCCGCGCCCGCACGGCCACCGTCGGCGGTCGCAAGGTTCTTCGTGCTCGCCGCGCCCGCGGCCGCAAGAAGCTCAGCGCCTGAGCAAACCTGACAAGATGTCGGTCCTGACGAAAAGGGCCGATTTCCTTGCTGCCAACCGGGGCCTGCGGATCGCGCGCCCCGGTTTCGTGCTTTTGGTGAACCCGAATGGCCTGGACCAGGTTCGCTATGGCATCACCGTCACCAAGAAGATCGGCAACGCCGTGGTCCGCAACCGGATGAAGCGCCGGTTCCGCGCCCTCCTGCGCGAAGCCTTGCCGGTGGCGGGCCTGCCCGGCCACGATCACGTGATGATCGGGCGCGAAACCGGGATCGAGCGCGATTTCGCCAAACTGCGCGATGAACTGGCCATGGCCCTCTCCCGCGCGGCCCAGGGCAAGGGCGATCCGCCCCGGAAGCGGCGATGAAACGCCTGTTCATCCTGATCGCGCGCGGCTGGCAGCTTGGCCCATCGCGCATCCTGCCGCCCACCTGCCGCTATGCCCCGTCCTGTTCGCAATATGCGATCGAGGCTTTGGAAAAACATGGCGCGATTAAGGGTGGCTGGTTGGCCGCGAAGCGTCTATTGCGCTGCCACCCGTGGGGTGGACATGGCTATGACCCGGTGCCTTGACCGGCAGTGAACCCTCCCCATCTGACCAAGAACGTTTTTCCATGCAGGGGCCCCCAGTGGACAACCACAATTACCGTAACATGATCCTCGCCGGGGTTCTGACCGTAGCCATTCTGCTCGGTTGGGATATGGCGATGCGGTATCTCTACCCCCAGGCCAACGCGCCCAAGCCGGTGGCAAGCGCCCCTGCGGCCACCCCCAGCGATGCGCCCAAGCGCACCCGCGAAGGTGGCCTGACCAACCCGGCCGACATCGCGCTGGAGGCAAAGGACATCAAGACCGCGCTGGCCAGCCCGGCGCGCGTGCGGATCGAGGCTCCGGGCCTCTCCGGCTCGATCAACCTGGCTGGCGGCATGGTCGACGACCTGACCGCCAACCGCCACACCGCTGCGCTTGACCCGGCTGCCGGGCAGCAGCGCATCTTTTCGCCCGCTGGCACTCCGGCGCAGCAGTTTGCGCAGTTCGGCTGGACCATGGGTGATGGCGCACCGGCGATTGCCCTGCCCAATGCGCAGACCGTCTGGACCGCTCCGGCCGGTGCCAAGCTGACCCCGCAGACCCCGGTCACGCTCAGCTGGAACAATGGCGGCGGGCAGACCTTTACCCTGACCTACGCGATCGACGCTGATTACATGCTGACTGTCACCCAGGGCGTCAGCAACGCCGGTCCTGCGCCGGCCGCAGTCAAGCCGGTTGCCCAGCTCAACCGCACGGACAAGACCGCCGCGCTGGACAGCTTCAACGTCCATTCCGGTCCGTTCGGCGCCTTTGACGAGGCTGTCTCGTTCGGCCCCAACTACAAGGACCTGGCCGAGGCCGGCACTCTGCCCGGCGAAGGCCAGCCCAACTGGATCGGCTTTACCGACATCTACTGGATGAGCACGCTGATCCCGGAAAAGCCCGGTGCGACCAGCGATTTCCGCAGCCTGGGCAACAGCATCTATCTGGCCAACCTGTTCTATCCGCAGGTTGCCGTGAACCCCGGCCAGCAGAGCACCCGCGTGACCAAGCTGTTCGCCGGGGCCAAGGAAACCGAAGTGCTGGACCGCTATGAAGACGGCGGCATTCCCAAGTTCGGCCTGGCAATTGACTGGGGCTGGTTCCGCTGGTTCGAAAAGCCGATCTTCTGGCTGCTGAAGAGCCTGTTCAACACGGTCGGTAACTTTGGCGTGGCGATCATGCTGCTGACACTGATCGTACGCGGCATCATGTTCCCGGTCGCCCAGCGCCAGTTTGCCAGCATGGCGGCGATGAAGGCGATCCAGCCGAAGATGAAGGCGCTGCAGGAACGCTACAAGGACGACAAGGCCAAGCAGCAGCAGGAAATCATGGCCCTGTACAAGTCAGAGGGCGTAAACCCGCTGGCGGGCTGCCTGCCGATCTTCCTGCAGATCCCGATTTTCTTCGCCCTCTACAAGACACTGATCGTCTCGGTCGAAATGCGGCACCAGCCGTTTGCCCTGTGGATCAAGGACCTTTCCGCGCCCGATCCGCTGCACTTCCTCAACCTGTTCGGCCTGCTGCCGTTCGACGTGCCCTCGTTCCTGGGCATCGGCGTGCTGGCTCTGCTGCTGGGCATCACCATGTGGCTGCAGTTCAAGCTGAACCCGGCACAGATGGACCCCGTGCAGCAGCAGGTCTTTGCGATCATGCCGTGGATGATGATGTTCATCATGGCGCCCTTCGCCGCCGGTCTGCTGCTTTACTGGATTACCTCCAACGTGCTGACCATTGGCCAGCAGGCCTACCTCTATTCCAAGCACCCGCAGCTTAGGGAGCAGGCGCAAAAGGACGAGGCAGACAGCAAGCGGGCAAAGGCGCGCGGCAAGTAAGCATGACGGACCCGATCGACCTTATGGAGGAGGCGCGCAAGCTGTTCTCCGGGCGCGTTGAGTTCCTGCTCAGCGCCCCATCGCTCAAGTTCCTGCCCGATCCGGGCGCGCCAGAGATTGCCTTTGCCGGACGCTCCAACGTCGGCAAAAGCTCGCTGCTCAATGCCCTGACCGGGCGCAAGTCGATTGCCCGCACGTCGGTGACGCCGGGCCGCACGCAGGAACTGAACTACTTTGAAGTCGGCACCCCCACGCGCCTGCGCCTGGTGGACATGCCGGGCTATGGCTTCGCCAAGGCTCCGCTCAAGGTGGTCGATGCGTGGAAGCGGCTGGTCCGCGATTACCTGCGCGGGCGGGTTGAACTGAAACGCACTCTGGTACTGATCGATTCCCGCCACGGCGTGAAAGACGTCGACCGCGACATGATGAAGATGCTGGACGAAGCCGCAGTCGGCTATCGTCTGGTCCTGACCAAGGCGGACAAGATCAAGGCCAGCGAACTGGAAGCAGTCCTTGCCGCAACCCAGGCCGAAGCGCGCAAGCACCCCGCTGCCTTTCCGGTGGTCCATGTGACCAGTTCGGAAAAAGGCATGGGCATCGAAGAATTGCGCGCCGCCGTGCTGGAAGATGCGAACATCTGAAGCCTAAATATAAGTAATTATACTGAACTAAAGGACAGGTGCAGATTGCACTCCGGCCTCCCCATCTTTGCGTCAGGATGGGGTTCCACAGGTTCTAGGAGTGTAATCCATGAAGAATAAGCTTCGCGCAGCAACCTTTGCCGCTGCCGTTACCATTGCTGCTGCCGCATCGCCCGCCCTGGCGCAGGGTGAAGCCGGGAGCTTTGGCATTGCCATTCAGGGCGGCGGTTCCTTTGCAATCGGCGGGACCATGCATGACGGGGTCAATGCTCCGGTTGCCAATCTTGGCCCGCTCAACTCCGATCTGGCAGGTGTTCCGGCAACACTGCAGATCGAACGCCGCAGCCAGAACGATGTTTATGACACGGCCTGGACCCTGGGTGGCGAACTCAGCTATGCTCTGACCGACAGCA
>CAZLPK010000082.1:0-4998 GCA_964561375.1 uncultured Novosphingobium sp.
TCCGGTCTTAGCTGCAAACTGGGATTCTTCGGGGCAAAATGAACGACGTAATGACTGCCGCACCGGAAGTGGCGGGCGCCACTCCCGCCAATCGCTATTTCAACCGCGAGTTGAGCTGGCTGTCATTCAATCAGCGCGTCCTGTCTGAGGCCTCCAACAAGAGCTATCCGCTGCTGGAACGGCTGCGTTACCTGTCGATTTCAGGCAACAATCTCGACGAATTCATGATGGTGCGGGTGGCCGGCCTTGCCGGGCAGGTGCGCCGCCAGATCGAGGAAGTGTCGATCGATGGCATGACCGCCAGTCAACAGCTCGTCGCGATCCGCGATGCCGTGATCGAACTGGAAGCGTCCCAGCAGGAAATCTGGCGCGACCTGCGCGAGGAACTGGCCCAGGAAGGCATTGCCCTGGCCGATGGCAAGCGGCTTGACCCGGCCCAGGCGCGGTGGCTGCGCGACTATTTCATCCAGCACATCGTGCCGATCATTACGCCGCAGGCAATCGACCCGGCGCACCCGTTTCCGTTCATCGCCAATCAGGGCATGGGCATCCTGTTCCCGCTGGTCCGCGCCAGCGACGGGGCGCACGTGATGGAAATGGTCCTGATCCCGCAGGCCCTGCCCCGCTTCATCCGCATCCCGGGAGAGACGGCAACCTATATCAGCATCGAAGACCTGCTGTGCCGCAAGGCAGCTTTGCTGTTCCCCGGTTTCCGCGTGCTGGGCCACGGCGTATTTCGCATCCTGCGCGACAGCGATCTGGAAATCGAGGAAGATGCAGAAGACCTCGTCCGCTATTTCCGCACCGCGATCCAGCGGCGGCGGCGCGGCTCGGTAATCCTGCTGCAATTGCAGGCCGATATCGAACCGGCGGTCGAACAATTGCTGCGCGAGCAACTGCATCTGGACCGCGCGATGATCCTCAAGACCACCGGCATCGTCGGCATTTCCGGCCTGTCGGCACTGGTTGAGGAAGACCGCCCCGACCTGAAGTTCGAGCCCTATAGCCCGCGCTATCCAGAGCGTATTCGCGAGCATGACGGCGATTGCTTTGCCGCAATCCGCGAAAAGGACATCATCATCCACCACCCCTACGAAAGCTTCGAAGTGGTGGTCGATTTCCTGCGTCAGGCCGCTTCCGATCCTGACGTCATCGCGATCAAGCAGACGCTTTACCGCGCGGGCAAGCAATCCGCCGTCATCGCCGCGCTGATTGCCGCTGCCGAAGCAGGCAAGGCCGTGACAGCCGTGGTTGAACTGAAAGCGCGCTTCGATGAAGAGCAGAACCTGCACTGGGCCAACCAGCTGGAGCGGGCCGGAATCCAGGTGATCTACGGCTTTGTCGACTGGAAAACTCACGCCAAGGTTTCGATGGTCGTGCGCCGCGAAGAGAATGTTTATCGCACCTATTGCCACTTCGGCACCGGCAATTACCACCCGGTCACGGCGCGGACCTATACCGACCTCAGCTTTTTCACCGCCGATCCCCGCGCGGGCCGGGATGCAGGTCGGCTGTTCAATTTCGTGACCGGCTATGTCGAGCCGCAGCGCACCGAACTGCTGCAGATGTCGCCAATCAACCTACGCGAAACGCTGTACGACTGCATCGATGCCGAGGCGGAAAACGCACGGCGCGGCAAGCCGGCGGCGATCTGGGCCAAGCTCAACTCGCTGACCGATCCGGACCTGATCGACCGGCTCTATGCCGCCAGCGAGGCAGGGGTGCAGATCAACCTGGTCGTGCGCGGCATCTGCTGCCTGCGTCCGGGCGTGCCGGGCCTGTCCGAAAATATCATGGTGAAATCAATCATCGGCCGGTTTCTGGAACACAGCCGCATCTGGGCCTTTGCCTGCGGCGGCCTGCTGCCCAATGCCCGGGCCAAGGTGTACATCTCCTCGGCTGACGGCATGACCCGCAACCTTGATCGCCGGGTCGAACTGCTGGTGCCGATCCGCAACCGCACGGTGCACGATCAGGTGCTGGATCAGGTCATGGTTGCCAACCTGATCGATACCGAGCAAAGCTGGCTGCTCGGCCCCGATGGCACCTATCGCCGGGTCGGCAAGGTGGACCAGCCGTTCAACCTGCACCGCTATTTCATGACCAATCCATCGCTGTCAGGGCGCGGTGCGGCATTGACGAGCGGCCACAAGGTGCCAAAGCTGGCCCTGCGCCGCGGCGCTCTCTAAGGAAATCGGCGCATTGATCGAATTTGAAAACGGGCAAGGTTCAGCCCGAGACACCAATCTGCAGGCCGTCATCGACATCGGTTCGAACACGGTGCGCCTGGTCATCTTCGGTGGCGATCCGCGCGTGCCGACCGTCGTGCTGAACGAGAAGGTCCAGGCCAGACTGGGCAAGGGCCTTGCCACAGGTGGCAAGCTTTCAGGCAAAAGCATGGCCACCGCCCTGAAGGCCCTGCGCCGGTTCGCACTGATCCTGCAGGCGCGCGCAATCGCGCAGGTTCATACCGTCGCCACGGCCGCGGTGCGGGACGCATCCAACGGCGGCGAATTCCTTGCTCAGGTCGAGGAACTTGGACTGAAACCGCGCCTCCTTTCCGGCGAAGAGGAAGCGCTGACCAGCGCGCTTGGCATCGCGGGGGCATTCCCCGGTGCGCGCGGGGTCGTCGCCGATCTTGGCGGGGGCAGCCTTGAACTGGTCCATATTGCTGGCTGGACCCGCGAACATGGCAGCAGCCTGCCCCTGGGCACCCTGCGCCTGCCCGGCCTGCGCTCTGCAGCGCCGCAAAAGTTCCGGCGCGAAACCGAACAGATGATCGCCGCTACCGGCAGCCGCTGCCAACCGGGCGAGGCGCTTTACCTTGTCGGTGGCTCGTTCCGGGCGCTGGCGCGCTATTACCTGCACAGCACCAATTCGCCGCTGGACGATCCGCACGGTTCCGAGATCGAGGCAGACAAGGCGCATGCCCTTTGCCGCAGGCTGCAGCGGACCGCGCCGACCGGCCCGGTTCCCGGCATCTCGACCGCGCGAATGAATGCCCTGCAGGATACGGCTGCGCTTCTGGAACCGCTGATCGCTGCAACCAGGGCAGAACGGCTGGTCTTTTCCGGTTGGGGCCTGCGCGAAGGCGTAGTGCTTCAGTCCCTGCCAGAGAGCGATTGGCACTGCGATCCGTTCTCCAGAGCAGCAATGGCCTTTACCCGGATGCAGGGCGTGTCGAAAACCCTGGCGACCGAAACGGCCAAGTGGATTGCGCCAGCAGTCACTTTCCCGGCTGGCGGGGAAGAGCGCAAGATTGCCGCCATCGCCCTTGGCCTTGCCCTGCGCAATTTCGACCCCAACCTGCGGACTGCAACCGCGCTGAAATGGGCCTTGCGCAAACGCTGGATCGGGCTGGACAGTGAAGGCCGGGCGATGCTTGCCGCGTGCCTCCTCGCCAGTGTCAATCGCCCCATCCCGGATGAAGTGCGCAGGCTGGCCAAGCCGGACGAGATCCATGGCGCAATCGCAGTGGGCATGGCCGTGCGGCTGTGCTGGCGCCTGACGGGATTTGCCCCCGCCCTGCTTCCGCAAAGTGCCCTTCACATCCGCAACGACCAGCTGGTTCTGACGCTGAAGGGGGAAGCGCGAAACCTGTCCAGCGATGGCGCGGCAAAGGATCTAAACCAGCTCGCCCGCTACCTTGGCCTGCGCCCGGTCCTTGAGGACAGCTGATCGCCATGCCCAGGGTAGAGGCTGGAGCACATGGCGTTCGACGGGCTCACCCCCAGGTCTGTGAAGCCAGGAAATAGACCAGCGCAACCCCGCCGATATAGGGCCCGAACGAGTGTTCATCGTGCAAATGCTCACGAATGCGTCCCTTGAAGCTCTCCACCAGCACAAGCAGCAATGCCGACAGGAACAGCACGACAAAGGCTCCGCCCGCTCCGATCCATGCCCCGGTCATGGCCAGCATTTTAAGGTCGCCCCCGCCAAGCATTCTGCGATTGCGCAGCACCTCGTACAGAAACGAGGGAACGGCAGGAATGAGATAGGCCAGCATACAGCCCATCAAGGCCGCTTCGACACCCAGGGTGGAAAGGCCGGGAACAAGTTGCATGCCCAGCCCCAGCCACAAAGTCGACAAGGTGATGACATCGGGCAGGGTCAAGGAGCGGCGATCGATAAAAATCAGCGAAACAAGCGCGAAACAGAATATCGCGCCACACAATGCCCGGAGGCTTAGACCATAGCGACTGACCAGCAGGGCTGACGAAATGCCCGCACACAGCACGAATGCAGCAGCCCAGCCAGTCTCGGCCCGGATAAGTTGCATGGCTCGGGGCAATTCGATGATGTCGGATGACTCGCCGAACGCTTCGGCCGCAATATCGTCTTCGAACTCCAGTTCCTGAACGATCCAGTTGCTGATCACGAAAAGAACGGCCCCGATCAGGCCCCCCGCCAATCCAGCGAGTATGACAGTTGCAAACGTACTCATAAAACAATCGTTTCCAGTGCGCCGAGAAGCTGGATCACAGCAGGCCCCAGCAACACGATCATCAGTACCGGGAAAATGCACAGCACCAGCGGCAGCAGCATCTTGGTTGGAATTTTGGCCGCCCGTTCCTCAGCCCGCTGCATCCGCCTGACACGCATCACTTCCGACTGGATACGCAGGGCTTCGGCAATGCTGGTGCCGAACTTGTCAGCCTGGATCAGCATGCTGGCAAAATTGGAGAGGTCATCCAGTTTAACCCGCAAGGCAAGATTGCGCAGCGCCGAAGCGCGATCTGCTCCGGCCCGGATTTCCAGCGTCACCAGATGAAATTCCTCTGCGACCATCCGGCTGGATCGGCCAATTTCATGCGACACCCGATTAATCGCCTGATCAAGTGCCAGGCCGGATTCGGTACAGATCACCAGCAGGTCGATCAGATCGGGCAAGGTCTGGCGCATCTTTTCAATGCGCGATTCAGTGCTCCAGCGCAGTATCAGATCGGTGGTGTAACTTGATGTCTGGAAATTCGCTGCTGGGAACGTGAAGCCCGTGCT
>CAZLPK010000083.1:0-4694 GCA_964561375.1 uncultured Novosphingobium sp.
GGCTTGCTGGCCAGCAAGCCGCCATCGGCAAACTGGCTCATCCCCACGGTATTGGGCAGCTCAACCCATTCGTAGGCATCGGCATAGACCGACAGATACCATTCGTGCAGCTGGTGCGGGTCGATCCCGGCCAGCAGGGCAAAGTTGCCCGTCACCATCAGGCGCTGGATGTGGTGGGCATAGGCCTCGTCGCGCGTCTGCTCCACACAGGCGCGTATGCAGGCCATTTTCGTGTCCGCAGTCCAGTAGAAGGATGGCAGATCACGCTCTGCCTCCAGCGCGTTCACCCGGTCATAGCCGGGCATCCGCCACCAATAGATCCCGCGCACGAACTCGCGCCAGCCGATCACTTGCCGGATAAACCCTTCGGCACTGTTGATCGGCACGGAACCTGCCCTCCAAGCGGCTTCAACCTTGCGGCACAGGTCCAGCGGGTCGAGCAGACCGACGTTTAGGTAGGGCGAAATCACCGCGTGGTAGAGGAACGGCTGCCCGGTCAGCATCGCATCCTGATAGGTCCCGAACTGCGGCAGGGCATGGCGCACGAAATGGTCAAACGCCGCCTCGGCATCGCGGCGGGTCACGGCAAACCAGAACGGCTCCAGCGTGCCAAAATTATCGGGAAAGCGCGCAGCGACCAAGTCCAGCACTTCGCGGATGATCGCATCAGGCGCAAAGCGTGGCGGCCGCGGCATCAGCAGGTCCGGATCGGCTTTGCTGCGGTTTTCCGCGTCAAAGTTCCAGCGCCCTTCCACCGGCTGATCGCCATCCATCAGCAGACCGGTCTTGCGCCGCATCAGCCGATAGAAATACTCCATGCGCAGGCCCTTGCGCCCCTCGGCCCATTCGGCAAAGCCGTGGCGGTCGGCCAGAAAGCGGTCATCCGGCAGGATTTCCGTGTCCGCCCAGCCGCGCATTTCCTCCAGCAGGCGCCACTCGCCCGGCTCGGTCACGACAACGCGGGTCAGGCCGGTCCGCTCCAATGCGCGGCGCACTTCGCCGCCCAGTGATCCGCTGTTGCCGGGATCGTCCAGCTTCACATAGTCAACTTGCCAGCCGTCCGCGCGCAGATCTTCGGCAAAGTGGCGCATCGCCGCGAAAACAAAGGCGATCTTCTTCTTGTGGTGCGGGACATAGCTCGCCTCAGCCATGACTTCGGTCAGCAGCACACGGTCGCACGCCCGGTCGCCTGCGCGCAGGGCGGACAGGCCAGGGCTCAATTGGTCTCCAAGAATCAGGATCAGGCGGCCACTCACTCCGCCGAGCTAGGCGGAGTGGAGGCTATCGCCAGCCTGTCCGGTGGGGAAGCGGTCATCCGTGGCCGTCATTCATATAGTTAGCATCCTTCTTCCTCGCTCTGGATTGCTTCGCTACGCTCGCAATGACGAAAGGACAGGAAGTGGTTCCTTCGTCATTGCGAGGAGCGCAGCGACGAAGCAATCCAGGGATTGGGGAACGGCTCTGGATCGGTTGACGCGAACTCGCTCCAGACGCCCTTTTGTCCGCTAATAAATGAACATCAGGCCGCCTGGGCCAGTTCACCCCGCCGCACCAGCCGCCCGGGCAGCGCCCCGGTATGCTGGCCTTCGCGGTAGGTCACCTGACCGGAAACCACCGTGGCGACAATCCCGTCGGCCTTCTGGTGCATCCGCTTGCCGCCAGCCGGAAGGTGATATTCAATCGTCGGCACGTGCAGCTTCAGCCGGTCCAGGTCGATCACGTTCAGATCGGCCTTCATCCCCACGGCGATCTGCCCCCGGTCGGTCAGCCCGACCAGCGCCGCCGTCTTGCTGGTCAGCTCGGCAATAGCCTCAGGCAGGTCGATCCGCTCATCCGGAGCGGCATCGCGCGCCCAGCGCTGGAGGAAATAGGTCGGGAAGCTGGCATCGCAGATAATGCCATAATGCGCCCCGCCATCGGCCAGAGCCATCACCGTGTGCGGGCTGCCCAGCATCTCGCGCACCGACTTCAGATTGCCTGCGGTATAGTTCGCCGCTGGCAGATAGAATACCGCCCGCCCATCATTACCCAGCAAGGCCTCATAGGCATATTCGTCCAGCGACAGTCCTGCCACTTCGGCCCGCGCATCGACGCGGTCATCGCGCTGCGGTTCGTAATTCGGCGCATCATCCCACTGATAGGCGCCGCGGAAGGCCGCGATCAGCATGAGCGTGGTCGGGTTGGTATCTTCTGGCTGTTCGGCCAGCAGCTTTGCCTTGAATGCCGGGTCGCGCATGATCGCCACGCGTTCGGCAAACGGCAGGTGCGCAATCGCCTTATAGCTGGGGTGGCTGCTGAAATGGTGCAGCGACAGGTCCAAGCCAAAGAACATGCCGACCGGGCGCGGCGCAACCTGCCCGCGCATGGTCAAGCCGTCCCGCGCAGCCTGCTCCAGCCCCGCCATGTGATAACGCCAGCCATCGCCCGGCTGATTCGGCACTTCCAACAGGGTGAACGAAATCGGCCGCCCCGACTTCTCCGCCACTTCGCGCAGAATCGGGAATTCCACTTCCGCGGGTTCCGCCGGAGCGGGGATGATCTGGAACACCCCGGCATCGGCATCGTTCAGACCCGCCGCCAGCGCGCAGAGTTCGTCGACATCGGAATAGAGGCTGGGCGCCAGATCGCCCGCCTTAGTACGGTGCATCACATTGCGCGACGTCGTGACGCCAAAGGCCCCGGCGCGAATCCCCTCTGCCACCAGCGCCCGCATCTTTTCCAGATCCTCGCCAGTCGGCGGCTCCTTGCGCGCGGCGCGTTCACCCATGACATAGACCCGCAGCGCCGAATGGGGAATCTGGGCAGCAATATCGATGTCCAGTTCACGCTCGGCCAGAGCGTCGAGATATTCCGGGAACGTCTCCCAGTTCCAAGGCAGCCCTTCGGTCATGACCACTTCGGGAATGTCCTCGATCCCCTCCATCAGCTTGACCAATGTTTCGCGCTGATCCGGACGGCACGGGGCAAAGCCGACCCCGCAATTGCCCATGACCACCGTAGTCACCCCATGCCCTGAAGAAGGCGAGAGGCGATTCTCCCACGTGACCTGACCGTCGAAATGGGTGTGAACGTCAACAAAGCCGGGCGTTACGATCTTGCCCGCCGCGTCGATCACCTGATCGGCATCGCCATCGACCCGGCCAACTGCGACGATCCGCCCATCCTTCACAGCCACATCGCCCTGAACTGGTGGCGCTCCGGTGCCGTCGTGAATCGTTCCACCACGAATGATCAGGTCATAATGCGCCACAGCCAGTTCCTCTCGACAGTTTTTGGGACTCGGATCAGTCCTGTTTTGCAATTGGTTCCAGAGGAGAGCCGTGCGGGCAAGCCATTTCAGCAGGTAAATGCAATAATGTCGCCGGAACGACGAAACAGGCGTTGACACCCCGCAATCCCACCGCTAGTGGCGCCCTCCTACCCGGCAGAGAGCGGTTTGGTTCTTTGCCCCGTGCCCAGATGGCGGAATTGGTAGACGCACCAGCTTCAGGTGCTGGCGCTCGCAAGGGCGTGGAGGTTCGAGTCCTCTTCTGGGCACCAACTCATTGAAATTGTTGAGTAAATCGTCAAATAGACGGTCTACTCAGCGCGTTTGCAACGATTTGCTGTTACGGTTTGGCGCCCATAGTTCGGGCCTAACCTCTGGAAAAACCGTCAGAAATAGCCCTCGGGGGTGTTACGGTTTCAGTCCCGGTTTCATGCCCAGAGGCATGACACTTCAGGGCGATCGCTACTATCTTAGACGCCACATACCTTCCGACATTCAGGCGATCGTTGGCCGATCGGAAGTGTGGCGCTCGCTCAAGACCGACAGTCTGCAAACAGCATTGCGCCGCCTCCCGCTGGTCACTGCGGCTCTGGAATCTGAGTTTGAGCGCATCCGTGACGATGCGGGTCTATCGGTTGACCAGACGCTCTTGAGACCGTGCGAGGACGATCTCGCCCCAGCCTTGAGCAATCTGAAGGCCGAAAAGCCCGCGACTGAAGTTGGCGAGATAGTCATGCTTGGCGAAGCATATACGCGCTAAATCGACGACCCGACGCATTGTTGGTCGGCGAGCACGCGCCAAGCGTATGAGACGACACGAAAGATCGTCGTGAGTGTGCTCGGAGCCGCCATCCCCATCAACTCGCTGGCTCGCGCGCACTGCCGCGAGTATCTGGAAATGCTGCGACACCTTCCACGCAACGCGACGAAGCGCTTCCCCAAATTGAGCCTGCGCGAGGCATCGGAACGCGCGCGGGCACAAGGGGGCATCGAGCTAATCAGCGCTGCGAATGCCAATGTGTTGATTGCCACTGAGAGTTGACCCGGGATTTTCATCGAGAAGTGACCCGGGTGGTGGTTATGTCCCGCGGTGGGGGTGTGAGGTCAAGCGGGTGATTTTTCCTTTCTGGTTTTGGGTGCTGCGGAGCTGGCCCTGAACCGGAAGCTGTCATTGCCACTCCCGGGTCAACTCTCAGTGGCAATCAACACCTCCTCAATAGCGCGGAACGTCCGCTCAGGCCACCAATCAACTTACCGATCGGTAAGAAATTCCTGATAGACTGCAATTTCAGAGCGCATCCTTCCCGATCGGGAAGAAATGCTCTTGAATCTCTACGCCAAATATGAGAACTTCCCGCTCGGGAAGAATAACATGATCGACAACGCAACCCAATTCGGCGCAGCCGTTGCCTCCGCCCGCAAGGCC
>CAZLPK010000084.1:0-4621 GCA_964561375.1 uncultured Novosphingobium sp.
TTCCGCCCGACATGGAAGGACGCACGCGGTTCAACGGCAATGGTTATGGCGTCGTCACCGACCTGCCATCCTATCGCCGCATCAACTTCGCCTTTGACGAATCCAAGCTCGATCTGGGCATGGAAATTACAGAGAACCGGATTACCGGCTCTTTGCGGCCCCATCGTGCCTATGTTGTTGATGTGCCGGTCAAGCGGCTGCAACCGCTGCGGATCTATCCCAAGCTTCCACAGGAGGCAGGCGGTCGTGGCAGCGCCTTTGCGGGCAAGGCTTTCGCTCCGGTCGAACTGGATGGCACAATCTATTTCAATTCCTGGCCAGAGGCGGGCACCCCGATTGAAGTAAACTGGCAGACTGAAAACGGCGCGTTCTCTTGCGTGATCGAACTGCCGGCTGCCCCTGCTGTGGCAGAAGGAAAAGGCGTGTTCGACTTGATCGAACTGCGTGATGTTGAGTGTAATTCAAAAGAGGAAAAGTGATGCGCGGTATTATCAAATCGGCCCTTGCTGCGGCTGTAGTGCTGGTCGTCGCTCCGGCGTCAGCCTCGATCAATTTTGGCACACCTTATGTGTTCGCGTCGCAAGCCGACGCAGAAAAGGGAATTTCCCTGCCGCTTTATGGCGGTAACGAGCGCGAGGTCAGCTATGTAACCGTTCGCGTCTATCGCTGGGTGCAGAAGGATGGCGATGCCTATGCACTGGAACCGGCTCCGGAAGTAGCGGTCTTCCCGCAGATGGTCCGGCTTGAATCGCAGAATCGCGCTAGCGTGCGTTTGGCATGGACTCGTTCTGCCCCGGTTGATGAGCGTTATTATCGCATTGTCTTTGAAGAATTCGATCGTCCGGCCACCAGTGCGGCAGATGATGACAAGGCGGTGCTTGGCTTCCGCGTTCGCCCACGCGCTTCGCTGCCGATGATTATCTATGGCAGCAACAACCTGCAACCGGCTGCGCTCAATGCGAAGTTCGAAACGGTGATGGTCGACGCTTCGCAGGCTGATGGGCCAGAGCGGCTTAAGCAGGATGCAACCGGCAAGGTCGAGCAGCGCGTTGTGCGCATCGCCAACAATGGTGGAACTTATGGCCGTGTGACGGGATTCCGTGATGCCAAGGGCACTGTGCAAAACGCCATGGTCTATGTCCTGCCGGGCTCGACGGTCGATCTGCCTCTCCCTGTCGTGGACGATCTCTCTGGTCTGCAGTTGCTCTACACTTCGGGGCGGGCGGAACATATCCGCAAGCCCAATGATCCGGTCCGCTCGACCCTCGTCAACTAAATCCGCTTCAAACAGGAGTCTGTGATGTTCCGTTCAACTGGGATCCGAATCCGGGCCGTTGCCGCATCGTTGGTGCTGGCTGCCGTCGCCGTGCCAGGTGTGAGCCAGGCATGCGCTCCAACCACCACCTCGATCAATCTTGGCCGGATTACCGATGCCGCCAACTTGACGGCGAAGCTGGGTAAAAGTTCCCAGGGGACATATACTGCCGGCAGCAATCCGGCGTACATTGTCACAATGTCGGGCTGCCCGACTGATCGATCAGGAAATATCAGTGCTGCTCGCGTGGTTATCTCCAATGATAACCAGACGATTGAGTTGCGCCCATTTCTCGTAAGAGAGAATGGAGTTGACGTTGAACCGCAGGACCTCTCCTCTCATCCGAGAGAGTTCAGTCTTAATCCGGAGTTCGGAATTGTTCTGGTTCCGACTGACGCGGCTCCGACAAGTCTCGTGACCGGCACTTATAGCGGTACTTTGACCGTCACCGTTACCAACTGACTTCAAGCCAGACAGAAAAGCCCGCCAGATCATGTGATCCGGCGGGCTTTTCTTTTATCCTGTGGGCGTGCTTCAGGCGAAGCGTTCGCGCAGGGCGAGCAGGGCGAGGGCGGCCTTGGCCGCTTCGCCGCCCTTGTCCTTCTGCTTGGGATCGGCGCGGACCAGGGCCTGGGCCTCGTTCTCGACTGTCAGGATGCCATTGCCAATGGCCAGGCCGTCCATGGTCAGGGCCATGATCCCGCGGGCGCTTTCGCCAGCGACGATTTCGAAGTGATAGGTTTCACCCCGGATCACTATACCGATAGCGACATAGCCATCGTAAAGGTCGGCCTCATCGGCCAGGGCAATCGCGCCGGGGATCTCCAGCGCGCCGGGCACGGTGATGACGTCCACATCATGTCCGGCAGCCTTCAGCGCGGAACGTGCCCCATCGACCAGCATGTCGTTGAGGTGGTCGTAGAAACGGGCTTCGACAATAAGGAAACGGGCCAAGGTGCTTATCCTTCCTGGATCGGGCGTTCGCCCACGATGTTGAGGCCGTATCCTTCGATGGCGACGATATGGCGGTGGGAATTGGTGAGCAGGATCATGTCATGGATGCCCAGGTCGGCCAGAATCTGGGCGCCGATCCCGTAATTGCGCAGGTCCATTTCCGGTTCGGCCGCACGGCCGAGTTCGGCGGTAAGCTTTTCGCGCGAGCTGGGCATCAGCAGGACGATAACGCCAGCTTCTTCGTCACCCACGGCGTTCATAGCGCGCTGCAGGGTGCGCTTGCGCGGTCCCGGCTGGCCCAGCACGTCGGAGAAGATCGACATCGAGTGCATTCGCACCAGGGTTGGCTTGCCCGGCACGACATGGCCCTTTTGCAGGACAATGTTGATCGAGCCGTCGACCTTGTTGCGATAGGTCTTGGCCGTCCATTCACCGCCATAGTCGGAAGTGAAGGGGGCTTCGCTGATGCATTCGACTAGGCGGTCGTGGTTGCGGCGGTATTCGATCAGGTCGCGGATCGTGCCCATCTTCAGGCCGTGGCGGCGCGCGAAGGGGACCAGATCGTCCATCCGGGCCATGGTGCCGTCCTCGTTCATGATCTCGCAGATCACGCCCGAGGGGTTGAGGCCGGCAAGGCGCGAGATATCGACCGATGCTTCGGTATGTCCGGCGCGGACCAGCACGCCGCCGTCGCGGGCGATCAGCGGGAAGACGTGGCCGGGGGTGACGATGTCGTCGCGGCCCTTGCTGGCATCGATGGCAACAGCCACGGTGCGGGCGCGGTCGCCGGCGGAAATGCCGGTGGTCACGCCTTCGCGGGCTTCGATCGAGACGGTGAAGGCCGTTTCATGGCGGGTGCCATTGTTGCGGCTCATCAGTTCAAGGCCCAGCGTATCGGTGCGTTCCTTGGTCAGGGTCAGGCAGATCAGGCCGCGGCCATGAGTGGCCATGAAGTTGATCACGTCCGGCGTCGCCATCTGGGCCGGGATCACCAGATCGCCTTCGTTTTCGCGGTCCTCGTCATCGACCAGGATGAACATGCGGCCATTGCGGGCCTCTTCGATGATTTCCTCGATGCTGACCAGCACCGGGCTTTCGTCGCTGTCCCAGAGGAAGCGCTCCAGCTTGCGCAGCGTATCGGCGGTCGGGTTCCACCCTTCCTCGGTACAGTCACGCAGCGTATTGGCGTGAAGCCCGGCCGCACGGGCCAGACCGGAACGGGACATGCCGCCGTCAGTGACAAGGCGACGCACGCGATCGATGATGTTGTTCGACATGGACTCGCCTTTTCACATTTTGATGTGAAGGTCAATCTGTCGACGCACATTATCCAAATTGCAGTGCTGCAATTGGTTTCAATCTGGTGGCGATAATCTGTTTCGTGCCCCGGAAAGGTTCAATCCGGGGCATCGATTTGTCAGTTTGGGGGCGAAAAGGTTCAATCAAACCCTAACGCAAACGGGGGTCGAGCGCTTCCCACGAGGAGGTGAGGTAACGCTTCATCAGTTCGAGCGCGTGGGGTTCCAGTTCCAGCAGCGTCCGGCGGCGGTCGCCTGGATCGGCCTCGCGCTTGACCAGCCCGGCTTCGACCAATTGGTTGACGTGGCGCAGCGCCGTGCTGAGCGGAACCTGCGTGGATGCGCAGGCGCTGGAAGTGGGAACCGGTTCACCCTTCAAACCAGCAGCAGCCAGGTCGAGCAGGATGTCCCAGGCTGGACCGGAGAGGATCTGGGGGTCAAAGAATTTCGAGCGGCTCTGCCGGTCCTTCATGATCCGAGCGGCGAAGGATTGCAGCTCGTCCGAACTGGGCTGGTGAGAGTTGAATTGCTGCGGTGCCGGGGCCGCAGCTGGTTCAGCCCGGCGTGCGGATTGCGACAGGGCGAGCATTTTGAACTGCGCGGAAAGCCGCGCCCAGCGCGCGGTTGCGCGGCGCAGCGAAGCAGACAGTCCTTCAAGTGAAATAGGCTTTTCCAGCATGTCCATGGCGCTTGAGCGCATGGCGCAGATCGCCGTATCGACACTGGACTGACCGGTGATGACGATTGCCACCATGGGGCGCACGCTCATGAACCGTTCCGACAATTCTTCTAGCAGCGTCAGACCATCCATACCGGGCATGCGAACGTCCGTGATGACCAGACCGATCCGCAGGTCGCTGGCGATCAGGCGCAGGGCGCTGGCCGCATCCGATGCCTGGTGGCAGGGATAGCCCAAAGCCTCGACCAGTTCGCGGTATTCGACCAGGCACTGCGGATCATCATCAACGATAACCACATGGCACTGCGCCGACGTGATTTCAGCAGCTTCAGGAGTGGTGATCTCTGTTAACATGTACGGTCCCGACGAAATTGG
>CAZLPK010000085.1:0-3782 GCA_964561375.1 uncultured Novosphingobium sp.
AATTCGGGCAACACGTCTGAACTGCGGGCGGTTCTTGCCTATGCCCGCACGGCCAAGATTCCGATTATCGGCGTGGCATCGCAGCCGAATTCACTCCTGATTGAGCGCGCAGATATTCCGCTGCTGCTGCCCCGTGTGCCCGAGGCCTGCGCAGTTAACGTGGCGCCTACGACATCGACCACCATGCAGCTTGCGCTTGGTGACGCCTTGGCAATGACTGTCATGGATGTCCGAGGGGTCTCCAAAAACCACCTTCGCGCGCTTCACCCAGCCGGTACGATCGGCCTCGCGCTCGCGCCAGTGAGTGAGATCATGCATGGCGCAGACCGTTTGCCGCTGGTCAGCCAGGATGCAGGGATGCTGGATGCTATTTCCGTGATGACTCTTGGCTGCTTTGGCCTGGCGGGAGTGACCGACAGCGACGGCGCGCTGGTCGGGATCATCACCGATGGCGATTTGCGTCGCCGGTTCGGAGTGCTTGCGACTGCCATGGCCGGCGAGGTCATGACTCCTTCGCCAAAGGTGATTCCTGCAGATATGTCTGCCGGTGAAGCGATTGTCTTCCTTAGCGACAACAAGATTACGGCGGCTTTCGTGGTCGAGGAACTGTCCGATGGGCCGCAGGTGCCATTGGGTATTATCCACATCCACGATCTGCTGCGCCAAGGGCTGAATTGAGCGAGTTATGAAGCAGGACTTCGCAATCCTGATCCCGGCGCGGTTTGCTTCGACGCGCTATCCGGGTAAGCCGCTTGCTCTGCTCAAAGGGGCAGACGGCCATGCCCGCAGTCTTATCGAGCGGAGCTGGCTGGCGGCCACTGCGGTCGCGCCGTCCGACAAAGTCTGGGTTGCAACCGATGATGACCGCATCGCGGAGGCCGTGCAGGCTTTTGGCGGGCAGGTCGTGATGACGCCCGAAGCATGCCGGAACGGAACCGAGCGCTGCGCGGCAGCAGTCGAAGTGCTGGGCGAAGTTGCTCCGATCATAGTCAATCTGCAGGGTGATGCTCCGCTGACCCCGGCCTTCGTCGTTCGTGATCTGGTGGCTGCGCTGGCCGCTGATCCCGTGGCGGCCATGGCCACTCCGGCAGTCGAATGCTCGCCCACGCTGTACGATCACCTCGTGCAGGACCAAGCGGAAGGCCGAGTGGGTGGGACTACGGTTGTCGCCGACAGTCATGGCCGTGCGCTTTATTTCTCAAAACGGGTCATTCCGCACCTGCCGGCAAATGCACCCGATGCCCACAAGGCGGTGCGCCTGCATCTTGGCGTCTATGCCTATCGTCCCTCGTCCTTGGCTTCCTATGCTGCATTACCGCCATCCCCGCTCGAACAGTGCGAAGGCCTGGAGCAGCTGCGGTTCCTGGAGAGCGGTCAGCCAATTCGCCTTGTGCCCTTTCCTGCGTTGGAATGGGATTGCATCGAACTCAACAACCCCGAGGATGTGCCTGCGATAGAAGCGGTTTTGCAGACGCGCGGCATCCGCTAAGAGGCGGCATGACCAGCCCAACCATCACTCTGCCCAGCGGCATCACCTTCGCCAATTCTCAACCCCTGGTGCTGATTGGCGGCATGAATGTGATCGAGGACCCTGTCGTCCTTGCAGAAGTCGCCAGCCACTTCGTTGAAGTCACAGGCCGGCTTGGCATTCCCTATGTCTTCAAGGCCAGTTTCGACAAGGCCAACCGCTCATCGCTTTCTTCTTTTCGGGGGCCTGGGCTGGATGCCGGGCTGACGCAGTTGGCGGATATTCGCAGCCGTTTTGACGTTCCGGTGATTACCGATGTCCATGAACCGTGGCAGGCCGAGCCAGTCGCCGCGGTGGCCGACATGCTGCAATTGCCCGCATTCCTGGCGCGGCAGACCGATCTGGTCTTTGCGCTGGCCAAGACCGGCAAGCCGATCAATGTAAAGAAGCCGCAATTCCTCGCCCCCGAAGAAATGCGCCATATCATTGCGAAGTGCCGTGATGCCGGCAACGATCAGGTGTTGTTGTGCGAGCGCGGCTCAAGCTTCGGTTACAATAACCTCATCGTTGATATGCTGGGCATTGACCTGATGAAGCCGATGGCACCGGTCATCTTCGATGTGACCCACGCCCTGCAAAAGCCAGGCGGGCGAGCTGACAGCGCTGACGGCCGCGGTGCCCAGACTGCGGCTCTGGCCCGGGCCGGGGTTGCGGTGGGTATTGCCGGGATTTTTCTCGAGGCTCATCCCGATCCGTCCAAGGCCAAGTGTGATGGACCAAGCGCGCTGCCCCTGCTCGAGTTAGAGCCGTTGTTGCGTCAGCTTCTGGCGGTGGACCGCGCGGTCAAATCCGGGGACGCGGATTGACCCTCCCTTTCCTGCAGGTCCCACCTTTCCCCGGTTCGCGGGGGCTGCCGCTGGCTGTCTCTGGCACTAGCGTGTTCGATCGGGCCGAAGTGCTTTCCGCCCTGGTTCGTGCCAGGGTTGGTGGGCAGTTCTGGTTGCCGCAGGTGGACTTGCCAGCAGGTTGCGAGGTTGTTCTGGTTCCCGACAGCCAGGCGCAGCTTGCGGCCATGATTGGTCAGCTTCAGGGGCGCAAGGGGGCGATCATAGCGTCCCCCGCAATGCGGGTGCCTGCTGGATACTCTATCCTGAAACCGGGATTCGACCCCTGGCATCTGGCCAATCAGGCCAGTGAAGTCTGGGCAGGTGCGGACCTGGAATTGGCGACGGTCGCAGCATTATCAGGCAAGCCGGTCAAAATCTTCAAAGGTGAACAGCCAAGCGCCCCACAGCCAGATCTGGTGCAGGTGCTGCTCGAGAAGCTGGCCGCGAACAGTTACGCCAGCCCGTTCGACGGTAAGCCTTGGGACTTGTTGCAGGTTATCGAGCAACTCGGCGAATGGCGTCAACTGATCGACAGCAATCGTGAGTATCAGGCGATATTTGGCGTCGCGCCGTGGAAGCGGGTTACTGCCGATCCGCTGCTCTGGGGTGGGTCCGGCTCAGTTCCCCACGCCCGGCGGATTCCGGCAAAACTGGCTCCTGACAGACCCGTCGCGGCGTGGAAGTCGCGGACGTCCAGGCAGGTTCTGAACCGCCTGGAAGCCGCAAAGATCAAGATCGCGGAGCTTGAGGACGGTATGATCCGGTCGGTCGGGCTGGGTGCAAACTGTGTTCCGCCCTTTTCGATCTTTGCCGATCGATCAGGTGTGTATTTTGACCCGAACCAGCCCAGCGACCTTGAGAACCTGTTGGAGCGCGCAGACTTCCCTGCCAAGTGGATCGAGCGTGCGAAGGGCTTGCGGGCCAGCCTCACACAGGCTGGCATCAGCAAATACGGTCAAGGCAAAGCCACCAGGCCGCTAGGCGTTACCGGCAAGCGCTGCATCCTTGTTACAGGGCAAGTCGAAGACGACCGTTCGGTGCTGAGCGGGGGTGGCAATTGCACAAACCTTGAACTCGTCATTCGGGCCCGTGATCTCGAGCCAGATGCGTGGATTATCTATAAGCCGCATCCTGATGTCGAAGCGGGCCACCGCAAGGGTCATATTCCAGACGCTGAAGTTCTGCGCCATGCCGACATAATCGAACGCCATGCTTCGATCGCTGCGCTGATCGAACAGGTGGACGCGCTACACGTGATCACCTCGCTGGCCGGATTTGAGGCGTTGCTGCGCGGGAAAGACGTTACCACCCACGGGCAGCCATTTTACGCTGGATGGGGTCTGACCCGCGATCTGGGCCCGACCAACCTTCGCCGCACCCGCAAGCGGACCCTTGATGAACTGGTTGCAGCAACATTGATTGCCTAC
>CAZLPK010000086.1:0-3629 GCA_964561375.1 uncultured Novosphingobium sp.
AAAACAGCATCTTCTGGACCTGGACCTGACCAAAAACGTACAAAGTCGAGCTTAGAAGCGGTGTCGATTCGCGGGTCATCACATGAGGCCTTTCGCAGAGACAATGCCTCTGTGAACGCCTCATGTGGCATTTTCGTTGCAATCACCGCGACATAACGATGCCGCAGCAGGTCAATCGACGAAAGGATCGCGGACCAGGATCGTGTCTTCACGCTCTGGCGAAGTGCTGACCAGCGCGACCGGGGTTTCGATCAGTTCCTGCACGCGCTGGATGTACTTGATCGCCTGAGCAGGCAGATCGGCCCAGCTGCGCGCGCCGGCCGTGGTCTGGCCCTTCCAGCCTTCCATTTCTTCATAGATCGGCTCAACCGCAGCCTGATCGGCGGCATGGGCGGGGAAATAGTCCATTTCCGTGCCACGCAGCTTGTAGCCAACGCAGATCTTCACCGTCTCGAAATCGTCCAGCACGTCCAGCTTGGTCAGGGCAATGCCGGTAACGCCGCTGATCGCGCAGCTCTGGCGGGTCAGCACCGCATCGAACCAGCCACAGCGGCGCTTGCGCCCGGTGACGGTGCCGAATTCATGCCCACGCTCACCCAGACGCTGGCCGGTTTCGTCTTCCAGTTCGGTCGGGAACGGACCGGAGCCGACGCGGGTAGTGTAAGCCTTGACGATGCCCAGCACAAAGCCCGCCGCGCTGGGACCCAGGCCCGAACCGCTGGCCGCCGTGCCGCTGACCGTGTTGGAGCTGGTAACGAAGGGATAGGTGCCGTGATCGACGTCGAGCAGCACGCCCTGCGCGCCTTCGAACAGGATGCGCTTGCCCGCCTTCTTCGCTTCGTTGAGCGTCCGCCAGACCGGCTTGGCATAGGGCAGGATGAAGGAAGCGATTTCCGTGAGGTCACCCAGCAGGCGCTCGCGGTCGATCGGTTCCTGACCGAACCCTGCGCGCAGGGCATCGTGATGGGCGCAGATGCGGTCAAGCTGCGGACCAAGGTCATCCAGATGCGCCAGATCGCAAACACGGATCGAACGGCGGCCAACCTTGTCCTCATAGGCCGGACCAATGCCGCGGCGGGTCGTGCCGATCTTGCCCGCGCCGCTGGCGTCTTCGCGCAGCGCGTCAAGGTCGCGGTGGAACGGCAGGATCAGCGGGGCGTTTTCCGCCACCTGCAGGTTCTGCGGGTTAACATCGACGCCCTGCCCCTTCAGCTTGGCCACTTCATCGCGGAAGTGCCACGGATCAAGCACGACGCCATTGCCGATGACCGACAGCGTACCGGTGACAATACCCGAAGGCAGCAGCGACAACTTGTAGACCTGATCGCCCACAACCAGCGTGTGACCGGCGTTGTGGCCACCCTGGAACCGCACCACGGCATCGGCGCGACTGGCCAGCCAGTCGACAATCTTGCCCTTGCCTTCATCGCCCCACTGAGCGCCGATTACGGTTACATTGGCCATGGATACAGTCCTACCCCTGCCAGGTTATCCACGGGCGCCCTTCGACAGGACTCGGCGCAAGGGATGGACTAGATGGGCCGCGATTGGCCCGCTGTGCGGTGCGGCCCCTAGTGCGACCCGGGATGCAGAGTCAAGGCGCTGGAAGACGTTTTTGCGACAACGTCGCATAAAGGCAGTGGTTGCCTTGCGACTAACCATTCGCGCCAGAAAACGGTCAGCCCGCGATGCGGATGGCCTCTCCATCCTGCAACCGGTGCGTGCAGCCCAGTGCGCCCGGTTCGCAAGACTCACTCAGCGCCGCAACGGTCCGCCAGCCGATGGCACGCAGGCGTTCGGCATGGGCCGCGTCATGGCCGAGCGGCAGGAACAGGGTATCGCGCTTTTCTTCACGCGCGGCGAGGCCATCAATCAGGCGGTCGGGATAGAGCGAAAAGCCGATGGCCGGCTCGTCCAGCCCCAGAATACGATAGGAACCGCCCCGGCCCAAAGCGCCGGAAACGCCATCGGCATAAATCGTGAAGCCGAACCATGACTGATACTCAAAACCGTGGCGTTCGCTAGGGTCCAGCGTCAGGCGGGCCTTGCCCGCAAGCCGTGCCGCCACTTCGCGCAGGGCCGCAATCCGCGAGGCCAGCACGCCATCCTTGTCAAAGGCGGCAAGGCGTTCAATCGCGGTATCGAACGGACCGATTGCAGTGAGCAGCGGCAGGTAAGCCTCGCCGCCCGCTTCGACCAGACCGCCAGCGTCCTTGGCATCGAGTTCGCGGCGCACGGCTTCGATCCGTTCTGCATCCAACGGCAGCGCCTTAGCGGCCAGCGTGTCGACCAGATCGGGCAGCGTAAAATCGACCGACAAGCCGGTGGCACCGGCAGCGGTCAGCGCTTCGATTGCGGCGGCAACGATCTCACCTGCAGCAGCGACGCTGTCGCTACCGATCAGTTCAGCGCCAAGCTGGAGCCGTTCACGGGTCGGATCGAGCCCATCGCCCTTGATCGTCACTGCTTGCCCGGCATAGCAGAGGCGCAGCGGGCGCGCCTGATCGGCCAGCGCCGTCGCGGCGATGCGGCCAACCTGAACGGTGATGTCGCTCCGCAGCGCAAGAGTGCGCAGGGAAGCTGGATCGACGAAGCGGAACATGCGGCGGGGCTGAACCCCGGCCATGCGGCTTGCCATCGACTTTTCAAATTCGATGCTGGGTGGCTGAACCCGGTCGTAACCGTGCGAATCCAGCACATCGATGACGGCACGGGTAACCCGCGCTGCCGCTGCCGCAGCAGCGGGCAGCCGGTCTTGGAGGCCTTCGGGCAACAGGTCGCGGTCGTTATCTTGCATATCGACAGTCCCGTTGCCCGAATTAACCTCAGAACGCCAGAGCCATTGCCCGCTTCACGCCAGGCAGGTTGCGGACCTGTTCGATCAGGTCGGCATTGACCGGGCTGTCGACGCTGAGCAGCAGCACCGCTTCCCCGCCCGCCTCGCGGCGGCCCAGGTTGAAGGTGCCGATGTTGATCGCGTTTTCGCCCAGCAGGGTGCCGACGCGGCCGATAAAGCCCGGTGCGTCTTCGTTGACGATGTACATCATGTTACCCGCCATCTCGGCTTCGACCTTGATGCCGAACAGTTCGACCAGACGCGGTTCGCTGTTCGAGAACAGGGTACCGGCAACCGAACGCTCACCCGCCTCGGTCTTCACCGAAACGCGGATCAGGGTGTGATAGTCGCCAGCCTTTTCGGTCTTGACCTCACGCACTTCCATGCCGCGTTCCTTGGCCAGGAACGGCGCGTTGACCATGTTGACCGTGTCGGACTGAACGCGGAGGAACCCGGCCAGAACCGCAGCGACGATCGGCTTGATGTTCAGTTCGGCGGCAGCGCCTTCAGCGTGGATCGAGATGCGCGGGATCGCGCCGGTGGTCAGCTGACCAACCATCGAACCCAGCTGCTCGGCCAGAGCCATGTAGGGCTTCAGCTTCGGCGCTTCCTCAGCCGACAGGCTCGGCACGTTGAGCGCGTTGGTGACGCCGCCGTTGACCAGATAGTCGGCCATCTGTTCGGCCACCTGCAGGGCCACGTTGACCTGGGCTTCGGTGGTCGAGGCGCCAAGGTGCGGGGTGCAGATGAAGTTGGGCGTGCCGAACAGCGGCGATTCCTTGGCCGGTTCGGT
>CAZLPK010000087.1:0-3524 GCA_964561375.1 uncultured Novosphingobium sp.
CCGGGGCCCAGTGCGGTTTGCACAATGATAGCCGTGCAATCTGGACCCCGGCCTGCGCCGGGGTGACGGTGATGAGGTGAGATCGGTCATTGCTGGAAAAATCCACCCTTCGTCATTGCGAGGATCGCAGCGACGAAGCAATCTAGCGCTGCGCAAACCGCTCTGGATCGCCCCGCCAAGCTCGCAATGACGAATGTCGGGTCGGCGGCGCTACCTGCTGTGCTGCTACCCCGCTTACCCTGAGCCTGCCGAAGGGGTCCGGCCCCCTTGCGCTCAACCCCGCGCCAGTTCGGCGAAACGCGCCGCTGCGGTGAAGGCGGCAAGCCTGCGTTCGCGCCGGGCCGTGGCTTCGTAATCCTCGCCCCATTGCTCGACCTGCCAGTCGGCTTCCAGTTCGGCGGCGTTCCACAGTGCGGCAATGTCTGCACCGGGCTCGATTGCGAACAGGGCCACGGTGAGCGAGGCCGAGAGGCTGGCCAGCGTATTCAGCGCGGCGAGAGTGAAATCGTCCTGCGCGATCAGCACGCTTTCCAGCCGCTTCAGCGTTTCGGCTGGCTGCGGGCGGTGGATGATGCCGGAAATGCGATCGAAATGAATGTCCCAGCGCACTTCTGCGGCGCCTAGCAGCGGTTCCCACACTTCGACCTGGCGGCCGTGGAGCGGTTCGTCCGGCTCGGCGCGGTAACATAGCGTGTCAGTCTCTGCATAGCGCAGCAGGGTGGCGATCACGCTGGCGCGCTCATTCGGAACCACGTCCAGCGCATAGTCGGCCAGATCGCGCAGCACGAAAGTCGCCGGGTCGATTTCTTCGCCCTGTGCGGCCCATTCCTCAGCCATGGCCTTGGCCAGCGAGGCGCTTGGCACGATCTGCTGCTGGCCGCCCTGCGTCTTTACCTTGCGCCCATCCAGCGTCACCTGCCAGCCGGCGTCTGCGCTGGTGGTGGTTGCTTCCTTGTAAAACCGTTTCATCGCTGCTCTGACTTCCATTTCCGGGCAAGGCGGCGCGGAATAACCAGAAATCCGGCCAAGCCAAGCAGTACCAGCACGATCCCCACCGCTTGCGGCACCACGATCTTGCCGCCCGTGGCCAGCAGGCCGACCGTCAGGCAGGCCGCACCGCCAAGCCGGATCAGCGACAGCGCGGTAAAGCGGCGGCGGGCAAGGGCTTCTTCCTCGCTCATGACAGCAGTTCCATCAGGTGGCCCGGATCGCGGGCAATGGCATCGGCCCCGGCATCGCGCAGTTCCTGGGCCGTGTGATAGCCCCAGTCGACCCCGATGGCGCGGACCCCGGCGTTGACCGCCATGACCATGTCGTACTGGGTATCGCCGATCATCACGGTCGCCTCGCGGTCTGCACCGCTTTCCGCCAGCGCAGTTTCGACCATCGAGGGGTGCGGTTTGGACGGGTGGTTGTCCGCCGTTTGCAGGGTGCAAAAATGCGCGGTCAGGCCATGCATGGCGAGGCAATGGTCCAGCCCGCGCCGGCTCTTGCCCGTGGCAACGCCCAGTAGCCAGCCCGCATCGGACAGGGTGGTGACCAGTTCGGCAATGCCATCATACAGTGGCTCGACCAGCGCGCCGCTTTCGCGCGCGGCGCGGAAGGCATCGCGATAGGCGCGGTCTAGTTCTTTGCGCAGTTCTTCGGGCAGTTCGGGCGCGAGCAGGCGGATCGTCTGCGGCAGGCTCAGTCCGACCGCGCGGCGGATCAGGTGCCGCTGCGGCAGGGGCAGGCCCGCGCCGGAAAAGGCCGTTTCCATCGCGTGGATCACCCCGGCCTGCCCATCGACCAGAGTGCCATCACAATCGAACAGGGCAAGGCGCAGGGTCATGGGATGCAGCAGACCATGGTGCGGTGTTGGCTCCAACCTTCGTCATTGCGAGCGGAGCGAAGCAACCCAGAACGCATCGAGATCACCTATCGACTTACCGCTTCACCGGCTTCGGACTGCCCTTGCCCTTGGTCGGCCCGCGCTTGGTCGGCGGTTTGCGGGTGGCGACCTTGCCGGTCGCGCGGCCGCGCCGTTCGCCGCGGCGTTCCTTGCGGACCTGCTTGGCATGGGCCTTTGCAGCGGCCTTCTGTGTTTCCTTGTCGGGCGCGGGCTTGCTCAGCACAACTTCCAGCGCGTCGCCATCGGCCTCGTCGAAACCAAGCTGTTCCAGGCTGGCGGCGAAGTGTTCGGGCAGTTCGGCGCGCACGTCGATCAGGTCGCCATCGGGATGGTCGATGATCAGGCGGCGGGCGTGGAGGTGCATCTTGCGGCTGATGCTGCCAGGCAGGAAGGCATCCGGCCCGCCGTACTTGCCGTCGCCCACGATGGGGTGGCCGATGGCCGCCATGTGGACGCGCAGCTGGTGAGTGCGCCCGGTCAGCGGTTGCAGTTCCACCCAGCTGGCGCGGTTGCCGGCGCGGTCGATCACGCGATAGCGGCTGCGGGCCGGCTGGCCTTCGCCGCTCTTGTCGACCATCATCTTTTCGCCGCCGGTGCCGGGCTGCTTGGCCAGCGGCAGGTCGATCATGCCATCGGCAATGTCCGGCACGCCAACCACCAGCGCCCAGTAGATCTTGCGCGCAGAGCGACCCGAGAAGCGCTTGGAAAAGAACGCGGCGCTGCCTGGCGTGCGGGCGATCAGCAGCACGCCGGACGTATCCTTGTCGAGCCGGTGGACCAGGCGCGGGCGCGGGCCATCATCGGCATAGGCGTCCAGCAATCCGTCAACATGCTGGAACGTGCCGCTCCCCCCTTGCGTGGCAAGGCCGGGCGGCTTGTTTAGGACAATGGCAGCGCGGTCCTTGCTGATGACCATCGAGTCGGCCAGCGCGATCTGTTCTTCGGTCAGCGGCTTGCGGGCGCGGGCCTTTTTCTCGGGGCTGTCGCCGCCGGGAGGGACACGGATCACCTGTCCCGCGCTGACGCGGTCAGCCGGATCGGCGCGCTTGCCATCGACGCGGACCTGCCCGGTGCGCGCCCAGCGGCTGACCGTGGCAAAGCCGACCTGCGGCAAGTGGCGCTTGAACCAGCGGTCCAGCCGTACGCCATCGTCGTCGCTGCCTACAGTGAACTGGCGGACCGTGTCTGCCGTGGTTTCGGTGCGCTCGCTCATCCCAGTACCTTTGCAATCGAGAGTCCGGCCACCAGCCCGGCGATGCTGCCCACGATCGAGATCGCGGCATAGAACATGGCCGTGCCCAGCTCGCCGCGCTGGGCAAGGCTGACCACGTCAAGGCTGAAGGCGGAGAAAGTGGTAAATCCGCCCAGTACGCCCACGCCCAGCAGCAGGCGCCAGCTTTCCGAGCCTTGGCTGCTGCCGGCCAGCCAGCCCGTCAGCAGCCCCATGGCGAGACTGCCGAGCAGGTTTACCGTCAGCGTCGCCCACGGGAAGGCCGCTGCGGAGGCCGCGCCCATGCTCCGCGCCCAGGCGAGGCCGATGATATAACGCAGCCACGCCCCGAACCCGCCGCCAAGGGCAACGAGCAGCGAGTGCTGGAGAAAACCGGCAAAGGACATGCCGCCTCTTAGGGGG
>CAZLPK010000088.1:0-3361 GCA_964561375.1 uncultured Novosphingobium sp.
CTGCCAGACCGCAAGCGGCGGTCATTGTGGCGTTACCGCCGATCGTGATGGCACCGCTATCGTCTTCGTCGACTGCGATCAGGCAGGCGGTGTACTTTTTCCCGTCGGTAAAGCTGGCCTGGGAATAGACGCTGACTTCAGCCGCTTCACCGATCAGAAAGCTTGAGAATGGCAGTGCCTGCGAGGCCGTTACTGTTACTACGACGCTGTTATCGTCACCGCCGTTGTAATCGGCGAGGCGGACTTCCGGTTCGGTATTGATCGTCCTGGTGACCGAGACGTTGGCTTTGAACTCTTGCCGGGCGCGCTCGATGTAGGTGCCGCGTGAATCCTCGTTGCTCCGCGCCCAGGCACCGGCAAGCGCCGCCTGGTCAGCCGCATACTGGATCTCGCGCTTCCACATGTACCATTGCGCCGTGTCCACCGCGAGGCCGGACGCACCGATCAGAACCGGCATTCCCAGTGCGACCAGCATTGTGGCATTGCCGCTGGTGCTGGTTTTAAGCTGGCTGAACCTGCGACGTATCGATTCGAGCATAGGCCCCCCGGTTGGAATCTTGCCGTCCAGCTAGGGCAACCTTGGTGACCATTACCCAAAGGATAAGGGTTAACGCGCAGGTAACGGGCCATAGGCCGCTCCATTGGTTTATCGGCTAGTCAGAGCAAACCCAGCGCACTAGAGCGCAGCCATGGAACTTGCCCCTCTGCTGGATGAACTGCCTGCGGATCGCCGGCTTGCCCTGGCCTATGCTTCAGCGGCAGTCCGCCGCGATATTCTGGCGGTGTTGCTGCTCGACCTGCGGCTGTCCCGCCTGATTGCGCAGGGCCGCGAACCCTTGCTGACCCAGATGCGTCTGGCCTGGTGGCGCGATCGGCTGCGCGAGGAAGCAAGCGGGTTTCACCATGACGAGCCGGTTCTGGCGCTGCTTTCCGACTGGGGGCAGGGCAAATCGCAATTGACCGCTCTGGTCGATGGTTGGGAAGCCTTGCTGACCGACCCGCCCATCAACGATAGCGCCATCATGACCTTTGCGGACGGACGCGGCAGCGCCTTTGCCGCTCTGGCCAGGCAGCTCGGCACGAATGGCCTGGCGGAGGAAGCGCATCGGGCCGGGTTCAACTGGGCCTTGGCCGATTTGGCATCGCGCACATCAGATGCGGAGGAAGTGGCGCAGGTGCAAAGGCTTGCCGCGGAGCGCGATTGGGCGCGGCCCGGTCTGCCAGCCAGTCTGCGCCCGCTAACCGTCCTGCATGGTCTCGCTGCTCGCAAACGTGGCAATGGCGCTCTTCTGGAAGGAATTGGCGACGGACTGGCGGCTATCCGGCTTGGTTTGCTTGGGCGATAGTTTATAGCCCTTTCAATGACTTGAAGGGGCTTTCGATGAACCGGGTGATCCTTGGTGCGGTTTCGGCGTTGTTATTGGCCGCTGCCGGACTGTTCTGGTGGCAGGGCAGGGCCGCCGTTGAAGCCAATGCTCCGCCGCCGCCGCCCATCCTTGCCGAACGCCCTGATGACCTGCTGGAAATTCCGGATGAAGATGGCGAAGGCATGCAGGGGGCAGACCTGCCTCAGGTTGATGAGGCAACGCGGGAGGAACGCCGTTTCAACCGCATGGATCGCAACCGCGACAATCTGGTTAGTCGGGCCGAAGCCCTGCAGCCCCGCGTCGCCGCCTTCCGCAAGCTAGACAAGGATGGCAACAACCTGCTCAGCTTTGAGGAATGGGCGGTTGTTTCAAGCAACCGCTTTCGCAAGGCCGATACCGATGGCAACGGCAACCTGACCCGCAGCGAATTTGCCACGACCAAGCCAAAGCCGGTCAAGAAACCGGCCTGCAAGTGCTGACCCTCGTCAGGCCGTCTTGAGCCAACCTTGCAGGTCATGTTTGGCGCGTTCGGTATAGGCAAGCTTGCGCTGCTTCTTCTTCACTGCGGGATCGACCGGCGGGAACAGGCCAAAGTTCACGTTCATCGGCTGATAGCTCTCGGCCTCGGCATCGCCGGTGATGTGTGAAAGCAGCGCCCCCAGTGCCGTCGTGCGCGGCGGCGAAGTCCACTCGCGTCCGGCCACTTCTGCCGCCGTCATCAGCCCGCCCAGCAAGCCAACCGCCGCACTTTCAACATAGCCTTCGCAGCCGGTGATCTGTCCGGCAAAGCGGACATGCGGCGCTGACTTCAGGCGCAATTGCCGGTCCAGCAGGATCGGGGAATTGAGGAAGGTGTTGCGGTGCAAACCGCCCAGCCGGGCAAATTCCGCATTCTCCAGCCCTGGAATGGTGCGGAACAAGCGGACCTGCTCGGCATATTTCAGCTTGGTCTGAAACCCGACCATGTTCCACAGCGTGCCCAGTTTGTTATCCTGGCGCAGCTGGACCACGGCATAGGGCCAGCGGCCATTGGGATGTTCCGGCGTCGCCCAGTGCGGATTGTCCAGCCCGACCGGCTTCATCGGGCCAAAGCGCAGGGTATCCTCACCACGTTCAGCCATGACTTCGATCGGCATGCAACCTTCGAAGTATGGGGTATTGGCTTCCCATTCTCGGAATTCGGTCTTTTCCCCGGCCAGCAGGCCTTCGCGGAAGGCGACGTACTGATCGCGGTTGAGCGGGCAGTTGATGTAATCCTTGCCGCCCTTGTCCCAACGCGCCGCGCGCCAGGCCACGTCCATATTGATCGTGTCGTGATGCACGATCGGTGCAATGGCATCGAAGAAGGCGAGGCTATCGGCTCCGGTCGCCTTGCCGATGCTTTCGGCCAGGGCAGCCGCAGTCAGCGGACCGGTAGCGACGATGGTCAGACCGGCTGCGGGCAATTGATCGACCCGCTCCCGCACGATTTCCACATTGGGGAGGCTGGATAGGCGCTTTTCGACTTCGGCGGAGAAGACGTCGCGGTCGACAGCTAGCGCAGAACCGGCGGGCACCTTGGCCACTTCGGCTGCGCCCATGATCAGCGAGTCCAGTTCGCGCATTTCCTGATGGAGCAGGCCAACGGCGTTATTCTCATGGTCGTCAGAGCGGAACGAGTTGGAGCAGACCAGTTCGGCCAGACCCGTACCCTGGTGCGCGGGTGTGGTGTCTCCACCGCCACGCATTTCAGAAAGGCGGACCTTGATACCCCGGCGGGCGAGTTGCCACGCCGCTTCGCTGCCGGCCATGCCGCCGCCGATAATGTGCACATCGTAAGCCATGACCAGCGGTTAGCCTTGCGCGCGGAAAATTCCAACGCCAGCATGCGTGAAAAGGAGGGGGAAGTTCATGCCTGAACGTGCATTGGCGGATAAGCGGCCCTGGTTGCTGGCCAGCCTGCTGGCGGGGATCAGCTATTATTTCGTCCGCAATGGCGAGATTCCGGGACTTTA
>CAZLPK010000089.1:0-1764 GCA_964561375.1 uncultured Novosphingobium sp.
TCGCAATTGGGGATGCCATAGAGGGTAAGGGTCACGATTGCGGTCTTTCATAACTGCGCACCCTGACATCAGGGCAGGAATAGAGCGTGTAGTCCTGATAATAGTCGCTGCGGCCGCGTGCCTGGACCCGCGCATGTTCCGGATGGCTGCCCCAGGCGCGGGCGGCTTCCTCGCTTTCCCATTCCGAGATCGCGACGACTTCGCCGTCCTCTGCCACAAAGCCCTTTATCGAGAGAAATCCGGGCTGGCTGCGGGCCAGTTCTTCCATGCGCGCATTGTCCGCCTGATAGGCGGCAAGGTCCATATCGGCCCTCTTGCGGTTGCGAAACACGGTCAGGTACATGGTCGTTCCCTAAACCGGATATGGACAGCGGCGCAATCACGCGCCAAAGCCTTGCGTCATGTCATTCAACACTTTTGGCCGTCTGCTGCGTTTCACCACCTGGGGCGAAAGCCACGGGCCGGCATTGGGCGCAGTGGTTGACGGGTGCCCGCCCGGACTGGAAATCAGCGAAGCGGCGATCCAGCCTTTCCTTGACGCGCGCCGTCCGGGCCAGTCGAAATTCACCACGCAGCGGCAGGAGCCGGATTCGGTCCGCATCCTGTCCGGCGTGTTCGAAGGCAAGACCACCGGCACCCCGATCAGCCTGATGATCGAGAATGTCGACCAGCGCTCGAAAGACTATTCCGAAGTGGCCAAGGCCTATCGCCCCGGCCATGCCGACTATGCCTATGACTCCAAGTATGGCTTCCGCGACTATCGTGGCGGTGGGCGCAGCTCGGCCCGCGAAACCGCCGCGCGCGTGGCGGCAGGAGCCGTGGCGCGGCTGGCGATTCCGGAAGTGACGATCCTGGCCTATGTCTCCGAAATCGGCGGTGATGCGATCGACATGGCCAATTTCGATGCCAACGAGGTCCGCAACAATCCGTTCTTCTGCCCCGATGCTCAGGCCGCAGCGCGGTGGGAAAAGATCGTTGACGATGCCCGCCTGTCCGGCTCGTCAGTCGGGGCCGTGGTTGAATGCGTGGCCACCGGCGTTCCGGCCGGTTGGGGCGCGCCGCTCTATGCCAAGCTGGATGCCGATCTGGCCGCAGGCATGATGGGGATCAATGCGGTCAAAGGCGTGGAAATCGGCGATGGTTTTGCCGCCGCGCGCCTGACTGGCGAGGGCAATGCCGATCCGATGCGGCCCGGCGCGGCAGGGCCGGAGTTCCTCGCCAACCATGCTGGCGGGATTGCGGGCGGGATCAGCACCGGGCAGCCGGTCGTGGTGCGGGTGGCGTTCAAGCCGACCAGTTCGATCCTCACCCCGCAGCCAACCATCACCCGCGATGGCGAGGCAACCGAGATGTTCACCAAGGGCCGCCACGACCCCTGCGTTGGCATTCGCGGCGTGCCGGTGGTCGAAGCGATGATGGCGCTGGTCCTGGCCGACCACAAGCTGCTCCATCGCGGGCAGTGCGGCTGACATGGAAGTCTATTTCGCCGCGATCCTGATTTTCGTCGGCCTGCTGTGGTGGTTCAACGGCGTCCGGCAAAAGCGGCTGGATGCCGACCCCGCGCAGCAGCGGCTGGCCGAATTGCTGGCCAGCGCCGCCACGGGGCGCGGCGCGACCAGCCAGCAGGTGCAGGATCACCTGAATGCCATTTCCAAAGGCAGCGCCGATCGCCGGGTTCGGCTGACTCATGCGGTCATGCTGGTGCGCAGCGAAGCCGCGCCAGATCTGTACGAGAAGGTTTTGGCCCTCTCGCGCAAGATCTAG